>DPHD01000018.1 GCA_003523085.1 Oceanospirillaceae bacterium | reverse complement strand
ACAATGGCGGGGAAAGACACTAACAACGCAATAGTGAAGGCATCGGCGATGAAAAATGGCGTTACGCCTTTAAACACATCCTGCACCGATAAATCATCGCGCACCCCAGCCACTACAAAGCAGTTGAGGCCAATGGGCGGCGTAATCAAACAAAACTCCGCCATTTTCACCACCAAGATACCAAACCATATGGCACACATAGGCCCAGACATGCCAAACACGCTGTCCGCTGCACTCACATATTCGCCACCGTTGAGGGCCATTACCGCGGGATATACCACGGGCAAGGTCAGCAATAACATGCCAATAGCATCCATAAACATGCCTAACACGGCATAAGCCAAGAGGATCAACACTAAGGTGAGCATCGGGCTTTGATCAAGGGAGGTAATCCAGTCGGAAAAAGCCGAGGGTAAACCGGCAAAACCTAAAAAGCGCACAAAAATCAGCACCCCCCAGATGATGGTAAAGATCATTACCGCCAGTTTAGCTGACTCTAATAAGGCTTCTTTAAGCGCCGACCAACGCATACCATTAAGCAAGGCAATACAAAACACCACAAAGGCACCTAATGCGCCACCTTCTGTGGGGGTGCCAATGGCGTCACCAAAGGGGTTGTAGACAAACAAAATGATGATTGCCACCACTGCCACGATCGGCAAGGCAGGAGGTAATGATTTAAAACGTTCGCCCCATGTATAACCCGACACAGACGGGCCAAATCCTGGTTTAACAACAGCGATGCCAATAATTAAGCCGGCATAAACTAATGCCGAAAAAGCACCAGGAACAAAACCGGCTAACAGTAACTTGCCCACATCCTGCTCCACAATGATGGCGTACACCACCAAAATAGCTGAAGGGGGTATTAACGAAGCCAAGGTACCGCCGGCAGCAACAACGCCCGCTGCAAAGCGCTTGTCATAACCCACTTTGAGCATTTCTGGAATGGCGATACGGGCAAACACGGCCGAAGTTGCAACAGAAGCACCCGACACCGCAGCAAAACCTGCGGTAGAGAATACCGTAGCTACGGCCATACCGCCGGGCAACCAACCTACCCAACGTTTTGCGGCTTCAAATAAGGCTTTGGTTAACCCTGCATGATAAGCAAGGTAACCTATTAATATAAAGGTAGGGATGAGAGAAAGTGCCTGGGCCGAGATTTTAGAATGGGGCACCTGCCCTGCGGTTTTAGTTGCCACTCCCAAAGCCCACCAAAAAGCACTAGGATCAAAGCCTTTTTTGGCCCAAAAAATCCATATCAAACCCACCATACCGGCCAAGGCTGCAGCAAAGGCAACCCGCATACCGATAATGACCATGACCAGCATGCCCAATGAAACAATAATACCAATTTCCATACTGCTCATGACGGTTGTATCTCATCATTAATGTATTCAGATTCTGCCGCGGCCTGAGTGGCAGCATCTAAAACTAAGGGTACTGCCACAGGCACTGTGGCGTTAGTGATAAAGGCGTGGGCAAAACCCCATAATTGAATGACCATACGCAGGGCCAACACAGAAAATGCCAGTGGCACCATTAACTTGGCGGGCCAAAGAGGCAGCGCAATATCCATAGAACTATCACGACTCCACCAAGGCATGGAAGGGTCAAAACTACGAGAAAAGTGCGACCAAGAGCCCCAAATGAGCAATAGCATTAATACCAAAACGCATAAACTGGTGATCCATTCAAACAACCACAGAGCTCGGCCATGAAGCTGAGCCACCAGCATATCCATACGAATATGGCCGCCGTTACGCTGTGTGTATGCTATACCCATAAACGCAATGAGGGGCATTGCTTGCTCTATCCAGTCCACATAGCCAGGTAAAGGCATGTTGAAAAAGTGTCTCCCAAAAACAGACACCACAGCTAATAACATAAGGCTAAATATGGCCAAACCACTAACCAATGCCAGAATTGATTCTAACTTGTGTAATTGCTGATCCACTCTACTTAAGCGTGAATCATTTTCAATCACTTGGCCTACACCCGCCATATTACCTCCGCGCCCATACCTGCCCTTTGAGACAGGTATGGGCTATTGGTGAAATTGCCTTATTTGGCAATGAGTCCTGTGACTAGATCGTACAATTCTTGCGCCGGCAAACCTTTAGCCGCAGTATCTTCTATCCAAGCTGCAGCTGCTGGACCCGCTACTTTAGTTTTAAAGGCGGCCAGTTCATCAGCGGTATACGAGATTGACTGAATGCCCTTAGCTTCTAACGTAGGTCCCCAGGCATCCATTGTCTTACCGTTGTAGGTTGCAATATAGTGATCTAACGCCGCATCAACAGACCCTAACAGGGCGTCACGATGAGCGTCTGATAAATCTGCGAGTGCATCAGTATTCACTACCACTGGGCAATTCACTGTGCCGGGATTGAGGTTGGTGGTCCACCACTTGCCAGTTTCCACGGTGCCATAAGACATATGCGCGTGGGGGGCAAAAGCAACCGCTTTAACCACACCACTGTCTAATGCCTGGCGTACTTCGGATGCCGACATAGACGTGGGTACCGCACCTACGGCGGCCATGGCCTTACCAATGCCGCCCGTAGCGCGCACACTTAAACCGGCAAAATCGTCCAAAGTTTTGGGGCCGTCGCCCACGCCCACTAGATTGTACTGAGGCAAGGGAGAAGGCATCAGTAAAGTCGCATTCCAACGGGATAAATCTTTTTGCACCGCTGGGTGCTGGTAAACCGCCTGAGAGATAGCGCGTTCTTGCTCTAGGGATTCAACGCCTAGGAACGGAAGCTCAAGTACGGTGATCGATGGGTTCTTATCCCGGTGATAACCAGCGCAGAACTGGGCCATTTGGAAGGCACCAATAGCAATGCCATCTAAGTTTTCTTTGTTCTTAGATAAGCCACCATAAGATATATTGAGAGTGAATTCGCCATTGGTTTTGGCACTTACCAGCTCGGCCATCTTTTCTACGTGCTCGGTAAATGCACGCTTTTTGCCCCACAATGATACATCCCACTGCACAGCTAAGACTTCGCCAGAAACGGCCAAGGCTACGGCTGCACATAAACCTGTTTTAATTGCTCTATTAAACATAATAATTCCCGTTGGTTATTTTTGTAGCAATAGTCTACGTGGCCAATGGGGTTTTTGAATAGGAAGATAATCGCCAGCAACGGCTCGACGGACTTGCGGAAAACCGCCTGTTAGATGAAGTTGGACTTGTCCAAGTCCAACTTGACCATTTTTTCATTTAAAGTCCGTCGACCAATACCTAGGCTTTCGGCTACTAGGTCCATTTTACCTTGATGATCAATCAAACTCTGAGCGATAAGCGCTCGTTCAAAAGCCGCTACGGCAGGCCGTAGCATAGATTTATTCGCATTATTACGCGCCCCTGCCATCTGACTCATGGCCAAAGAGACAGAACTATCCCCTTGTTGGCAGCGCACCACACGGCGCTGGGCCAAGTGTTTAAGCTCCCTTACATTACCAGGCCATAAATGGGCCATAATACTACTAATATCATCCGCATCCAGTGGCACTAATGGAACATCGTAAAGACGGAAATAGTGTTCGCTAAAATAATTAAACAGCATGTAAATGTCGTCGCTAAAATCCCGTAACCGAGGCATGACAATAGCAAAATTATTCAACCGAAACGCTAAATCTTCTCGTAATTGCCCGCTAGACCTTTGCTGCTCAATGTTGCCATTGGTAGCTGACACAATGCGCACATTGGCACTTTTAACAACAATTGAGTCGGCCTGATGGTATTGCCCCGTGTCCACCACCCGCAGTAGCGCAGCCTGCTGATCATTAGACAAAGCACTGGGCTCATCCAAGAACAAGGTGCCCCCTTCAGCGGCGTGCAAATAGCAGGTTGCTTGGGTGGAAGAACCAAACATCATGACATCAAAATAATCGCTCGCCATGGCCGAGCAATCCACCGTAACAAAGGGCTGACTGGAGCGTTGTGATAAATTGTGCAAGGCCCGCGCAGCCAGTTCTTTGCCAGAACCCGTCTCGCCGTGCAGCATCACAGGTGCCATTAGTGGGGCAAACTGATGTATATCGCCCCTAACTTTTACCAACTCTGGGTTATTGCCTACGAGCAACTGATCTAGCCCAGACAGGGCCGCCAACTGAGCGTGTAATTGACGGTTTTGACGTTGTAAACGAAACTGCTTGGCGGCGTTTTGTGCCGCCATCAACAGCCGTTTTGGGTCAAATGGTTTTTCTAAAAAACTGTAGGCGCCCTGTTGCATGGCCTTCACAGCCATGGCCACATCCGCATGGGCTGAGACAAAGATAAAGGGTGGCGACAGTTCACTTAACAAAGCTTCTTCAAACAGCTGCAAACCACTAATACCAGGCATTTTAACGTCGCAAATGACTAAATCTGGATTGCTAGATATAATCTTTTTTACGCCATTAACGGCGTTGGCTAGGTGATTCACCTGCCACTTGGCCCGTTCAAATAGATGCACTAAAGACTGCCTTACTTCCGCATCATCATCGATAATCAAAACGCTAAAGGCTGAAAACATATTGTTCACTCAATCTCACTTCTTACTAGGAATGGTGACAACAAACTCAGCGCCACCGTAGATGCTTTTTTGCGCCCAAATTTGGCCCTGATGTTCGTTGATGATAGCCGCACTAATGGCCAAGCCTAGACCCATACCATTGGTACTGGCCTTGGTGGTATAAAAAGCTTCAAATAACTCTTCGGGGTCTTGACTGCCAAAACCAGGGCCATCATCGGCCACTCTCAACAACCAGCGGTCTTGATCCAAGTCTAAGCTAAGCCAAACATTACCGCCGCCATTGATCGCAGCAAAGGCGTTGATCAATAGGTTAACCACCACTTGTTCTAAGCGCAAGCTCTGCCCCATAACCTGGGCTACCATCTGCGAGTCCGGATTCCAATGCAAATCCACCCTAGCATCAGCACACTGAGCCTGTGACAGCTTAATTGCATTATTGACCACTAAATTAAGCTCCACGGGGATAAATTTGGTTTCATCCGGCCGAGAAAAAAACCTCAATTGCGACGTGGTACTTTGCATACGCATGGCCACTGCATCTAAGTTTCCCAACAACTGAGCCATATCCTCGCCTTCAGGATCAATTTCAGCCGCCGCAAGGTAGTTTTTAAAGGCCGCCAACGGTTGGCCAAGTTCGTGTATCACCGCCGCTGATAATTGACCTAAGGCGGCCATTCGGCTCGCCTGCAGCAACTTTTTCTGGGCTAAAGAAAGTCGCCTTTCTGCCCGATGACGTTCCTTTATTTCGGCGCCTAAATTATCGTTCATAGTGACTAGCTGACGCCGATCTTGCTCACTTTTTGCGAGTGAATTTTTGATCACCCTAGACCTTACAGTGAGGGCCCAACTTAGTAATAGCAGCACTAATACGCTCACCACTAAAGCCACAAAGGCCGCATTTTTCTTTGCCCTAGCAGGATCCGACAACAGGTGTAATACCCAACCAGAATTGCCGATATCATGGGGGGTATACAGGTAGTCCTTACCTTCCACCGTGACCATTGACGGGTCCACGACTTGCCACGAAAAGTGTGGCAGTACTTTGCCAGCAAACTGTTTCTGTGCGCGAATTAAGGTCAACTGAGGCGCGCTTAAGGGCTCGATGGTTTGATACAACCATGAGCTGTTGTTAGACAAGATGATTACGCCACTGGCATTGGTAATAAAACCCAGGTCTTCAGAGGATTGCCACATTACCGACAAGGTAGCGGCATCAATTTTGGCCGCCAGGACACCAATAACAGCTCCTTTTTTACCGAGCACTGGGCTAGATATAAAATGACCCGGCAAACCTGTGGTGGCACCGACAGCAAAATAGGAGCCTTCATTACCTGCAAGAGCGGCCTTAAAATACGGCCTGAAAGCATAATTTTTGCCCATGAAAGACAAATTACGCGAATGTTGATAATTGGACGCAGCTCGCGTCACCCCTTCCGGATCCATAAGATAAATAGATTCCAGGCCAGAAGTCGTGGTATATCGCGCTAAACGTTGGTTAAGTTGATTTTTTATGTCTGGCTCCCCAGACAACACCCCAATAACACCAGGGTCTTCTGTTAGCACACTCAGTAACGGCTTATGCTGATTCAGCACACCGACTAAAAGGCTGCGAAAATGACTCGCTCGATCCTGGGTCCTTTGTTGCTCCGCTTGAATGAAGGTTTGATAGGACACTAGGTAACTCACGCTGGCTAATACAACAACCAGCCCACTCAACAATGCTAACCAGCGCCATTTTTGCAATTTAATAGCTACGCCGTCGCTGTTCAGCATGTTCACCCCAAAGCCAACCAAGCGGCCACGCCGATCATCATAGTACCGGCAATACGGTTCATGAGGCGCACGTTACCGCTTTTTTGCAATACCTTACTCAGGCTCTTACCGCCTAAGGCATAAACCAAAAGAGACAAGGCTTCGAGGGTCAAAATAACACTCAGCAGTGTAGCCATTTGTGTCGGCAAAGGTTGTGTGGCGTCAATAAAGGGCGGCAACAGGGCAATAAAAAATGCCCAGCCTTTTGGGTTGGCCACCGCGGTGATAAAACCTTGGCTGGCTAACTGCCAGCGGCCTGTGTCTTTAGGGCGACCGTTAAGGTCAATGGCCATTTTGCCCCGTGAACGCCACAGCTGAATACCCAGGTACAGCAAATAGCCACCGCCGGCAATCTTTAATACCACAAACAACTCCGGGTACTGCACAATCAGAGCAGCGACTCCAATGACTACCAGCACTGCCACCAACCCCACACCAAACAACTCGCCGAGCATCATCCATAGCGTACGACGTATACCCACCGTCATACCCAAAGTTAAGGATAAGGTCATACACATACCTGGCGTTACCGACACAAAAAAGAAGGTGGGAATCAATGCCAACAATAGGGCTGTGCTCATGGGTTACATCCGTTTAATCGCGTTAAGGTTGCGATAGTGCCGCCTCTGTAGAGCCGTGTCAATGCAAAGACAAGGCGGCTGAAATCAGTTACCATCGCCTGTCCCTA
>DPHD01000083.1:10432-25660 GCA_003523085.1 Oceanospirillaceae bacterium | reverse complement strand
AAGAAGAATGCGCACAGTTTTCATTATAGTTGACACAAAGTTTCTCTAGCTAGGGTGGGTTTCGGTTCCAGAGCTGACCATGGTGAGCACAAAAATTGCGTGCATAGGTTAAATGCTCTATTACTTATTCTAGGTGTAACGGATAATCTTTGCGAAGCAGTTCATGTTTTAAGAAATCAATGAAACATGCAAGCGCTGGATGTTGGCTGTTGTCACAGAAAACGATACCTAAATTCATGGTGGGTATTGGTTCATCAACTGGACGAGACAGAATGCCTGTTCCATCGACTGACCACGGCCTATAAAGTAGCTCTGAAAGGATAGTGACCCCAAGTTCTCTCGCGACAAAACTACGGATCGCTTCAACTGATTGGGTACGTAAACGGATGTTGGGTTTACAACCATAGCGTCGCCAGATTTGCATAATATTAGGTTCGGCTTCATCTGTAGAAAGTTGGATGATATTTTCTTTCTCTATTTCTTTAATGGGCACTTTTGACAGTTCTGCAAAACGGTGATTTTCGGCACACCACACAGTGCGTTGTGAACGAAATAGCCCTTGTACTTGTAAGCCCTGCTGAGTACTCAGATTGGATGTGATGATTAAAGCTAAATCAATGTCATTAGCTCTTAAATGTTGTTCAAGGTTGAGACGTGAATCCTCACGTAATTCGATTTTTATATTGGGATAAATACGTTCGAATTGACTGATTGGGCCTGCTAGCAGGTAGCTAATAACGGTTACAGAGGCACCAATTTTTATATTCCCTTCTATATTTTCGGTTTCGTTTTGAAAAGCAAAAACCGAATCATTGACACGCCTTAATATCGATCTGGCGTTGTCCAAAAACCGGTGGCCATCGTAGGTAAGATTGACCCCCGCGCGGTGTCGATCAAATAGCTTTACCTTCAATAAATCTTCCAAGTTTTTTATTGCATCAGCAACCGCGGATGGGCTCATATGAACTCTCTTTGCAGCCAGTTGAATCTTGCCAGTTTCGGCAGTGGCTACAAAGTAGCGTAATTGTCTGAGTGTGATAGGGGAATCCAAGGCTTTACTCCATGAAAGTCGCAATTACAAGCACTTTAGCACTCAAATAAATCATTGTAAAAGTTCATACCACAGTTTTTTCGTTGTCTAATGCCGGAAAAACTCATTTTATTTACGTCGTTTAGTGGGGCTAGACTTGGTGCCATTCAAATAATAACAAACCGATATGGTGAACGCAGTGGTTACTTTAGCTGACTTAGACTGGAAGACTTATCAAACTATTATTACTGCCCCCCAGTCAGTAATCTTCTTACCTGTGGGGGCCCTAGAACAGCATGGCCCTCACATGTCTATGAATCCTGATGTGCTAATTCCTCAAGCTATTGCTGCGGGAGCATGTGATTTCCTTGAGAATGCTTTGGTGGCGCCACCCATTGCGTATGGGTATAAGTCACAGCAACAGTCAGGCGGAGGTAACCACCTCCCTGGTACTACTAGTCTAGATGGCGCCACCGTCACACAAACGGTGCGTGATGTGATTAAGGAATTTGCCCGTCATGGCGCACGACAGGTGGTGCTAATGAATGGCCATTATGAAAACTCTATGTTTATTGTTGAAGGTGTCGATTTAGCGCTGCGCGAGCTTGGTTGGGGTGATATTCATGATATGAGAGTCATGATTCTGTCCTATTGGGATTTCGTTACAGATACCACTATTAAAACACTGTATCCCAAAGGGTTTACAGGTTGGGATATTGAACATGGCGGTGTGCTAGAAACTTCTTTGATGCTACATCTGTATCCTCATTTAGTCGATATGAGTAAGGTGATTGACCACCCTCCAGCAACATTTCCCCCTTACGACATGTTTCCAGTTGATACAAACCTCACACCAGCTTCGGGTACTCTTTCGTCCGCCAAAGATGCTAGTTCCGAAAAAGGACTTTTGTTATTTGACGTTTGTACACGTGGAATTGCGAAGGCCGTCACAGAAAAGTTCCAGTCCAGATCAACTTTGCACATGAGTCGTGCTGACGTGGCCTAGTGGGTGTGGACGTTTACTAAATGCGTTAATAGCGCAAATTCAACCGAGGTGAAAAATAATGAAAACAAAGATAGAAACCCTTAGCCTTTCACGACGTAGGTTTATGCAATCCTCTGGCGGCATCGCTGCCGCCACTGCTTTCCCGATGATTATTACATCTAATAAAGCTATGGCATCCCCTACCGAACTTAATATGCTGGCATGGTATGGCCATGGTGAACAAGACGTAGTAGCTGAATTTGAAGCCGTGCACAACGTCAAATTCCGCCCTAAATATTATGCTGGCGGCGATAACATGCTGGCGCTCATTGCCCAATCGCCACCGGGCACATACGACATAATTTTGTCTGACGGGGAGTTTGTGCAACAGTTAAATCAAGCTGATTATATTGAGCAATTGGACCCAAGTGACTACCCCATTGATGACTTTATCCATGACGATTTTAAGCAGTTCCCCGGCCACTGGCGTGATGGAAAATTATACTCTGCCATGGTTCGATTTGGTCATCTTGGTGTTGCCTATAACCGCAACGTGCTGACGGCACAAGAAGCGATGAGCTATTCGTGTTACTGGAATGAAAAGGTTGCTGGCAAAGTTGGCCACTTTGATTGGCACTTACCCACTTTGGGCATGATGAGCCTCTACGATGGCAATTCGTCACCCTTTGATCTAAGTGCTGATGCTTGGGCCAAGGTGCAGGCTACTACTATGTCGTTGCGCTCGCAAGCGGGTGGTTTCTTTGACTATGGCGGTACTTTCAACTCCCTCAAGACCGGTGAAATGCTGGCCCTGTGTGGTATTGGCGACTGGATTACTGGCGTCTTGGAAAGGGATGGTGCGCCGGTTACCTCAGTGGTGCCTAAAGAAGGCGGCATTCAGTGGACTGAGTCTTATTGTATTGGAAAGGGCTCTAAGCATGGCGACCTAGCCAATGAATTTATTAAGTACATGTTGTCTCCTCAGGGACAGGTGCGTTCAGCTGAAATGGCTGCTTACCCAGCCTTTTGTGTCACCAATGCGGGGCAAGCAGAATTACGCAAAGTCAACCCGATGGAAGCCCAGCGTACTGGTCAAGTGCAAGGTGTAGCTAATAACCCTGTTACTTTGATCAATGATGGACGTATTCATTACCGTGATATTCCACGCCAGCAGACCCTGGAAGATTGGAATGACTTCTGGTCAGAGTATAAAAACGCCTAATCGTTATAAGCGAAGAATTTGGGAGGAGGGCATTTTTTTGCCCTCCTCCTATTAATCACTACTTACAGGATTACTTCCATATATTATGAACCGTACATATAACCCACCTAAACAGACTAGGCTAAAGGTGGATGTTTATGCCCTTACTTGGCGTCTTCCTGTAATCATTTGGCAGCTGGTGTTTTTTATTGCGCCTTTGCTATTCATGATTGCAATGTCGTTTTTTCTAGTCAAAAACTACCGCATGGTTGAGGCTTTTGAATTGGTTAATTGGGTGAAAATGTTCTCTAAAGGCTATTTCTGGAGTAGCTTTGGCTTATCCATTGGACTTGCGTCGTTAGCAACCTTTTGCGCTACCCTCATTGCCTTTCCAGCCGCTTATGCGCTGGCTTTTAAAGTGTCTGAATCAACCCGTCGTTGGGCTATTTTCTTTCTCATTATCCCGTTTTTTACCAGTTATTTGGTGCGTACCTTTTCTTGGTACGTATTGCTAGCAGAAAGTGGCATAGTCAATGCGATGTTAAGCTATGTAGGGGTTGGTCCGTTCACTATGCTTAACACAACCTTTGGCACTCTGGTTGGTTACCTGACACTGACCTTACCACTGGTCATAATATTGCAAACTTTGTCGATGGCTAATATAGATAAAAACCTGATTGAAGCTGCCCATAATCTGGGAGCCAAAACACTGCGAACTATCGTTGAAGTGATCATTCCTGCATCCAAAGTGGGGTTGATTGTTGGCGCCCTGTTTTGCTTTATTTTGAGTTTTGGTGATTTTGTGAGCCCTTATTATTTGGGCGGTTCCCAACCACCAACCTTGTCGATTCTCATAATTGATACGACTAAATCCGGTCAACAATGGCCTCGGGCTGCAGTAATCGCTGTGACGATGATGGTGACCTTGATGGTAGTTGCCTTTACCGCAATTAAGCTTGCATATAGTAAGAAGGTGAGCTCATGAGCGATAAATTCAGCCTGTGGGGATTACGGACTTATGTACTGCTGGTTTTTGTATTTGTTTTTGCGCCGATTGTTACCAGTATTATTTTTTCCTTTAATTCGGACCGGTTCCCCTCATTACCTCTGGGTGAATTCACCTGGAAGTGGTATGCCAAGGTTTACGACAATCCGGATATTTGGCAAGCCATAAAGAATAGCGTTTTTGTGGCTATCAGCTCCTCTGTATTAGCGACTATTATTGGTTTTTGTACTGCCTATACGGATTACCGCTATAACTTCCGCTTTAAGAACGCATACTTGGCATTAGCGCTGTTGCCACCAACTATCCCACTGCTTATTTTGGCTTTGGCTATGCTGGCATGGTTATCACGCATTGGGGCCTCGGGACAGGTTTGGTCCATCATTATTGCTCATACGGTGCTTTGTGCACCCTTTGCAATGGCGGTCATTCGCCTGCGTTTGCAACAGATGGATCAGGATTTGGAATCGTCAGCCTGGAATCTGGGTGCTAATGAATGGGCTGCCATGCGCTATGTGGTGGTTCCTTTCACCTTGCCAGCTATAATTTCTGCGCTGTGCCTAACCATGGCGGTCTCTTTTGATGAATTTGCTATTGCTTGGTTCGTATCGGGTTTAACCAAAACGGTTCCGGTAACTATATTGGAAATTTTGCAGGGCAACGTAGACCCTCAGATCAACGCCATCGGTTCTTTTGTATTTGCTACTACCATGACTCTGGTTATTGTGGCGCAACTATTCTTCACCTTTAAAAAGCCTGCCACAGGTCAGTCTTAGGAGTACTATCAATGCAGCAACCACAAGTCGTATTGGAAAATGTTACCAAACGTTTTGGTAATCAATTGGCAGTTAAACCACTTAACCTTGAAATTAACGCGGGCGAATTCATCGCTATTATGGGCTCCAGTGGTTGTGGTAAAACGACTACACTACGAATGCTCGCAGGTTTGGAAACACCAAGTGAAGGTGAAATCCGCCTCAATAATCAGCGTATGAATGAACTAAAGGCTCATGAAAGGGAAACCCCCCTAGTATGGCAATCTTTGGCATTATTTCCATTCTTGAGTGTGCAAGAAAATGTTGAATTTGGCCTAAAGATGCGTAAAGTTTCCAAAGCCGAACGGGCAGAGCGCGCGCTGAAATGGTTAACACGCCTAGAAATAGACCAATTTGCTGATCGAAGTATCGATCAACTTTCAGGTGGTCAACGCCAGCGCGTGGCTTTGGCTCGTGCCCTAGTAACAGAACCCCCAGTGCTGTTACTAGACGAACCACTAAGTGCTTTAGACGCAAGTCTGGTTGTGCGCATGCAGTCTGTTTTGACTCGCTTGCAAAAGGAATTGGGAATCACTTTTATCTATGTAACTCACAGTCACTCTGAGGCCTTTGCGATGGCAGATCGTATTGTCATTATGAGTGAAGGTTATGTAGAGCAGGTTGGTACGGCTCACGAAATTTACCGACAACCGTGTAGCCGCTTTGTAGCCGAATTTGTGGGTACTAATAATATTATAGAGGCCAGTGTACTAAGACAGGAAGGTGATCAGTGGCGTTGCCAGTCATCGGTGGAGGAGATTCTAGTAGACCAAATCCCAGCAGCAGCAAAAACACCAGGGGCAATCTTGGACTTGATTATAGGTGCCGATCTAATCGCCATTCAAGAACAGGAAGGTCATAGTGAAAATCGCATCATGGCCGCTTTTGTTGGTGAAGAATTCACGGGTTCTGTTGTTACCTTATATTTTGAGCTTGGCAATGGCCAAGAACTCAAGGTTCAAAAACAGCAACGGGATATTGCCAACTTAAAACTGCAGCAAGGCCACCAGTACCCATTGTACTTTGCGGCTACAGATGTGTATTGCCTAGTACGCAACAATCATTAACTGATGGTCGACCACCGCGGTCTTCCGACCTAACAGCATGTGGAGTTAAAAGGAATATTATGAATAGAATAGTTAGACCTCAAACGATTAATTTTGAAAACGGCGTAAAGGATCAACCAACCTTTTCTGTCGCCGAAATGGAAAGTCGCGTCAAGAAGTTACGTGACTGCATGAGCTTAGCTAATGTGGATGTCGCTTTGTTTACTTCCATCCATAACATCAATTATTACGCCGATTTTGTTTATTGCTCTTTTGGCCGACCTTATGGCTTGGTAGTTACCCATGATGCACATACTACTGTCAGTGCAAATATTGACGGTGGCCAGCCGTGGCGGCAAAGTTTTGCTGACAACATTGTTTATACAGATTGGCAGCAGGACAATTATTTTCGTGCTTTACAAAAGTTAATACCCAGCAAAGCTCGAGTGGGTATTGAATATGACCACCTTACTTTGGAGCGTAGGCAGAAGCTAACAGAAGCCTTGCCAGATGTGGAATTTGTCGATATTGGCATCCCTACGATGCAGCTGCGTATGATTAAATCTGCCGAAGAATTGGCATTGATTCGCCAAGGCGCGCGGATTTCTGATATCGGTGGTGCGGCATGTGTCGAAGCCATTGCGGAAGGCGTGCCAGAATACGAAGTTGCTTTGCATTCCACACAAGCCATGGTGCGGGCTATCGCCAATACCTATCCACATACAGAGCTTATGGACACTTGGACTTGGTTTCAGTCAGGCATCAATACGGATGGCGCGCACAACCCTGTAACAACGCGCCGCATTCAAAAGGGCGATATTTTGAGCCTTAACTGTTTTTCAATGGTTTCGGGTTATTACCAGGCACTGGAGCGCACTGCATTTTACCATTCAGTGACTAAACGTGAGTTGCAACTGTGGGAAGTTAACTGCCAAGTTCACCGTAAAGGCCTGTCTCTAATCAAACCTGGAGCTGTATGTAGCACCATTGCTGCAGAGCT
The DNA here is from genome assembly GCA_003523085.1 of Oceanospirillaceae bacterium. Lineage (GTDB taxonomy): Bacteria > Pseudomonadota > Gammaproteobacteria > Pseudomonadales > Balneatricaceae > Njordibacter. The sequence continues at coordinate 18,580 of DPHD01000083.1, read as the reverse complement.
AAATGAAGTGTTTATAGAACACGATTTACTGCAGTACCGCACTTTTGGTTATGGTCACTCGTTTGGTTCACTGTCCCACTACTATGGTCGTGAAGCGGGATTGGAGCTGAGGGAAGATGTTGAAACGGTGTTGCAACCAGGTATGGTTGTGTCTATCGAACCTATGATTACTTTACCCGAGGGCACGGAAGGTGCTGGTGGTTACCGTGAGCATGACATCTTGATTGTTACTGAAGATGGTGCCGAAAATATCACTCATTTTCCGTTTGGTCCAGAGCATAATATTATCGCTTAGGTTCATCGTGGCTGGAACAGGGTTGTTTCATTTCTAACTTAACTAATGGCGGGGTTTCAATGATAAGATCTGCCCTATATTCAATGATAAGAATCTCACATTTGCAGCATGCTGAGCAGATGAGAAAACGAAATCTTCAAATTTCTTCCGAGGAGCAAAATTTAGAAAGTGCGAGTGGCGCCAAGAAAACTACCCTAGATAACCACAAAAACAAGACGCAAAAAAAACCGCCTTAGAATAGGTCTGGTCAATTTATTTGGCAAAATTAATGCCACATCTGATTGTAGCCACTTGAAATATAGAGGCCTCTGGTTTTGATCGGAGACGATAAAGCCTGAGGTCAAAACAAGCTAATGTATAACACGCTCGTGCCAAGGTACCCAGGCTATACGGTAATCCCCCCATTAATAACCTGGATATTTCGGGGGGATTAACTCAGGCCATACGTGCCATTCTTGTGAATGGCATCTATGACAAAATAAGCCACAAGTGGTTTGGCTTCAGCGTTTATGGTGGCTAGTGAATAGTGCCGGCTAGAGGTAGGTGATGAGTATGCCTACCCAGGCCTTGCCAGAGCAGTAACAACTGCTATTTGAGTGGGGGGATAGCTGCATTAAATGCTGTTCAGCTAGCTCTTGCTCTGGGTGATTGTCGAGTTTAAAAGCAGCCTTGCCTTGTACATTAAAGAGCAAAAACAAGTCCCCCTGCAAGGCGATTTTTTGTTGGTTTTGTTGTTGGCTTGTGACTACTTTGGCGGTGCAGTCGGCACGCCTAGTCATAATGTTAAAGTCGCGTATGGGGCCGTTATCTAGGCGCGCATTAATCAAATCTTCGCCCTTAAAATAGGCTGCATCTAATGGCTGTTGCAGATGCCAATGTTGGCCCTGATGGTCGCTTAAGGTGAGGCCATCACCACGCTCTAAAATCAAACACCGATCGTAACCAGAAAAGTCTGAGAAGGCACCATCTTGGCTTACGTCGGCCATGCTCAAGCGCCACATAAACGCCTCATGGGGCTGATGTTTGAGCAACTCAATGGTGGAACCTAAACCATTACGCCATGGCATGGTGATATAGTCATTGGGTGTATAAATGTGGGGCGTCATGTCAGTTGTCCCGCCACGGCGCGGTGTTTTATGAGTTGGCCGCCTAACCAATAACTCAGTTCAGCGGGTTTCTCGATGTCCCAACAGACAAAGTCGGCGGCATAACCTGGCTTTAATTGGCCATGGCTTTGGCCTAAACCCAAGGCTTGTGCACCGTGGCAAGTCACCCCTTGCAGGGCTTCTAATGGTGTTAAACCAAATAAGGTACAGGCCATGCTCATCATTAAGCGTAATGACAGCACGGGTGCGGAACCGGGGTTGGCGTCGCTAGCCACGGCCATTGGTACACCTAACTCACGTAACTTCTTTATGGGCGGCAGCTTAGTTTCTTTGAGGCAGAAGAATGCGCCGGGCAAAATTACCGCCACGGTGCCTGCGTCGGCCATCGCTTGGGCGTCTTGGTCGTTTAAGTACTCTAAATGATCGCTCGACAAGGCGTGGTATTTGGCGGCAAGGCCAGACCCACCTAAGTCGGAAAGCTGTTCCGCATGTAACTTTATCGGTAGCTTGTAGGTGTGGGCCGTTTTAAATACCCGCTCAATTTGCGCTACCGAAAAAGCAATGCCTTCACAAAATCCGTCCACCGCATCGGCTAAACCGGCTGCCGCAATGGCGGGAATAATTTCATCACACACCAGGTCAATATAGGCGTCTGAACGGCCTTGGTATTCGGGCGGCAACGCGTGGGCGGCTAAGCAGCTTGTGCGCACCGTAACTGGCAGTTGTTGGCCCAATTGGCGGGCCACACGTAACATTTTTTCTTCTGTGGCTAGGTCTAAACCATACCCCGATTTTACTTCGACACAGGTGACACCATCGGCCATTAAGGCCCGTAGGCGTTTTTTGGCACTGGTTAATAGTTCGCTTTCGCTGGCCTTGCGAGTGTCGGTAACGGTAGACACAATGCCGCCGCCTGCTTTGGCTATGGCTTCGTAACTAGCACCTTGCAAACGCATTTCATATTCGGCGGCACGGTCACCGCCAAATACCAGGTGAGTGTGGCAATCAATCAGGCCTGGCGTCACCCAGCCACCACCTAAGTGGGTTGTGGGTACATCATGGTCTGGCAGATCAATAGCTTTACCTATCCAAGCAATTTTGCCTTTGGCCACAGCCATAGCGGCGTCTTCGATAATGCCATAGCCATGGCTACCTGTCTCGTCAGTAGCAGCCATAGTGGCCGCGTGGAAGCCATGATAAACCTGTTCAAATGATGCCCGTGCCATATTAACTCCTGATTTAAAGCGTGTGCTGCACTAGCCTAAGCTGGGTAAGGTTTGGGCGGGCATCATGTCATTATGACAAGCTGTGGCCAACAAGTCGTTGGCACTGGCGATGTCCGTGGCAAAATAACGATCTTTGTCGTAAAACGCCACTTGAGCTCGTAAACCCGATCGGGCCTGCTCTAGTAAAGGGCTAGAAAGCAGGCCTGTGCGGAAATCTAATCCCTGAACCGCAGACAATAATTCTACCGCTAAAATGCCCCGCGTGTTTTCGCTCATGTCACGCAAACGTCGTGCCGCAAAGGTAGCCATGGATACATGATCTTCTTGATTGGCTGAGGTGGGCAAACTGTCTACGCTAGCTGGGTGGGCAAAGGTTTTGTTTTCGCTGGCTAAAGCCGCTGCGGTTACCTGTGCAATCATAAAGCCAGAATTGACGCCCCCATTGTTCACCAAAAAGGGTGGCAACTGGCTTAATGCAGAGTCAATGAGCAGGGCCATGCGACGCTCAGAAAGGCTGCCTATCTCAGCAATGGCGATAGCAAGGTTATCTGCCACCATAGCGACAGGTTCGGCATGGAAATTACCGCCAGAAATAATATCGCCTTGGTCGGCAAATACCAGCGGATTATCTGACACCGCATTAGACTCGATGGCGAGCACCTTTGATGCATGGCGAATTTGGTCTAAACAGGCACCCATAACCTGAGGCTGACAACGTAATGAATAAGGGTCTTGTACCTTGTGGCAGCCATCATGGGAGGCGCCTATTTCACTGGTATCGGTCAATAAGTGACGATAAGCAGCAGCGGCGTCTATTTGACCTGGATGACCGCGTACTTCATGGATGCGAGCATCAAACGGGCTGCGGCTGCCCAGTGCAGCTTCCACAGACAATGCGCCGCAAACCGTTGCTGATGCCCACAGGTCTTCCGCATGAAACAGCCCTTGTAGGGCAAATGCTGTAGAGGCTTGTGTGCCATTTAATAGTGCAAGGCCTTCTTTGGGTGCCAAAGTAATGGGATCTAAACCTGCTATTTTAAGGGCGGCTTGACCAGAGATGATTTCGCCTCGATAGCGGGCTTGTCCTTCACCTAATAAAACCGCGCTCATGTGTGCTAGTGGCGCTAAATCACCCGATGCGCCAACGGAGCCTTTTTCTGGGATACAAGGAAAAACCTCCGAGTTAATCAAAGTCATCAATGCTTCGATAACACTTAATCGAATGCCAGAAAAGCCACGGGATAAGCTGTTTACTTTAAGTACCATCATCAACCGCACGGTGGCATCTTCCATAAATTTACCAATGCCTGCGGCATGTGATAACACAATAGAGCGTTGCAGCTCTTCTAAGTCTTCAACTTCTATGCGGGTATTGGCCAACAAACCAAAACCGGTGTTTATGCCGTATACGGTACGGTCTTCGGCGATCATTTGGTTGACCAAGGCTTGGCTTTTGTTAATGGCGGGCGCGGCGCTAGCGGCAAGGCTTACATGAACCTTGTTACGTGCCACCTGGCGCAATTGGTTTAAGGTAATCTGGCCGGGTTGGATTTCAAATGTATACATAGGGTGTCTCGATTGATCTATTTATTAGTCTAGTTGTTGATCATAGGCAGGTTCAAACCCTGCTCTTTGGCGCAATTAATGGCAATGTCGTAGCCGGCGTCTGCATGGCGCATGACGCCGGTGGCCGGATCGTTATGTAATACGCGGGCAATACGTTCGGCGGCTTCATCGCTGCCGTCACAAACAATCACCATACCCGAATGTTGCGAGAAACCCATGCCCACACCGCCGCCGTGGTGTAACGATACCCAAGTAGCGCCAGAGGCGGTATTGAGCATGGCGTTAAGTAATGGCCAGTCGGATACAGCATCGGAACCATCGCGCATGCCTTCAGTTTCACGGTTGGGGCTAGCCACAGAGCCAGAGTCCAGATGGTCGCGGCCAATAACGATAGGCGCTTTGAGTTCGCCACTACGCACCATTTCGTTAAAGGCTAAGCCTAACTTGGCGCGCTGGCCGAGGCCCACCCAGCAAATACGTGCCGGCAGCCCTTGAAACTGAATGCGCGCGCGAGCCATGTCGAGCCAATTGTGCAAATGGGCGTCGTCTGGGATTAGTTCTTTTACCTTGGCATCGGTACGGTAAATATCTTCTTTGTCGCCAGACAAAGCCACCCAACGGAACGGCCCCACGCCACGACAAAACAGTGGACGAATGTAGGCAGGCACAAAACCTGGAAAATCAAAGGCATTAGTGACGCCTTCTTCCAGTGCGACTTGGCGTATGTTGTTGCCGTAGTCTACGGTGGCAATACCTTGCTGGTGGAACGCCAGCATGGCGCGCACGTGAACTGCCATGGAGGCTTTGGCCGCAGCCGTTGTAGCTGCCGGGTTAGACGCAGCCTGCTCGCGGTAGGTGTCCCAATCCATACCTTGGGGTAGGTAGCCATTAAGTGGATCGTGAGCCGAGGTTTGGTCTGTGACTAGGTCCGGTTTTACGCCGCGTTTAACCAGTTCTGGCAATATGTCTGCGGCGTTGCCAAATAAACCAATGGATTTAGCTTCGCCGGTTTTGGTGTAGTGTGCAATGCGCGCAAGGGCGTCGTCGATGTTGTCTGCTTGTTCGTCTAAGTAACGGGTTTGTAAACGGAAGTCGATACGGCTTTGTTGGCATTCAATGTTGAGTGAACAGGCACCTGCTAGGCTCGCTGCCAAAGGTTGAGCGCCACCCATGCCGCCTAAACCTGCGGTTAAAATCCAGCGCCCTTTGAGGCTACCACCAAAATGTTGGCGACCGGCTTCAACAAAGGTTTCGTAGGTGCCCTGCACTATGCCTTGGCTACCAATATAGATCCAGCTACCGGCAGTCATTTGGCCGTACATGGCCAAGCCTTTTGCATCTAGCTCGTTAAAGTGATCCCACGTAGCCCAGTGGGGCACAAGGTTAGAGTTGGCTATGAGCACACGCGGTGCATGGCTGTGGGTTTTGAATACGCCCACGGGTTTGCCCGACTGTACTAACAAGGTTTCGTCTTCTTCAAGGTCTGTTAAGGATGCCACTATTTGATCATAACTTTCCCAATCGCGTGCGGCTCGGCCAATGCCACCATAAACCACAAGCTCATTGGGGTTTTCTGCAACTTCAGGGTCGAGGTTGTTCATGAGCATACGTAACGGCGCTTCGGTCATCCAGCTTTTGGTGCTGATTGTCGTTCCCCTAGGGGCGGTAATAGTGCCAACACGGGTGCGGCGAGCGGTGAGTTCTGCAGGGCTTAACATGGCTGTCTCCAAGAAATATCTAGCTTACATGTATATACAAGCAAGTAAGATACGCCTATTTTGGAGTGGAAGCAAGCCTGTTCTGGCTCAAAAAATGTGCCTAAGGCCTGCCAAAATGACCAAATAGATGGAATAGGTGTCCAGGAGATAGTAGCCGTGCGCTGGTCACAATTTGTTGGTTAGACCAAGTGCGGCGTCTAATTTGTAGGCAGGCTTGGTGTTTATCAATGGCGAGCTTGTTGGCTTCGTATGTGTTGGTCGTAACGGCTTCAACTAAATGTTCGCCTTCAGTAATGGGGGCTACACGATTTAAGTAGGCGTACGGCGTGAGTTGGGTGAAATCTTGTTTACTGTAATCTGGTGCCAGGCTGGCATTCACAATGCGTTCTTCTAACTGAATGGGTTGGTTGTTTTCGAAATGAATAAGTTCCGACTTGAAAATGGTCTCACCGGTGCGTATGCCAAGCCGTAGCGCTTGGTCGGTACTGGCCTTAACTTCTTGTAATATAACAATTTCAACTTTATGAGTATGTCCGCGGTCAGCAATTTCTTGAGCTATGTCATGCACTTCAAATAGGGCCGAATGGGCCTTTTTAGAAGCAACAAAGGTGCCTACACCTTGCTGGCGATGTAATACCCCAGTGGCTGTGAGTTCGCGCAGGGCACGGTTCACTGTCATGCGGCTAACGCCTAATGCTTGCACCATTTCGGCCTCAGACGGCAGACGCTGTTCTGCTACCCAAATGCCGTTATTAATGTTGTCGGTAATGGCGCTCTTTAGACGAGCATAGATGGGTGCGTTGGTGTTAGGTAAAGCACCAAGCAGGGCATTTAACAAGCTTTGGGTGGTCACAGCTAAAGAAGAGTTCACATGGATTCCTAATGGTTTGGCCGTAATTGCTGATAGGGCGTGTATTGAGTATACCGACTTGACTTGACTATGCCAATTCGCGTATTGTCTATACAAGTTGAAAATATAAGCTATGCGAGCGCACCATTATGAATCAAACCTATTTTGCCAAACAGGCACTCATCGCTTCCGTTTGGGAAGAGAACGTTAACATCCACGTTATTGATGGTGTCATTGCTCAGATTACAAGCAATCAAACCAGCGACGGCTGCATAGAACTTAAAGGCCCAGTGTTGCCTGGCATGGTTAACCTTCACTCACATGCATTTCAAAGAGCGATGGCGGGTCTGGCAGAAGTTTGTTTAGACCCAAAAGACAGTTTTTGGAGCTGGCGCGACCTTATGTATGGCCTAGTGGCTAAACTTAACCCCGAGCAAGTGGGGAAAATTGCCACCTATCTCTATATAGAGATGCTTAAGGCCGGTTACACCCAAGTGGCTGAATTTCATTATCTACACCATCAACAAAGTGGTCAAGCCTACGACAACCCAGCAGAAATGGCTTTGCAAGTGCGCCAGGCCGCAGTCGATGCGGGTATAGGCCAAACCTTATTGCCGGTACTCTATAGTCATTCGGGTTTTGGTGGCCAAGCGCCCAACCCAGGCCAGGCTCGTTTTATTCATGACCTCGATGCCTACTTACGTTTGCAAGAGCAATTGAGCCAAAACATGAATGCCCTGACTCATAATCAAGGCCTGTGTTTCCATTCGCTACGTGCCGTTACTAAATCGCAAATGCAGACGGCCTTAACCAGCTTGCCACAAGACTGGCCAGTGCATATTCATATTGCCGAGCAAATGAAAGAAGTGAATGACTGTGTGGCATGGAGTGGCCAGCGCCCAGTTGAATGGTTGGCTAACGAAGTAGGTTTTGATGCCCGCTGGTGTTTGATTCACGCCACCCATGTGAATGAGCAAGAAGTACAGACCATTGCCAAAAGCCAAGCCGTAGTGGGTTTGTGCCCAAGCACCGAAGCCAACTTAGGCGATGGCATTTTCCCCATTACCGACTTAGTGGCTCAAGGGGGCCGTTTAGGCATCGGTTCCGACAGTCACGTGTGTGTTTCGGTGGCAGAAGAGTTACGTTTGTTAGAATACGGTCAACGCTTGCGTGATCAACAACGCAACCGTGTGTATAGTGGCGAGCAACCGAGTGTAGGTGACTTTATCTACCAAGCCAGCGTCAGTGGCGGCAACGCCGCGTGCAACATTAAAACAGGCTTAGATGTGGGAGCGCGTGCCGACTTCATCACCTTAGACACCAGCCACCCACTGCTAGCCACGGCCAAACCAGAGCAACTTATTAACCGCTGGACCTTTGGTATTAA
>DPHD01000083.1:10038-10211 GCA_003523085.1 Oceanospirillaceae bacterium | reverse complement strand
AGTGCGGGTTGTCATAAGCTAGAAAGTAACGCTGCGAGCGCACTAACAAAAAGCCTTAGCCAATTGTTGTAGTGGTGATAAATAAGATCCTGCTAGTGTGACCTGATATAATGGCTTAACCGAAGGTTTAATGCGTTCGGATCCACCAACGCTATTTGAGACTTGTCCCTTGA
>DPHD01000083.1:9398-9735 GCA_003523085.1 Oceanospirillaceae bacterium | reverse complement strand
ACAAAAATGATCTTACTACAGATTATTAGTGAGTCGGAAACCAATGATCAGCAGTCGCTGTTAACCAATGCGTTGCTCAAGCAACTGATTCGTTTTTATGGCGGTGACATGCAGCTGTTTGTGCGTCAATATCTAGAACAAAGCATGGCCAGCTTTCTGGATCAACAAGATGCCGTGCAAGGCGTGATGAAGAATATGATGGATGCCAACCCAATGAATATGCTCAGCAAGATGATGCAAGGCAATATGGGTGTTTGGCCGCCGACTAATTCTACTTCTCAAAAGCCTACCCCAGACGATAAGGCTTAGCTTTGGCTTATCGTTAGTATGGTCATCA
>DPHD01000083.1:8905-9233 GCA_003523085.1 Oceanospirillaceae bacterium | reverse complement strand
TGTTTTTGTTGCAGTGCAGCAAAAAATATCTTGACCTTATTCGTCGGACCCGATAAACTAAAAAAAAGTCGTGCTGCATTGCAGCAAAAAGGTGCCATTAGGGCCTTGGCTGACGGCTATATTTACTTTTTTGGAGCACGACTATGTTTGAACAATTCGCCACGCAAATGCAAAATTCAATGAAGCCTATGACTGATCTTATGGCGGTCAGCAACAAGATGTTTGAGCAACTTGCTCAACAGCAAAACACATTCATGAGCACCATGGTTAATGATGGTATGGCGTTTGCTGGAAGCTTGTCTGGTCAATCAGACGCTAATCTTTTAAT
>DPHD01000083.1:8080-8736 GCA_003523085.1 Oceanospirillaceae bacterium | reverse complement strand
GACGGCCAGAAGGCTTACGTTGAAGGCGTACAAGGCAAAATGGCAGCCGCTGCTCAAGACACCTATTCGGTACTGACTAGTGCGCAAACGCAAGCTAGCGAAATATTCACCAGTGCTGTTGCACAGGTGGCCGCTACTGCACCTGTAGCCAAAACTGCGCCAGTTGCTGCTAAGCCTGCTGCAAAAACTGCTAAATAACCACCACATTAACCATTTTTGGAGCCAAATCATGATCGATCAAATGAACGAGCAATTACAAAAAGCAATGCAACCTGTTACCGAACTTGCAGCGGCCAATGCCAAAGCCCTTGAGCTACTAGTTGGTCAGCAACAAGCGTTGTTTTCTAACCTAATGACTGCATCGATGTCTTTCTCATCTAGCGTTGCTGATAATAAGGACGTTAACAGCCTGGCGGCCGCTCAAAAAACTTATGCTGAAGGTGTTCAGGCGCAAGTTGTTGCAGCAGCAAAAGATGCATACGAAGTGATTTCTGTCGCCCAGGCTAAAGCCGGCGAAGTTGTTCAAACGGCTATGCAGGAAGCGGGCGTTAACGCCAGCGCAAAAAAATAATTAGAGCCAAGCGACTAGAGCGTAATCTACTCTAAATCGATGTTCTATAGCCCCTGATGATGGTTTAAGTCACAGGGGCTTTTTT
>DPHD01000083.1:7040-7899 GCA_003523085.1 Oceanospirillaceae bacterium | reverse complement strand
AATGATGCTAGAACAACAAAAAAATGCCTTAATCACTGGGGGTGCCAGTGGCATCGGTTTGGCGATAAGCACACACTTGGCCGAGCAAGGTTATAAAGTCTGGGTATCAGATATACAACTGCAAGCGGCGCAAGTGGCTGCCCTTCAAATCAACAGCCATGCGCTGCAGCTAGATGTGACCCAACAAGATCAAATAGATGCTGCCGTGGCAACCATCCAAGCAGCAGATGGGCGTTTGGATTTACTCATCAATAACGCCGGTATACAACATGTGGCCGCCATAGAAGATTTTTCGGCGGACAAGTGGCGCTTAGTAAATGATGTGTTATTGGTAGGTCCTGCCATGCTCACACGAGGGTTTTTACCATTGATGCGCAGCCACAATTATGGCCGAATCATTAACATTGGCTCTATACACGCGTTGGTGGGGTCACCTTTTAAGAGTGCTTATGTCGCGGCTAAACACGGTTTGTTAGGGTTTTCTAAAGTGGTTGCGTTGGAAACTGCGTCTCAGGATATTACTATTAATACCATTTGCCCTGCCTATGTAAAAACCCCGCTTGTTGATAAGCAAATAGCCGATCAAGCGAAGCGTCACGGTATATCTGAAGAGGATGTAATCAATAACATTATGCTTGAACCCATGCCTAAAAAGAGCTTTATTTCAGTGGCAGAAATTTGTGGTTCGGTGGATTATTTGGTGAGTGATGTCGCCCGTAACGTGACGGCCCAAAGCATGGTCATTGATGGCGCCTGGACTGCCCGCTAAGGTGACCCAACTTAGCCACAGCGTGGTGCTATGGCTAAGTTTCGGTGTGCGACTGCTTTAATGGTGTTGGGCAATAAACTGGCCTAGTTT
>DPHD01000083.1:6730-6870 GCA_003523085.1 Oceanospirillaceae bacterium | reverse complement strand
GGGGCAATGTCTTTACGGAATTTAGAACCACTAAATATGCCATAGTGGCCTACTTCTGGGTATAAGTCGTATTGCTGTTTGTTGTCTGACAGGTTGGTGCATAAAGCATGGGCTGCTTGGGTTTGGCCAACTGAGCAAAT
>DPHD01000083.1:5588-6557 GCA_003523085.1 Oceanospirillaceae bacterium | reverse complement strand
GCCGCCTTCTATGGTATACAGCGCGGTGTTATTGATGGCGCCTAAGTCTACTTTTTGACCTTTGTAGCTCACTTTGCCTTGGGGCAGGTGATGGTCAATGAATACACTTTCCAAGGTTTCTAAATAGAATGACTCGGTCATATCGAGCACCGCCATATATTCGTCATAAAAGTGACGGTGGCGCTGGGCGGCTACTTCGTTACCCGCCACTAGGTCTGAGAAGAAGTTCATGTGTTTCTTGGTATGGCTGGACAGGTTCATTGATAAAAATGAACTGAGTTGTAAAAACCCTGGGTACACTTTTCGACCTTGTCCAGGGTAACCATGGGGCACCGTCATGATAACGTTTTTCTTAAAAAAATCGATGCCGTTTTGAGCTGCGTATTCGTTAACTTTGTTGGGGTTGACCCGGGTGTCAATTGGTCCTGCCATTAAGGTGAGGCTTTTAGGGGTGCAGGGATCATTTGCTTGAGCCATGACAGCCGTGGCAATCAACGACTGCACGGTGGGCTGGCACACGGCTACAATGTGGCTGTTTGGCCCTAGCTCGTGCATAAAATCAACTAAGTAAGATACATAGGTTTCAAAACCAAAATCGCCCTCAGTCAAAGGCACTTCCCGGGCGTCAGTCCAATCGGTGATGTAGACGTCATGGTCGGCAATCAAGTTGCTGACCGTGTCTTTCAATAATGTGGCAAAGTGGCCAGACAAAGCTGCAACGATTAATACTTTAGGCTGTTTGTTGATGCTGGCACGTAGTTTGGTGTTGTTGGTATCACGCTTAAAATTGACCAGGCTACAAAAAGGTTTGGTGCTGACTAAGTGTTCACGAATGGCTACTTCGGTGCCGTTGATTTGAGTGGAGCTAATGCCAAAACTCTGTTTGGCGTAACGTTTAGTCTGTCGGTGAGCCGTTTCAAAACTTGCAGCAGTGGCTTTGCCAAGCCAACTATTGGCCCAAGGGTTGGC
>DPHD01000083.1:5235-5399 GCA_003523085.1 Oceanospirillaceae bacterium | reverse complement strand
CCTATGGCGCACCAGCGGCTAAATTGTTCGTTGCTACGGGTTAAGAAATCAAAAGCTTGATATTGCATGTGGTTCTCTTTAGCGGTTGCTTGTTGTCATTATTATATTCATTTGCTCACTTGAGGCTGGGGCCATTGGCCTAAGCTTGTGGTCTCACACACACT
>DPHD01000083.1:4802-5065 GCA_003523085.1 Oceanospirillaceae bacterium | reverse complement strand
TATGCTGGAAGCTTAGGTGTTTGCAAGCACTAGATGCTGCTTTGCAACATTAATCTCTATAGTGGCATCGTCATATGTAAGAAATGGACCCTATTTGTGACGCTATTGGAATGATATTGGTGAAAATGTGGGGTTTATGTCCATAGGCTATATAATTTATTGTCATGTTGCTATGCAGTAATTTGGTTAAAAATGTCGATTAATGGCCGGCATTGAGACTAGAAAAAGGTATCTAGATGCACATGCTGAGGTCGACTTTTGTC
>DPHD01000083.1:4303-4659 GCA_003523085.1 Oceanospirillaceae bacterium | reverse complement strand
CACATGCTGAGGTCGACTTTTGTCTAGTTGTGGTGTTGGTGCGTCTATGCAAATCTGTGTTAGATGGAGAAAAAGGAATACGCTAATTAAATCAAGCAGGGAAATATGATTTACGTTCTCCAAACCCCCGCTGATTATTAACCTAAGCCGCTCATTTGATGCGCAGGTTTAGGTGATCTCGCTATGGAGCTTTAATGGATACGCAGGACGAATCATCTGTTTTACAATACGTTGAGCAGTTTTCAGAAGTGTTTAATTCGATGATGCAGGAAGCATTAAAACGCAATTTGGATAATAACGGTGGCGCTTTTGCACCGGTCGCTGATCCACAACAAATTAGCGCGATGTTATCCAAA
>DPHD01000083.1:3010-4135 GCA_003523085.1 Oceanospirillaceae bacterium | reverse complement strand
GTGCAAGTGGATGGCGCTAAATTGGTGGCAAATCAGCTTCAATTTATGGAGCAGCAGTCAGCGCTTTGGCAAAATGCAGCTAAGGCTATGTTTGCTCAACAAGCCATAGAGCCAGTCATACAAGAAGAACCTAAGGACCGTCGCTTTGGTGCCTCGCAATGGGCCGATAATCCCATGTACGGTTACCTCAAGCAGGCCTATCTACTCAATTCAAAAATGCTCAATAGCATGGTTGAGAACATTGAATTTGAAGACCCCAGAGACGCCGAGCAAGCCAAATTTTATACGCGCCAATACCTCAGTTCGGTCGCTCCGACCAATAACCTTTTTACTAACCCTGAAGTGTGTCAAGAAATACTCGACACGAAGGGCGAAAGTTTGGTGCGTGGAGCGAAGAACTTTATGCGAGATTTGGAACAAAGCCCCGCGGAAGCGCTCAAAATCACACAAACAGACCCCGATGCCTTCACTTTAGGTGAGGACCTAGCCACCACCCCCGGTTCAGTGGTGTTTGAAAACCAATTGATGCAGCTTATCCACTACAAACCTAAGGCCAATAAAAAAGTATATGAACGCCCCATCTTGATTACCCCGCCATTTATTAACAAATATTACATTCTTGATTTGGATCAGAAAAAATCCATGCCGCGCTGGTTACTTGAGCAAGGTTATTCAGTATTTATGATTTCTTGGGTCAATCCGGACGCATCACTTGCCGCCAAAGATTTTGGTAACTATATGCTCGAAGGCCCCATCGCAGCGTTAGACCAAGTTCAAGCCATCACCGGTGCCGACAAAGTTAATATGGTTGGTTGGTGTATCGGCGGTACTACCTTGGCCGCAGCTGCAGCTTATTTAAAGAGTCAGGGCGATGATCGTATTAACAGCTTGACCTTCCTCACCTCATTGTTGGATTTTTCTGATCCAGGTGAAGTGGGTAATTATTTGTCGGAACAAATGGCGACTTTGGTGGAAAAAAATGCCGACCAAAAAGGCATCTTAGATGGCCGTATATTGGGCATGAGCTTTAGTTTATTACGAGAAAATAACCTCTTCTGGTCCTATTTTATTAATAACTACCTCAAGGGCAAAGACCCTACCGCCTTTGATATTTTATATTGGAAC
>DPHD01000083.1:2044-2866 GCA_003523085.1 Oceanospirillaceae bacterium | reverse complement strand
CTTTGATATTTTATATTGGAACGGCGACTCTACCAACCTCCCTGCCGCGGCCTTCAAAGAGTACATTCGTAACACCTATATTAACAATAAATTACGCGAACCCGGTGCGGTGGTGGTTGATAATGTGCCACTTGATTTGAGTAAAATCGATGTGCCTTGCTATTTCTTGTCTACCGTTGGCGACCATATTGTGCCATGGCAAGGTTCTTATTTGGGTACCGAGCTTGTCTCAGGCCCAAGTCGGTTTGTGCTTGCGGGTTCTGGCCATCTTGCCGGCGTTATCAACCCCGTCGAGGGTGGCAAATATCCGCACTGGGTCAATGATCAATTGGCCCCCAACGCTGAGCAGTGGCTTGCAGGGGCAACGAAGAAAGACGGTTCTTGGTGGCCAGATTGGAATGCTTGGATGGCGCCCATGTCAGGCAAAAAAATCACTTCTCCCAAGCCCGGTAAATGCGCCACTCATCCCGCCATTGAGGACGCACCAGGGCGCTATGTAAAAGTAAGAATTTAATCTGTTAAAAAATATAATAAAACAAGGATAGTCTATATGAAACAACCTATTGCATTAGTTACGGGCGGCACCGGTGGTATTGGAACTGCGATTTGTCGGGCCCTAGCGGACACCGGCGTCAAGGTAGTGGCCGGGTATAATTCGGGCGGTAATCATGATAAAGCAAAAGCGTGGCAAGCCCGGCAAAAACAGGACGGTTATGACATTTTGGTGTCCTATGGTGACGTCACCAATAGTGAATCGTGCGCAGAGTGTGTTCGACAAAGTGCCGAGTTAGCCGGTGGCAGTATTGATATTTTAGTCAATAA
>DPHD01000083.1:1270-1849 GCA_003523085.1 Oceanospirillaceae bacterium | reverse complement strand
CTTCCGTAAAATGACCTGGGAACAATGGAGTCAAGTGCTGTCGGCCAACTTGGACAGTATGTTCCACATGACTCGCTTGGTTATCAATCCTATGCTGGAAAAAGGCTGGGGGAGAGTGGTTAATATATCGTCTATCAATGCCCAAAAAGGCCAGTTCGGTCAATCCAACTACTCTGCCGCCAAAGCCGGTATTCATGGCTTTACCAAAGCCTTAGCTCAAGAAGTTGCAGCCAAAGGAGTTACCGTTAATACGGTGTCACCGGGATACGTTATGACGCCTATGGTGGCAAAAATTGCACCTGAAGTATTGGCAAAAATTGCCGCTGGTATTCCAGTAGGGCGTTTGGGTGAGCCAGAAGAAATTGGCAAGGCAGTGGCTTATTTAGTCAGTGCAGACAGCGGTTATGTGACGGGTTCTGACCTTTCCATTAACGGTGGACAGCACATGTCTTAAGCGCTAGCTATAAGCTTACGCTTAGTGACATACCGAGCCGGTAACTTAGAAACGTTATCGGCTTTTTTGTGCATTTATGCTTTACAGCAAGTGGATAAAGCATGGAAAAGTGGCGTCCCAGAGAG
>DPHD01000083.1:815-1043 GCA_003523085.1 Oceanospirillaceae bacterium | reverse complement strand
GTACCAACCTGTGTACCAAAAACGCAATCCTTCAACTTAAATTGGGGTTTAAGTTGAGTGAGAGACAATTGCTAAGTGACAACCTAAAGCCTCAACAACTTTATTAACCGTAGTGAAGTTAGGGTTGCCACCCTCACCAAGTGTGCGATACAAGCTTTGGCGGCTAACACCAGCTTTGTTGGCCACCTCAGTCATGCCTTTTTTTCTAGCAACGTGACCAAGAGCGCG
>DPHD01000083.1:430-612 GCA_003523085.1 Oceanospirillaceae bacterium | reverse complement strand
GCAAGGTAGGCTTCAATGTCTGCTTCGTTATCTACGCCACCGGCAAATTCAAATGGTTTGGTTGTAATGCTCATGGGTTAGCTCTCCAATTCTTCTAGCAAGGCCGTAGCCTTTTGTATATCTTTTGCATGGCTGTCTTTGTCACCACCGGCAAGCAACAGTACGACTTGACCGTTACGCAC
>DPHD01000083.1:0-292 GCA_003523085.1 Oceanospirillaceae bacterium | reverse complement strand
CAGTACGACTTGACCGTTACGCACAGTGTAGTAAACACGTAGGCCTCCACCAAAGAAAAAACGCAGTTCAAATAAGTCCTGGGCTATCCCTTTATAATCACCAAATTGGCCGTCAATAATACGATCAAAGCGAGCATCCAAGCGGTAAAGTGTTTTCTTGTCTTTGATTTTCTGTAGCCAGTTATCAAAGGCTTGGGTAGTTTCGATAGCGTAGGTCATGGTGAGAGTGTAACGGATGGGCGACAGTTGAGCAAGTTAAACCTCAGTGTGTTAGATTGCATCCAAAACTGAC
>DPHD01000032.1:3503-6692 GCA_003523085.1 Oceanospirillaceae bacterium | reverse complement strand
TGGTGCCCGGAGCCGGAATCGAACCGGCACGACCGTTAAGTCGCAAGATTTTAAGTCTTGTGTGTCTACCAATTTCACCATCCGGGCGATGGTCCTACAGAAGTTCCAGCAAAGTCTGACTAGTCGAACGAAGTTCGCTTTGGGACTTGATATGCGGAACCGCATTTTACACTTTGGGTCGTTAAAGTAAAGTAAAAAAGCGTTATTTTCCATATATTAGGCGTTAATTGGCCATCACTTTGTGGCAGACGTCAATATCATCTCGCGCAGCACAAACTTTTGCACCTTACCCATCACATTGCGCGGTAATTTAGGCAAAAACATCACCTCATTTGGGTGCTTAAAACGGGCCAACTGTCCGATAAAACTTTTTAAAATGGTGTCTTTATCTAACACCGAATTGTGCTCTAGCACGACCATAGCCACGGGTGTCTCCCCCCACTTAGCGTCTGGCCGGCCCACCACTGCGGCCTCTAGCACACCATCTATGTTGTGTAAGTGTCCTTCGAGCTCGGCTGGGTAGATATTTTCACCCCCGGAAATGATCATGTCTTTGGCACGGTCGTCTATTACCAGATGGCCGTCTTCATCTAAGTGGCCTAAATCGCCTGTATCGAACCAGCCGTTATCTAAGGCTGCCGCAGTGGCTTGTGGATTACCCCAATACTCAAACAGAATGTTAGGCCCCTTAATAAGAACTCGCCCTACCTGCCCGTGGGGCGATTCTACGCCATCGGCTGCCACTATCCTCAAATGACAGTGTAATGCCGCCATACCGGTGCTATGAGACCTTCCTTTAGCCTGCTCTGCGGTTTGATACACTGCTATGGGTGAGGTTTCTGTTAAACCATACACTTGCTGTACAGGTAAGCCTCTACTGGAAATAGTTTCTATGAGCTGGGCAGGCACTAATGATGAGCCGGTGGTAATACTGCGCAAGCTAGAAAGTGAGGTGGTATGCCATTGGGGTGAGTTTAATATAGCAGACAAGGTTGCGGGTACTAACACAGTTAAGCTGGGTTGTTGCTCACTGATTGCAGCTAAGGTTTTCTCTGGGTCGAACCGTTGATGCAGGATGACCGTAGCGCCCACATAAAGTGCTGGTAAGGTTTGTATGTTAAGCCCGCCCACGTGAAACATAGGCAACACCGTTAGTATGGTGTCATTGCTGGTCATGTCATGCATGTGTTGGCTATTAAGGGCGTTGTAAAACATTGCTTCTTGGGTGAGCACTGCGCCTTTTGGACGTCCCGTTGTGCCAGACGTGTAGACGATTAGCAGTGGTGCCTGTAACTCCACATGGGTATTGTAGCTATCTTCGCTGACGTCACTCGCATCTTGCAATACAGCGTAAGATTCCCAGTGATCTTGCTCAGCGCCTTGAAGCACGAAGCGGCAATCTGGGTAAGCCTCATTTAAGCTAGCCACTTGGTGGTTAAAGTCACTAGTAACAATCAATGCTTTAGGACTTGCGTTAGCTAGGATATAGTCGTATTCGGGCGTCTCTAAACGCCAGTTAAGGGGGACAAAAATCGCCCCTAGGCGAGCACAAGCAAACAGCAGGCTAATAAACTCAATACCATTCAAACCCAAGTAGGCCAGCCTATCGCCCCGACCAATACGCAACTGATGTTTTAACATTCGTGCGTTGGTGTTGATTGAGGCCGCTAACTGAGCATATGTGTAGGTTTGCTGTTCATCAACGATGGCTATTTTTTCTGGCTTAAAGCGTTCATGAGCTTCTATCCAACTGTAGATGTTGCTCACTATTCGTCGCTCTCACCAGCTTCATAAAGGCAGCCTTTACCCAGCATATCTAGGCACAGTTCAGAGGTCCATGGCAGCATGAGTGAACCACACCGGCTGTCTCGGTATAGGCGCTCCAATGGCAACGACTTGAGCATCGACTGACCACCACAGGTGCGGATGGCGAGTTGCGCAATTTCGTTGGCGTTTTCCATGGTGGTGTATTGGGCGGTCCAAGCACGTAATAGCTGATCCTTGCTGGGATTCGGGCAAGCTTCGCGCATGGCTTGAAACCAAATGCTTTTGGTTTGTTCGAGCATGATGCGCATTTGCGCCACGGCAATTTGTTTGGTGGCAAACTGGCGGCGCTTGATTGGGCCTGTGCCTTCAACTTCGCCGCGCAAGTAGTTAACGGTAAAGTCGTAAGCGGCTTGGGCAATGCCCATGTAACTTGGGGTTAGGGTCATAAACATATGTGGCCAGCGTTTGGCGGCCTGAAAGTATATTCCCGGCGGCATTAACGTAGCATCTTCTGGCACAAATACGTCTTTAAAAATAAGTGTGCGCGACACTGTGCCACGCATACCCACAGGGTCCCAAGGGCCTTCTACAGTAACGCCTTCGGCAGTTGCAGGAATGGCCAAATAGGTGGTATTGCGGCGGCTTAATTCCAGCATGTCGTCATTGGTTTCGGTACACAAGACGCCATAATAATTGGCGTGACCGGCTAATGATGCAAATATTTTCTTACCATTTACCCGCCAGCCTCCTGCTACTTTGTGGGCCACAGTAGCAAATGCTTTGGCTCCAGCTGCGGCTGCTCCACCTTCTGAGAAGGGTTGCGAGTAGATGGCTTTTTGTTCAAGAATACGCTGATAATGTACCTTGCGGTTTTTCTTATGCAATGCCCGCACAGCGGGCTCCATTTCCAAATCGTCACTAAGTAGACCACTCCACAAAGTGGAACAGACGTGCATATTCCAAGTTAGCGCGGTGGCTCCGCAGTAGCGGCCAATTTCGGCAGCCGTGAGGGCGTAAGTTAAAAAATCCGCCCCTTCTCCACCATCTTCTTCAGGGATACAGATACCCATAAGGTTGGCATCAAATAGATCGTCATAATTTTCTGTAGGAAAAGCCGCCCTAGTATCATAATCTTCAGCCCTAGCAGCAAACTTATTGTTACCGATTTCTCTAGCTCTGGCCGTTAGGTCTTGCTGTTGGGGAGTAAGGTTCCATGCTTTTGCTTCAAACATTGGTTGATCTGGATGCATTGTAAATTCCTTAGTCTTGATTCTGCTGAGCTATAAAACCGCCCACATACTGGTTGAATTGGTCGGCTTCTTCTAGATTTGCCAAATGTCCTGACGCGTCCAGCACATGCATGGTAGATGCTGCAATCTTGTTAGCTAAGCGCTGCATCATGGGCGCACTGGCCACCGTGTC
>DPHD01000032.1:2443-3335 GCA_003523085.1 Oceanospirillaceae bacterium | reverse complement strand
TGTTTACCTGCTAGTAATAAGGTAGGCATCGTTAAATGAGGTAAGTTATGACGGCAATCAAAGGTGCTAATGCACTTAATGGATTGCCTGTAGGTACTTGCCGGCACCTTTTCCATACACGCCACAGCCATTTGGCGCACCTCTGCGGCGCTATTGGGCGCTAACAGAGGATCAATTAAGTTGGCCGCCAATTGCTTCATACTGGCGCCCTCATCGAGTGGCTTTAAGCGCGCAGAGATAAAACGTTGCTGAAAATCACCATCATTAGAACCAAACGCGCTACTGGTGGAATAGAGTATTAAGCTTGCGAGATAGTTAGGGTGGCAGGCGGCAAACTCTTGTGCCAACATGCCGCCAAAAGAGTGCCCTAGCAGATGCACTTGATACAAGTTGTGCTGGTCGAAAAACTGCATTAAACCCAGCACCATTTGCTCCCAATCCATGGGTTCCAGTGGTGTCGATTGCCCGTAACCGGGTAAATCTAAGCTCCACAGTTGAAGCTCGCCCCTGAGTCCGCGAAGCTGAGGCTCAAAGGCACTCGCATTGCCTCCCACGCCGTGAAGACATACTAATACTGGGCCAGATTCACCCCTACGAAGGTAGCTCCAGCTCACGCCAAGTCACCCTGCATCAAACCCTCTTTAACCACGCACTGGTCGTCTAAATGAATGGTGCAGTTGCGTACCGGCAGGTCAAAGTGGCCTTCGGTATAGCGCCCAGCAAATTCATTGGCTCCTGTAGAAAATAAAAAGTTGCCAGCAAAGGCGCGTAATTCGGTGCCGTTAGTGTCGCGTTGATCATACATAGTGAGTGCTTCGTAACGGGCTTTTGGGTTCATACCAAAACCTACGTGGGAAACAGCATAGGCGTTTTTGTCGTTCCAGGCCGCCCA
>DPHD01000032.1:717-2142 GCA_003523085.1 Oceanospirillaceae bacterium | reverse complement strand
AATGTGCCATTCGTTGAGCCTTGCTGAGGAAAACAAACCACCACCCCAGCAGGCCAGTGGGCCAACGTGCCAGGCCTGTCGGTATAGCCCCATACGCCGGCTGTAGGGGCGCTTTTAATATCAATGGCAAGATTGGTGCCCGCTGCGGATACAACTTGCATGGTACTGGCCTGTTTGCAGCGCTTAGTGGCCGCCTTGACCTTGGGTGTTAGGCTTTCATCGGGTGCTAGTCGCGTGAGTATTTCTGGGTGCTCGTTACTCACCATCAGCACTCTTGCACCAGCCTGCAATATTTGCGGCAGCTGTGGTGCGTGCAATAAACCCTCAACCGTGCAATCTAATACGAGCGTGCTAGCCGCCAAAGCTTGAATCGCAGGGCCCGCATGCTGTAACACATTAGACGCTCCCGTAGACCTAACAGGAACCGGCGCACTCGATGCAGGCGTTGGGATACGCACGTGAAACGCATGGCAACCCATACCAACAAGCGCCAGTTCGGCCAGCTGTAATAATATTTCCCTGGACTGGCTTTCGGAAAGGATGGCAACAGTGTCACCTGGCTTTAACCCACACAAGCTTAATGTGTGTTCAAAAGCAGCAAGCCAAGGCGCTTCAATGCGGTCGTTGAGCATGATAAAAACCCTATTGGTATTATTATCAAGCCAGCATAACATAGACTTTTTTATATGAAAATGAATACAACTGCTCTAAGATGCAACAAACCATGACACATTATGACCCTTATGACAAAACCCGTTGATTTTACAGATGATTATTTAGCTTACCTTCTGGCACGCTCTAGCCACCTGGTGAGCGAGCAATTTCACCGCCAAATTCAAGCCCAAGGCTGGTCTACCAATTACTGGCGCATACTGGCCAGCTTGTCCGATGTAGATGCTCTGACCCTCACGCAACTGAACCAACGGGTTTTATTTAAACAACCTACGTTATCCAAGCTGGTGGTTAAAATGGAAACGCAGCAGTTGTTAGTTAGGCACAAGGACGATGCTGACAAAAGGTCTGTGAAAATTTCCATTTCAGCAACTGGGCGCACATTAGTTGCAGACCTTTTAGCACAAGCCAAGGCCCACGAAGCAAAGGTATTAGAAGATTACAGCGAGGAGCAACAGCAGCTGTTAAAAAGTATGTTGCGAAGTTTAATTGTACATCTGCAGGAGTAACACAGAACAAACGACACTATGGTCATTTGTTCTGTGTTAGGCGGTGTTAGGCGAATAGTAACCACTATCGCTACATCCCCCATAAATATGGAGGCCGAACGCGGAGTCGAACCGCGGTAAACGGATTTGCAATCCGGTGCATGGCCACTCTGCCATTCGGCCAAAAAATGGAGCGGGAAACCGGATTCGAACCGGCGACCCCGACCTTGGCAAGGTCGTGCTCTACCAACTGAGCTATTCCCGC
>DPHD01000032.1:0-530 GCA_003523085.1 Oceanospirillaceae bacterium | reverse complement strand
TAAGGCTTGTGATGCGCCTTTACTTCTTACTTCGTAGCTCGAGCACACTTTTTACCTTGCGGTCGTGCGCTGCCCTGTCTAAATCATAGATTTAGCCGTTCTCTTCCTACAAAAGCTGTGCTTTTGTTGCCTCTCGGCACCGGTCGATCACCCAACTGAGCTATTCCCGCTCTATATCACTGATTAAGGCTTGTGATGCGCCTTTACTACAGCCTAGACTCTTATTTTACAAAGCAATTTTTGTTGGCATCCCGTAGGGGGTTCGAACCCCTGTCGCCGCCGTGAAAGGGCAGTGTCCTAGGCCACTAGACGAACGGGACGCTATTGCTCTGTAAAGAGTGGAGCGCATATTATTGATTTTGCAGGATTCTGTCAACCGCTAATTGAGAAATGTTGGCTAAAGTAGGTCAATTTCAGACTAATGCCAAAGATCTTCGGGGGAGTTTGCCAAAAACAGCTTTTCGGACCATTCAACTAAGGTCTGCACATCGGCTGTTTCGATGCGCCTTTTCGTACCAGATGTGGCTGGA
>DPHD01000035.1:24027-37604 GCA_003523085.1 Oceanospirillaceae bacterium | reverse complement strand
AGTTGGTGCCCGGAGACGGAATCGACCCGCCGACACGAAGATTTTCAATCCTCTGCTCTACCGACGGAGCTATCCGGGCAATACTGCGTTGCTTTCTTCTGAGTCGGTGGCGCTGTGCTGGGCTACCGAGAAGAGGGCCGTATTAAACCCGTTTTGGTTTTTGCTGTCAACAATAAGTTGCTGAAATGTGGGTAATTTCTTTATTTTTGGGTCAATTGCCTAGGCTGAGGGTGGAACATACCCGTCGGCTTGGTCGTAATCGTCACCGGAGATGAATTTGTCGAGCTCGCCTTGTAAGTAGGCACGGCTTTCTGGGTCCATCATATTGAGGTGTTTTTCGTTGATCAACATGGTCTGGTGGGCTAGCCAGTCTTGCCATGCCTGTTTGGACAATGTCTCAAAAATTGTTTGGCCTTTGGCGCCGGGGTAAGGGGGGCGATCCATGGCTTCCATGTCGGCTTTGTACTTGGTGCAAAATACGGTGCGTGTCATTGGTTGTTCTCGAGTAGTTTTTTAATGGGTGTGGCTAAGCCTATTGTATGCAGTTGCGCTGCGTCGTACCACCTGCTTTGATCATTTTCGGCGACTTTTGTGGGTTGGTGCTGCAACTGCAGTAAATGCGGTTCGATGCTGAGTTTGTAGTGGCTGAATACGTGTTTAACGGTAGGCAAGGCTTGGGTGTTGTTCGGCAGGCCGCTGAGCGCGAGGTGAGTGTGCAGTGCGTTAAGATCGGCGTACTCGGGTAGACTCCATAAACCACCCCAAATGCCTTTGTCTGGCCGTTGTTGAAGTTGGATTTGGCCTTGGGGGTTTTTGAGTAATAGTACACTTACGGTTTTTTGGGGTAACACCTTTTTGGGTTTGGGTGTAGGCAGTTGTGCCACAGTGTCGCAGGCTAGGGCTTGGCAACTGGATTGCATAGGGCAGCTGACGCACAAGGGCTGCTTAGGTTTACATACCGTGGCGCCTAAATCCATGATGGCTTGGCTGTAGTCGGCATTGCGCTGCGTGGGTGTCAGCTGCGTGGCTAGCAGCCAAAGCTGTTTGTCGATGGGGCTTAGGCCTGGCCAACCCTCTATGCCATGTAAGCGGGTGAGTAGGCGCTTTACGTTGCCGTCTAAAATGACGCCCTGTTGGTCGAAGGCTTGGCTAATAATTGCGCCGGCGGTGGAGCGGCCTATACCCTTGAGAGCGACTAAGCTGTCTAAGTCGCTGGGCATTTGTCCTTGGTGATGTTCACATATGGCGATGGCGCTGGCGTGTAAGTTGCGAGCGCGGCTGTAGTAACCCAAACCGGTCCAAAGGCTGAGCACGTCATCTTGCTCGGCTTGGGCTAGGGCGTGTACGCTTGGGAATCGCTGCATAAAACGTTCGAAGTAGGGGATCACCGTGGCCACTTGCGTTTGTTGCAGCATGATTTCCGACACCCATACTCGGTAGCCAGTGCGGTTTTGTTGCCATGGCAGGTGGTAGCGGCCATGCTGGTCAAACCAGTGGAGAAGTTGTTGAGCAAAGGGAGCTTGAGTGGGCATGAATGTTGGGCTGTGGTTGTTTATGTGGCAGTGGATAAGGGGTTATGGCCAGTATACAGTTGTTTTATGGTGTTTAGACACGTTTTAGTGGGTTAGCGCTTTGTAAAATGTATGCTAAAGGCCTTATAATCGGGCCTCATTACATCGATAGTTAAATCAATCACCACGAGGTCATCTCATGTCGGCACGTACCGCCACTGTGGAAAGAAATACCCTAGAAACTCAGATTAAAGTCAGCGTTAATTTAGACGGCACTGGCCAGTTTAAGTGTGTCACTGGGTTACCCTTTTTAGACCATATGTTGGAGCAGGTTGCGCGCCACGGTTTAATCGATTTGGACATTAACGCCCAAGGCGATTTGCACATTGATGCGCACCATACGGTAGAAGACTTAGGTATCACTTTGGGTATGGCCATTGATGAAGCCGTGGGTGACAAAAAGGGCCTGACCCGTTATGGCCATGCCTACGTACCGTTAGATGAGGCCTTGTCTCGCGTAGTGTTAGATTTCTCTGGCCGTGCTGGTCTGTTCCACAAGGTGGAATACAGCCGCGGCCGCATTGGTAGTTTTGACTCAGATTTGTTTGATGAGTTCTTCCATGGGTTTGTGAACCATGCCAAGGTGACGTTACACATTGATAATATTCGTGGTAAAAATGCCCATCACCAAGCCGAAACCGTGTTTAAGGCGTTTGGTCGTGCCTTGCGTATGGCCTTGACTGCCGACGAACGTATGGCGGGTATGATGCCCTCCACCAAAGGCAGTTTATAGGCCCTTAACATGAAATCCATTGCAGTGATTGACTATGGCATGGGCAACTTACACTCGGTTGCCAAAGCCTTGGAACACGTTTGTCCGGATACCCGTGTTTACGTGACCAATGACGCCGCCAAAATTGAAGCCAGCGACCGTGTATTGCTACCCGGCGTGGGCGCCATTCGTGATTGTATGGCAGAGATCAAGCGCCTTGGGGTGGACCAAATTGTGGCCGACCAAATGGGCAAAAAACCCATGTTAGGCATTTGTGTAGGCATGCAGGCCTTAATGCAGCGTTCCAGCGAAAATGGTGGCGTTGAGTGTTTAGGCCAGTTGCCTGGTGAAGTCGCCTTTTTTGGAGAGCAATCCAGCGTGCAAGCGGCGCATTTAAAAGTGCCCCACATGGGCTGGAACCAAGTGCAACAACAGCCCCATGTCCTATGGAACGGTATCGAAGATAACAGCCGTTTTTACTTTGTGCATAGCTATTTTGTACGTACACAACAACGGGACATGGTGGCTGCTACGTGTAACTACGGTATCGAATTTGACGTAGCGCTGGCGCGAGAAAACTTGTTTGCAGTGCAGTTTCATCCAGAGAAAAGCCATTCTGCTGGCCTTCAACTTTTACAAAACTTTTTACAGTGGGGCGGTAGCTAACCGCTGCCGCTAATCTATATGTCACAAAATCCTTTGTTAATGATCCCTGCCATCGACCTTAAAGATGGTGAATGTGTACGCTTGCGCCAAGGGCGCATGGAAGACTCCACAGTATTTTCGGCGGACCCAGTGGCGGTTGCACGCCAATGGGTAGAGGCCGGGTGTCGTCGTTTGCATTTGGTGGATTTAAACGGCGCCTTTGCCGGCAACCCTGTGAATGGCGATATCGTTAAAGCCATTGCTACGGCATACCCAAAGTTACCTATTCAAATTGGTGGTGGTATTCGTAATGTTGAGATTATAGAAGCCTACCTACAAGCCGGTGTTGAGTACGTGATCATTGGTACCAAAGCGGTGCGTGATCCAGACTTTGTGACCCAAGCCTGTCGCGATTTTCCGGGCCGCATTATTGTTGGCTTGGATGCTAGTGATGGTATGGTGGCGGTAGAAGGTTGGGCCGAAGTAACCGACGTTACGGCGGTTGACCTGGCCAAACGCTTCCGCAACGACGGTGTGAGCTCCATTGTGTATACCGACATTGCCCGCGACGGCATGATGCAAGGTGTCAACGTAGAAGCTACGCGTAATTTAGCAAAAGCGGCGGGTATCCCTGTAATTGCCTCGGGGGGCGTGACTAATATGGACGACGTGCGGGCCTTGGCGGCGGTGTCTGGCGACGGGATTGTTGGTGCGATTACCGGCCGCGCAATATACGAAGGCACCCTAGACTTAGCAGCCGCACAAGACTATTGCGACGCGCAACTTTAATTCTCTGCCAAGGTAGGATAACAACATGGGCCTAGCAAAACGCATTATTCCCTGTTTAGACGTTAATAACGGCCGTGTAGTGAAGGGCGTGCAGTTTCTTGATATACGCGACGCCGGTGATCCAGTGGAAGTGGCTAAGCGTTATAATGAGCAAGGTGCCGACGAAATTACCTTTTTAGACATTGGCGCCACCCATGAAAACCGTGACACCATGGTGCACACGGTGGAAAAAATGGCCAGCGAAGTATTTATCCCCCTCACGGTGGGCGGCGGCATTCGCACTTGTGAAGATATTCGGCGTATGCTCAACGCCGGTGCCGACAAGGTGGGTATCAATTCGGCAGCTGTGTTTAACCCCGATTTTGTGCAGCAGGCAGCGGGCCGTTTTGGGGCGCAGTGTATTGTGGTGGCCATTGACGCCAAAAGTGTGAGTGCGCCAAGTGAAACCCCACGCTGGGAAATTTTTACCCATGGAGGCCGCAAGCCTACGGGTATTGATGCCATTGAATGGGCGGCCAAAATGGTGGCCTATGGTGCCGGAGAGATTTTATTAACTAGCATGGATCAAGATGGCGTTAAAAATGGTTATGACCTAGGCTTAACCCGTGCCATTAGTGATGCTGTGTCGGTGCCGGTAATTGCCTCGGGTGGCGTGGGTAACCTCGACCATTTGGTAGACGGTGTTATCGAAGGTAAGGCCGATGCCGTACTGGCCGCCAGCATCTTCCATTTTAATGAATACACTATTCCACAAGCCAAGCAGTACATGGCCTCAAAGGGAATTGAGATGCGGCTTTAGTTGGTTGATTAGGGCCGAGGCAGATATGAGTATTATTCCCGCCTCGTCTAGTTTAGGTAGGTTTTGATTTAAAAATGCAATAGTGGCAGGGTACGGGTGTCCGATAAGCACGACATGACCGTATTTGCGTGCAATACGCATCGCCTGTTCAAACTGCATTGTGAGTGCCTTGGTAGAGGTGTCATTGTCTAAAAACACATCACGCTCTAGGGCTGGCACCTGTTGGCTTAAAGCTTGGTGTAAGGCCAAACTTTTGGCGCTGGTGCGGCTGTCTACAAAAAATAAATTCAATTCTTTGGCTAGGTCCATGGTCCATTGCATGGGTAGGGGTTGCTCGGTGAGCGCGCTACCCATGTGGTTGTTGAGGCCTTGTACATGTGGGATGCTGGCTAGGTTGCCCCTCAACACTTGCTTAAATTCATCTTCCTGCATGGCAAGGGTTAAGCCGCCGGGACCCAATCGCAAACCGGCATGGTTTTCCATTGGCACGTGTAACATGACTTCTTTGTCGGCTAGGTTGCCCCGTTGCGCGAGTAGAGCGCCGTGGGGTGTGTGTGGCATGACTGCTAGGGTAATGGGCCCGGGCAGGTTAACGATGCCTAGGCCATTGGCTAGGTTGTAACCCAAATCGTCGATAATGATGACCATAGCGGGCGGTACTTCTTCGGCCCATACTGCCGGGGCCGTGCTTATCAAAGCGGCCGCAAGCCACGTGACTAGGTTGAAAAAATATGCAACAGGCTTCACCGGTGACATCATGGGTTAATTAGTACGATTGTTGAGTAACATTAGGGCTTTGCTCAGCTGCGCGTCGGTTGAGGAGTTATTGTCGCTTGCCTCATCCACCTGTACATGTGGCGTGATGCCTTTGTTGTGGATGTTGTGGCCTGCGGGGGTAAAGTAGTAGGCGGTGGTGAGTTTAATGCCAGCACCGTTAGGTAAACCAATAATCGATTGTACCGAGCCCTTGCCAAAACTGGTGTTGCCTACCAGTTGTGCGCGCTGGTGGTCTTTCATCGCACCAGCCACAATTTCTGACGCCGAAGCGCTGCCATTATTGATGAGTATCACCATGGGCAATGCTTGGCTAGGATCACTTGGGGTGGCGTCAAAGCGCAGGTTGGCCTGTTGTTGACGGGCCTGAGTGGTGACAATAGTACCTTGGGTTAAGAAGCTGTCGGCAACGGCGGCCGCAGCATCTAGGGTGCCGCCAGGGTTGTTTCTTAGGTCCACTAACCAGCGTTTGGCGCCTGCGTCTAATAACGTCTGCATTTGCTGTTGTAAGTCGGTACTGGTGTGGTCTTGGAAGTGGCTAATACGGATGTAACCGACGTTAGTTTGCATCAGCTCGCCGCGTACACTGCCGGTGACGATAAGCTCTCGTGTTAGATCAAAGTAGAGCTCTTTACCCTTACGTAAAATCTGCAATGTCACTTGCGACCCTGTGGGGCCGGTCATCAACTGGGCTAAGGCCTGGTTGTCGAGGCCTTTAACAGCTTGGCCCTGCACGTGGGTGATCCAATCACCCGGTAAAATTCCCGCTTTATGGGCGGGGCTGTCATCAATGGGCGTAATCACACGGATATAGTTGCCTTCTGGCACCAGCTCCACGCCAATACCCGCATATTCACCCTTGGTGTCTTGTTGTAATGTGGTCATGGCCTCGGCATCCAAGTAACTGGAATAGGGGTCGAGTTTTAACATCAGGCCTTGTAGCGCAAGCTGCAATAGTTGCTCGTCATTTTTAGCCTCGACATACTGCAAGCGGATGCGCTCATATACTGATACAAACGACTGTAGGGCTGCCAGAGGCACGCTGCTAGTGGCAGGGGCTTGGGCCATTGCTGTGCCGCTAGCGAGCAGTAAACTAAAGCTCAGGCAGCGTAAGGCGGTGGCGATAGGCTGTAGACTGGTCCGCGGGTGCATAGGGTGGGAAAGTGACGTCATAGGGCTACTTTATTGCAACCAATGTTTGGGATTGAGGGGTTGGCCTTGTTTGCGTAAAGAGAAATATAGACCTGTTTGGGCGTTACCGCCAGACTTTCCACTACTGGCAATCAACTGTTGTGCGCTCACTGGATCGCCCACATCTAAGTAGAGCGCTTGATTTTGCCCATATAAACTTAAAAAGTCGTCGCCATGGTCGAGGATGATCACTAAACCATAGCCTTTGAGCCAGTCAGAAAATACCACTTGGCCGCTATGTACGGCCACTACGTTGGTACCTTCTTTAGCGCTAATGAGCCAGCCTTGTTGGCTTAGGGGGTAGCTAGACTGGGTGACGCCAAAGCGGTTAAGTACGGTGCCCTTTAAGGGCCAAGGCAGCAGGCCTTTGGCGTCTATGAAGGGTTGGTGAGCCACTTTGAGGTTGGCTTTAGCAATGGCAATTTGAATTTGATCTAACAACTCTTGCGCTTGCTGCTGATCCGCCTTGGCGCTGCTAAGACGTTGTGCTTTAGTTATTTGTTGATTGTTAAGTTGCGACAGGTTGTGAGCCAGCTTCTGTTTGGTTTGTTGCAGTTGTGAGGTCTGCAATGTAAGTTGCTCGGCTTTGAGTTGCAGGCTGAGGCTCAGGTCGGCTTGCTGTTGTTGTATTTGGGCCAATGTTTCTAATGTTTGCCGGTAGGCGGCCATTTGCTCGGCGCTGGCTTGATTGAGATATTGGTAATAGGCCATATTACGAGCTAGGCTAGCGGGATTGCTGAGGTTGAGTAATAGGTTGCCAGCTGGATTTTGGCCCTGCTGATATTGGCGTTTGAGCTGGTTGGCGAGTTGCTGTTCTTGATCTGCCAGGCCGTCTTGCAGGTGGCTGGCTTGCGTTTGTAATTTATCCATACGCTGGCTGGATTGTTGGCTGGCGAGATGGTTTTGTTTAATGCTTTTGGTGAGCTGGCTGATTTTTTGCTCATGCTTGCGCAGTTGCTTTTGTAACTGCGAGGCTTGGTCCTGAGCCTTATTCAGCCATGTTTGCAGCGCGCTAATGTCATCTTTTAGCTGCAGCATGTGTTGTTCAACCTGCTGCTCGCTATTGGCTGCGGCCAAACTGGCCCATAACCATAGCAAACAACATGTGATCTTGGCCAAGTAATGCAAGTTAGCTAAATTCCACCAAGCTACGCCCGGTCATTTCCGCAGGTTGTTCCACTGCCATCAGGTGTAATACTGTCGGCGCAATGTCGGCGAGTACGCCGGCCCTT
This sequence comes from Oceanospirillaceae bacterium, assembly GCA_003523085.1. Taxonomy (GTDB): domain Bacteria; phylum Pseudomonadota; class Gammaproteobacteria; order Pseudomonadales; family Balneatricaceae; genus Njordibacter. The sequence continues at coordinate 29,891 of DPHD01000035.1, read as the reverse complement.
AGCTTGGCAGTTTGGCTGCGCGGGCTGACATACACTAATGGCACTGGCCAAAGCGTATGGGCCGTGTGAGGTTGGCCAGTGGTGGGGTTTTGCATTAATTCGACGTTGCCGTGGTCGGCTGTAATTAAGGCTTCGCCATCCACTTTAGCTAAAGCGGCCACGATACGGGTAAGGCAAGCATCCACAGCTTCTACGGCTTGTACCGCGGCATCAAATTTACCGGTGTGGCCGACCATGTCGGCATTGGCAAAGTTACACACGATTAGATCGTAGTTTCGGTTTTCTATGGCGCTTACCAATTTGTCGGTCAGTTCGGGGGCGCTCATTTCTGGCTGTAGGTCGTAGGTGGCAACGTTGGGAGAAGCAATGAGTTCTCGGCTTTCGCCTGGGTAGAGGGCTTCTTGGCCGCCGCTAAAGAAAAAGGTTACGTGGGCATATTTTTCTGTTTCGGCAATGCGCAGTTGCGTTTTACCTTGGTTGGCCATCACTTCTCCCAAGTCGTTAGTGACGCTCATGGGCGGGTAGGCGCAGGCGGTGTCTATGCTGGCGCTATATTCGGTCATCATTACAAATTCGGCCAGGTCTAAGTCGTCGCCACGGCCAAAGCCGTCAAATTCTTGATCTACAAAGGCGCGGGTAATTTGACGCGACCGGTCCGGTCTAAAGTTAACACACAGCACCGTATCGCCGTCTTTAATGGTGGCCGGTTGGCCACGCGCGTCAAGAATGACGGTGGCGGGTACAAATTCGTCCGTAAGCTTGTTCAAATAGGCTTCTGACAGGGCATTGAGGGCCGACAGGCACTCGTGTTCTGCTTCGCCGTAACGCATAGCGCGGTAGGCACTTTCGGTACGCTCCCAGCGTTGGTCGCGGTCCATGGCATAGTAACGACCACACAGGCTGCCAATGCGGCCATTAATGGGCTCCAAATGATCCATTAAGGCTTGGATAAAGGCTTGCGCAGAACTTGGCGCGGTGTCGCGGCCGTCTAGCCAAGCGTGCACGACAATAGCCTTGGCACCACGGCTGTGGGCTAGGCTACAGGTGGCAAACAGGTGGTCTTGGTGGCTATGCACGCCGCCGTCCGATAATAAACCGCACACGTGTACGGTGCCGTCGTTGGCCACGGCTTTATCGATGGCGCTGAGCAATACGCTGTTCTCGGCGAAGCTGCCATCCTCAATGGCTTTGCCAATGCGGGTGAAATTTTGATACACCACGCGGCCGGCACCAATGTTCATGTGGCCCACTTCAGAGTTGCCCATCTGACCGTCTGGCAAACCCACGTCGGCGCCAGAGGTGCCAACTAAGGTGTGTTGGTGAGTGGCCAGCAAACTGTCCCAAGTAGGGGTGTTGGCGGCTTTTATGGCGTTGGAGGCAGAGGATTCGCTTTGTCCCCATCCGTCAAGAATAATAAGGGCTTTTGGGTTTGAAGTGGTCATGGTCATTTTATTGGGCAATGGGCACTTGATATTTTAGCAGTCTGCCCCCAAATTATCCACGCTATAGCGTATAATGCCGCCGGACTTGTCGCACATATATTAATTGCTGGAATCATAAAGCTTATGGAACGTTACTTAGAATTTGCCATCAACCATTGGGAAATGGTGTTGGCCTTGATGCTGACCTTGTCAGTGTTGTTAATTACCGAGCGTCGTAAAGCTGCGCCGTCTGTGTCGCCGCAACAAGCCACGGTCATGGCTAACGGCGAAGATGTGCTCTTATTAGATATCCGTGCGGTTGCCGACTATAAAGCGGGCCACGTGATCGGCGCCAAGAACATTCCCTTTGCAGACATCACTAAACGTATGTCGGAGCTTGAAAAATACAAAGACAAACCCATCATTATTATTTGTAAGACCGGTCAAACGGCTTCAGGTGCAGCTAATGTGTTGAAAAAAGCGGAGTATAGCAACGTGCAACGCATGGCCGGCGGCATGGCTGAGTGGACCGGACAAAACTTACCATTGGTACGTAAGTGAGCGCCAATGTAGTCATGTATAGCTCAGGCTATTGTGGCTTTTGTTTTCGCGCTAAACGATTGTTAGACAGCAAAGGTATTGCCTACCAAGAAATTAGTGTCGATGGGCACAACGACCTGCGTCAGCAAATGATGCAGGTTAGCGGTGGCCGTACGGTGCCGCAAATTATCATTAACGACAAAGCCATTGGCGGTTGTGACGAATTGTACGCGCTAGAGCGTCAGGGCCAGTTAGACCCACTATTAAATGCTTCGTAAAGAAGCCCTTTGAATAAAAATATAGAGAAGCAAGACATGAGTGAAGAAGAGAAAGGTGCAGCAGCACAAGCGACTGAAGAGAACACCCAGCCACAGATTATGATCCAACGCGTGTACTTGAAAGACTTATCTTTCGAATCACCTAACGCACCTCAGTCATTCACCGCAGAGTGGAAGCCAGAAGTGGGCGTAGACCTTAACAGTCAGGCGCGCCAGTTAAATGAAACCACCTTCGAAGTTATCCTACGTATCACCATTACTGCTATGGCCGAAGAAAAGACGGTTTATCTTACCGAAGTGCAGCAAGCGGGTTTATTCCACATCGCCAACGTGCCTAAAGAATCTATGGGTCAGGTATTGGGTGCCTTCTGCCCTAATATCCTTTTCCCCTATGCTCGCGAAGCCATTGATAACTTAGTACAAAGGGGTAGCTTCCCAGCCTTGATGTTGTCACCGGTTAATTTTGATGCCTTGTATGCTCAGAGCATCGCTCAGCAGGCGGCACAAGCCGAAGCAGGCGAAGCCGCGGCCGAAGAAAAGCCTGAGCAAACGCACTAACAAGAAGTAACTTAGCTAGCGCCAGCGTAACCTAGTTGGCGCCACGCTTCGTACACCACAATAGCCGCACAATTTGATAAGTTCAAACTGCGGCTTTCTGCTGTCATGGGCAAGCGAATTCTGCCGTTGCATCTGGCTCTAATGTCTTCTGGCAGGCCTCGGCTCTCTGGGCCAAACATGACCGCATCACCTTTTTCAAAGCGTGCCTTGCTAAAACAATCGCTGCCTTTGGTGGTCATGGCGTAGATGGTTTTTGGCTGCACGCTGGTGATAAAATCATCGTAGTTCTTATGCACTTGCATACGCGCCCACTCGTGATAATCCAAACCAGCACGCCTTAAGGCTTTGTCTTCGAGTTTAAACCCTAAGGGCTCAATGAGATGCAGCTGAAACCCAGTGTTGGCGCACAGGCGAATAATATTGCCCGTGTTGGGCGGAATTTCTGGTTCAAATAAAACGACGTTTAACATGTATGATCTTCTTAATTGCTGAAATTACAGCCCAAGTTCGTTAATTTTTCGGGTCAAAGTGTTGCGGCCCCAGCCTAATAATTCTGCGGCTTCGCGGCGACGGCCATTGGTATGGTTAAGGGCGGCTTCTATCATAACCTTTTCAAAAGCCGGCAGGGCATGGTCTAACAGCTGTTGCTGACCAAATTGTAATTCTTTTTTTGCCCATTTAGAAAGCAGCACTTGCCAGTTGTCGTTGGCATCGGTTTTGTTGCTTGGCTGTTGCAGTTCGGGGGGTAAGTCGCTGACTAAAATTTGGTTGCCGCTGCCCATTACACTTAGCCAGCGGCACACGTTTTCTAACTGCCGCACGTTGCCTGGCCATGGCAGTTGTTGTAGATGTTGCTCGGCCTCGCTAGACAGTAGTTTGGCTTCTACGGCCAGTTCCTTGGCGCTTGTTGTTAAGAAGTGCTGGGCCAGGGCGGGTATGTCTTCGCTGCGTTGGCTCAGATTAGGTAGGGGAATACGTATGACGTTGAGGCGGTGATACAGGTCTTCACGAAACAGACCTTGTTCTACCCGTTTAGTAAGGTCTTGGTGAGTGGCAGCAATAATGCGCACGTCTACCTTTACCAGGCTGTGGCCACCCACGCGATAAAATTCGCCGTCGGCCAGTACCCGCAGTAGACGGGTTTGTGCTTCGGCCGGCATGTCACCTATTTCATCTAAAAACAAGGTGCCGCCATGGGCTTGTTCGAAGTGGCCTTTGCGCTGATTGGCGGCACCGGTAAAGGCACCTTTTTCATGGCCAAATAACTCTGACTCGATGAGGTCTTTTTGAATGGCGGCCATGTTGAGGGGGATAAATGGCTTCTCACTTCTGGGGCTGTGCTGATGCAAGGCTTGGGCGATGAGCTCCTTGCCCGTGCCAGATGCGCCGTTGATCATAACCGTCATGTTGGACTGCGAGAGCCTGCCAATGGCGCGAAACACATCCTGCATGGCGGGGGCTTCGCCTATAATTTGGGCGCTGGCTGGTGCTGGAGCAGGTTTGCTGGTGGCCACCTGTTCGGCCGCATGCTGTAGGCCGCGTTGCACCAAGGCCACGGCTTCGTCGATATCAAAGGGTTTGGGTAAATAATCAAACGCACCGCCCTGATAGGAGGCAACCGCACTGTCTAGGTCCGAGTGGGCCGTCATAATGATCACGGGCACATGGGGCAGGCGTTGCTGCAGCTCTTGAAGCAGGCTTAAGCCGTCGATGCCGGGCATACGAATGTCGCTGATGATTAGTTTGGGCGAGTTATGCGCAAGGGCATCTAGCAACTGTTGCCCGTGTTCGTAACTCGTGCTAGAAATTTGCGCCTGGGTTAAGGCCCGATCCAGCACCCAGCGGATGGCGTGATCGTCGTCTACTATCCATACATCATGGCTCATGTTGATGACTCCATTGGCAAGTAAATGTTAAAACAGGTGTAACTGGGGTGGCTGTCGCACTCAATAAGGCCTTGGTGCTGTTGTACTAGGCTTTGGGCTATGCTCAGGCCAAGCCCCGTACCTTGGGCGCGGTGGGTCACCATAGGCAAAAATATTTCGTCTTTAATGGCGTCGGCAATGCCGGGTCCATTGTCGATAATGCTGATGCAACAGGCTAGCCGGTGGCACACGCTGCCTATGGTAAAACGGCGTACGGCTCGGGTTTTAAGGATGATCTGGCCATTGCTGGTTCGATGCTCGAGGAGCGCCTGTAACGCATTACGGCCGACGTTTAAAAATACCTGCGTTAGTTGGTTGGTATCAATCAGTAAGTCTGGCAGGCTGGGGTCGTAATCTCGAACAATGGTGATACGTTGATCTGCTTCGGCCTTGATGAGTTGCTCGATTTTGTCCAAAATTTGATGCACATTGTGGGCCTGCTTCTGGGCTTGGCGTTGTGGTCCGAGCAGACGATCTACGAGGTCTCTCAGGCGATCGGCCTCAGAAATAATAATGTGGGTAAACTCTCGCTGTTCGGTCGTTAGTTCTCGTTCTAATAGTTGCGCAGCACCACGTATGCCGCCCAAGGGGTTTTTGATTTCGTGGGCCAGGTTGCGTACTAGATTAGAAGAGGCGTGCTGCTGGGTTGCCATGCGGGCCTCTTGGGTGAGTCGTTTCATGCGCTCTAGGGGTTGGATTTCCAAGGCGAGTCCGCCGAGCTCATCTACAGACGTTACCGTTAAGTCGATCCACAATTGGTGGCCGTTAGTCTGCTGAATTAGTGTGTCGCGAAGGGTAAAGGATTTTTGTTGGGCACAGCTTTGTTGTAGCTGTTGCGCAAGGGGTGAGTCTAGGTGCAATAATGCGGTTAATGGCTCTAGCTGCATTTGCTGTTGGCTAACGCGAAATAGATTTTCTGCTGCCAAGTTGAGGGCCACGATTTGCAAGCGGGAGTTGACCAAAACGATGGCCGTTGAGAGGTGGTTAACTAAGCCAGCTAAGGCTTGGTTGGCTTGCATAGGATTAGGCATGGCTGTCCTTTCTAGCGTGGGTTGTTACACGTGCACCAAAATAGTGCGCGCGGGGTGCTTAAAAAGCCCTCCTAAGAGGGCTTTTTCTAGGTCACTTCAGCGTCATCCTGA
>DPHD01000035.1:4628-23745 GCA_003523085.1 Oceanospirillaceae bacterium | reverse complement strand
GCCGGAATGACGATAAGCCTACGCCGGCATAACGAGGCTGATTAGCAAGAGTAGTAAAGGGCAAACTCAACCGGGTGAGTTACGCTGTTTACCGCTTCTACTTCGCCGTTCTTAAGTTCGATGTAAGCATCGATCATTTCGTTGGTGAATACACCACCGCGGGTTAAGAACTCACGATCTGCTTCTAGTGCGGCAAGGGCTTCTTCTAGGCTGCCTGCAACCGTTGGAATGGCTGCTGCTTCTTCAGCTGGCAAGTCGTACAAGTCCTTGTCGGCTGCGTCGCCAGGGTGGATCTTGTTCTGAATGCCGTCAAGGCCTGCCATCAATAGTGCGGCAAAGCACAAGTATGGGTTAGCCGTTGGATCAGGGAAACGTACTTCTACACGACGACCACGTGGGTTGCTCACGTAGGGGATACGGATAGATGCAGAACGGTTACGCGCAGAGTAAGCCAGCATAACGGGGGCTTCAAAACCAGGCACCAAGCGTTTGTAGGCGTTAGTTGAAGCGTTAGTGAAGGCATTCAAAGCTTTAGCGTGCTTGATGACGCCGCCAATGTAGTAAAGGGCCGTGTCAGATAGTCCACCGTAGCCGTCGCCAGCAAATAGGTTAACGCCATCTTTGGCAATCGACTGGTGTACGTGCATGCCAGAACCGTTGTCGCCAACGATAGGCTTAGGCATAAAGGTCGCTGTTTTGCCGTAGGCGTGGGCGACGTTGTGTACACAGTACTTCAAAATCTGAACTTCGTCGGCCTTGCGCACCAAGGTGCTGAACTTAGTGCCGATTTCGTTTTGGTTGGCCGTGGCTACTTCGTGGTGATGAACTTCTATTTCTACACCCATGGCTTCCATGGCATCACACATTGCGCCACGCATGTCGTGGGAGGAATCTACAGGAGGTACTGGGAAGTAACCGCCTTTAACGGCTGGGCGGTGACCCATGTTGCCGCCTTCGATGGTGGCGTTAGACTGCCAAGCGCCTTCTTCGGAATTGATTTCGTACATGGCGCCTTGCATGTCGGCTTTCCACTTAACGTCGTCAAATACAAAGAACTCTGGCTCTGGGCCAAAGAAGGCTGTGTCGCCAATACCAGTAGACTTAAGGTACTCTTCTGCACGAGCGGCAACAGAACGTGGGTCGCGGTCGTAGCCCTGCATGGTGGCAGGCTCAATAACGTCACAACGAATGTTCACAGTCGTGTCTTCGGTGAACGGGTCTAATACGGCAGACGCATCGTCTGGCATGATGATCATGTCAGAGTCGTTAATGCCTTTCCAGCCACCGATGGATGAACCATCAAACATTTGGCCTTCTGAGAAGAAGTCTTCATCTACAACGCGAGCCGGAATAGTCACGTGATGCTCTTTACCTTTGGTATCGGTAAAACGTAGGTCAACCCAGCGGGCTTCGCTGTCTTGGATCATCTTAAGGGTGTTTGCAGACATAACGTCTCTCCAATTATTAAGCCGGCTCAGGCGCCGGAGGTTTAGCTTGTTTGATGTATTGCTCTACTCTATAGCAACGGTCGTGCCAATATTTATTTTTGTATCAAAAACGACCATATCTGGCGTTTTTTCGAGAAAATTCAGTGTTATTGCGGCTATTGTGACGCTTCACCTTCGTGTTTCTGGCTACAGTTTGCACCAAAATAGAACGCTTTGGTAGTGGTTTGCACTAAATTGGGGCGACATTCATTTAACTTGTAATAATCCCGTATAGATACTGCGTTCTGGCAGTATTTTTGCTATAATTTGCGCTGCATTTTTTTGGCACTGTTATATTGCAGTGCCCTTACGTATTTTGGCCATGTTCAATCAAGGCCGTTTGGAGTAGTGAGATGATCGAAAAATTAAGAAATGTGGCGATTGTAGCCCACGTAGACCACGGTAAAACCACCCTGGTAGACAAGTTGCTAGAACAATCCGGCACCCTTGATCGTCGTGACCAAGGCGCAGAGCGCGTGATGGACTCTAACGACCAAGAAAAAGAACGTGGTATCACCATCTTGGCAAAGAACACTGCCGTAAACTGGAATGGCTACCATATCAACATCGTAGACACTCCAGGACACGCCGACTTCGGTGGCGAGGTAGAGCGTGTGCTATCGATGGTAGATTGTGTATTGTTGTTGGTCGACGCTGTAGACGGTCCTATGCCGCAAACACGTTTCGTAACGCAAAAGGCGTTCCAACAGGGCCTCAGCCCAATCGTTGTTATTAACAAGATCGATCGTCCAGGCGCGCGTCCTGATTGGGTTATGGATCAAGTATTTGACTTGTTCGATTCATTAGGCGCTACGGATGAGCAGTTAGACTTCCCCGTTATGTACGCTTCGGCGATCAATGGCATCGCCGGCACTTCTGTGGAAGACATGGCCGAAGACATGAATCCATTGTTCGAAGCTTTGGTTGAGCATGTTAAAGCCCCAGACGTAGACCTAGATGGCTCTTTGCAGATGCAAATTTCTGCTCTGGACTACTCAAGCTATGTAGGTGTTATCGGTGTAGGTCGTATCAAGCGCGGCAGCATGAAGTTGGGTCAGCAAGTGAAGGTTGTCGGTTCTGACGGTAAAGTGCGTACTGCCAAGCTACAAAACGTAATGAGCTACATGGGCCTTGAGCGTATTGATGTACCAACAGCTCAAGCCGGCGACATTGTGTGTGTAACGGGCATCGAAGGTCTGAATATTTCCGACACCATTTGCCATCCTGATCACGTAGAAGCGTTACCGGCATTAAGCATCGATGAGCCTACGGTATCGATGACTTTCCAGGTGAATGACTCGCCATTTGCTGGCCTTGACGGCAAGTATGTTACCAGCCGTAACATTCGTGACCGTTTGGATCGGGAATTGATTCATAACGTAGCCTTGCGCGTAGAGCCAGGCGATAGTCCAGACCGTTTTGTTGTCTCTGGGCGTGGTGAATTACACTTGTCGGTATTGATCGAAAGCATGCGTCGGGAAGGTTTTGAGATGGGTGTTTCTCGCCCACAGGTTATCGAAAAAGAAGTCGACGGCGTGATGATGGAGCCATACGAAGCGGTATTAATCGACTGTGAAGACCAGCATCAAGGTTCTTTGATGGAAGAGATGGGTCGCCGTAAGGCAGAGATGACCAACATGGAGCCAGACGGCAAGGGTCGCACCCGTTTAGAGTTTGTGATTCCTTCACGCGGTTTGATTGGTTTCCGTGGTCAGTTCCTTACTTTGACGTCGGGTAGCGGCGTAATGACGTCTGTATTTGATCACTACGGTGAAGTGAAGAAGGGTGCCTTGGCCGAGCGTCAAAATGGCGTATTGGTGTCTATGGTTAAGGGTAAGATCTTGGCCTTTGCTTTGTTTAACTTGCAAACCCGTGGTCGATTGATGGTTGAGCCTAACATTGATGTATACGAAGGTATGCTGATTGGTGTTCATAGTCGTGGTAACGATTTAGCCGTGAACCCAACTAAGGGTAAGCAGCTTACTAACATTCGTGCCGCCGGTACTGATGAAAACATCGTACTTAGCCCGCCAATTCGTTTCACTCTTGAGCAAGCGCTTGAGTTTATTGAAGACGACGAGTTGGTAGAAGTAACGCCGAACTTTATTCGTCTGCGTAAAAAGTTGTTGACCGAAAACGCCCGTAAGCGTGCGCCTAAGTAAGCAGCCCTAAGGCATAAAAAAAGCCGGCCCATGTGTCGGCTTTTTTGTGTCTGATATTTGTAAGCCAAGTTGGCGTAGTATAGTGGCAGACTATTAGGTGGAACTAACCCCTACATGACAGGTCTTTAGGTTATGCGCTTATATTTGAGAAGGTCATGAAATTATATATTGTTATTATCACCTGCCTTGTGCTTTCAGCCTGTGCGGGTTCCTCCTCTCGATCCACGCTACAAAGTGATGAAAATGCTGGGGTGCCGAGTTTTACCGCATCCTATGATGCCTTTAGTTGTGATCAGCTTTATTCTGAGGCGCGGCGTATCACCGAGCAAATGCATGATATTGCCAGTGTGAGGGATGCGGATGCCGAGATGGAGCGTCTAGAGCTAATAGGTGGTGTATTGTACTGGCCGGTGTTGTTGTTTGTGGATGGCAGTAGCGACTCTGCGGCTGCCCAAGCTGAGTATGAGCAGCTTAAGGAGAGGCTGCTTAATTTGTCTGACTGGGTGAGCCAAAAGCAGTGCAATGCGTAGGTGTGGCATGAGTTTGGGTAAATAGTAGGCATAAAAAAAGCAGCTCTTGCGAGCTGCTTTCTGTGGCCGGTTTATTTTTATTATTAGGCCAAGGGATGTCTTTTTTTCTTATTGCGCTTATTATTCTTATTGGCGCTGAGGGCATACTACCAGTATTTTCCTCAGTGTCTAATACTAAAAAGTTATAGATGGCTTTAAAAAGGTAATATGCAGGGCGAGCAAGCGTTTTGTGACTGCATAGCCTGCGTCTTGTAGGGTTTTGCATAGAGGCATAAAATAGCCTTTTTAATCACCTCTATAGAGTCAGTCCCCATGGCGAGTATTAGCGTTTCCTATCCCCACCAACGTACCTTAGAAGAGGCTCGAGAGGCGGCACAAACCTTTGCCGGCAAATTACAGGCAAAACTGGGTGTAGAAAGCCGTTGGCTAGATAACACCTTATTACTCGAGCGCACGGGCGTCAATGGCTCTATGAGCCTGTCCGATGGTCTGGTGGAGGTGGATCTAACCTTGGGCATGATGCTGACCCCGATGAAGGGTCAGATTGAGGCCGAAATCAATAAGCAGCTCGCGCGCTATTTGGGGTAGGTTGCCGCTTGGCCCTGCCCCTCAAACGCAACGAAGTAAGCTACAGAATGTAGCGGCTCAGGTCTTGGTCTTTAACGAGGTCCTTAAGGTTGTTGTCCACATAGGCTTGGTTGATAACGATCTTGGCGCCGTCAGCAAGATTAGCGGTAAAGGACAGGTCCTCAAGCAATCGCTCTAACAAGGTGTGCAAGCGTCGTGCACCTATGTTCTCGGTGCTCTCATTCACTTCGTAGGCCAGCTCTGCCAAACGGGTGACGCCGTCTGGGCTAAATTCTAATTCCACCCCTTCTACACCCATCAAGGCAATATACTGTTGTGTGAGTGAATAATTGGGTTCCGTAAGAATGCGCGCAAAGTCTTCTGGTCGTAGGGCTTTAAGCTCCACTCGAATAGGTAAGCGACCTTGTAGCTCTGGAATCAAATCGGATGGTTTGGCCACATGGAAGGCACCGGAGGTGATAAACAGTATGTGGTCAGTTTTGACCATGCCGTATTTGGTGGTTACGGTGCAGCCTTCAATGAGGGGCAATAAGTCACGTTGTACACCTTCCCTAGACACGTCACCGCTACCACCTTCTTGTTTCTTGGCAATTTTGTCTATTTCGTCCAAGAACACAATGCCGTTTTGTTCCACGGCATCTAAGGCTTGCTGCTTGAGGTCGTCTTCTTTGACCAGTCCAGAGGCCTCTTCATCTTGTAATTGTTTTAAAGCGTCGGCGATGTTTAGTTTGCGGGTTTGTTTTTTGTCTTTGCCCATATTGGCAAACAAACCTTGCAGTTGATTGGTCATGTCCTCCATGCCAGGAGGGGCCATGATTTCCACACCCATGGGGGTGGCAGACACTTCAATTTCAATCTCTTTGTCGTTGAGCTGACCTTCCCGCAGTTTTTTACGGAACACTTGCCTGGTGCTAGACTCTTTGTTATCGGCTTGGTCGTCGGCACCCCGAGCAGGTGGCAGTAATACATCTAAGATGCGCTCTTCGGCTCGGTCTGCAGCTGTGTTGGCAACCTTGGTCATGGCATCTTCGCGCAGCATTTTCATGGCGGTTTCCATGAGGTCGCGAATGATGGATTCCACATCGCGGCCGACGTAGCCGACTTCGGTAAATTTAGTGGCTTCAATTTTAATGAAGGGCGCATGAGAAAGTTTGGCTAAACGGCGAGCAATTTCGGTTTTGCCTACACCTGTGGGTCCGATCATCATGATGTTTTTAGGTGCAATTTCGGCGCGCATGTTGGGTTCGAGCTGCATGCGCCGCCAGCGGTTGCGTAGGGCGATGGCCACCGCACGTTTTGCATCATGTTGGCCAATAATGTGGTTGTCGAGTTGGCTGACGATTTCAGCGGGAGTCAAATGAGACATAGTTCAGCCTTATGAGTTACTTTGAGCATCAAGCTCAATGGTTTCGATGGTGGTTTGGTGGTTGGTAAAGACACAAATGTTGGCGGCTATATCGAGGCTTTTCTCTACAATTTCTTGCGCCGATAGCTCGGTGTTGTCCAATAAGGCAGAAGCGGCGGCCTGGGCATAGTTGCCACCCGAGCCAATAGCAATAAGACCATGTTCTGGTTCTATGACATCGCCTGTGCCGCTTATAATGAGGGATGCTTCTTCGTTGGCCACCACTAACATGGCTTCTAGTTTGCGCAGCGCGCGGTCACTGCGCCATTCTTTGGCAAGCTCTACGGCGGAGCGAACGAGTTGGCCATGGTGCTTTTCTAGCTGGCTTTCAAAACGTTCGAATAAGGTAAAGGCATCGGCCGTGCCACCGGCAAATCCGGCGATGACCTTGTCGTGGTAGAGGCGGCGCACTTTACGGGCGTTGCCTTTCATTACCGTGTTGCCGAGGGATACTTGGCCGTCACCGCCCAAAACAACTTGGTTGCCGCGGCGTACAGATACAATAGTGGTCATGTTTTAGTCCTAACGTGAATGGCCTAGCTTAGATGGGGTAGGCAAGCCTGATTGTTTGTGGATGGGGTCAGATGGCCAAAATTCAACCAGTAACTTAGTTACTGGTTTTGTTGATACGAATGGATTCGATGCTTTGTTGAGCCAAAATGTCTTCGGCTTTGTTAAGGGTGGAGCGATTGCTAAACGGCCCAATACGTACGCGATACCAGACCGAGCCGCTATTGGAGGTGGTTTTTTCTGCCACTACATTAGGCATGTTGAGCAAAATCAACTTAGCCCTAAGGCGATCTGCATCGGCTAAGCGGCGAAAAGAGCCTGCTTGTAACAAGGTGTTGGTCTTTTTGTTGGGGTCCTTGGGCGTAGAGAGGTAGGCCTCAACTTTGCCTGGTGTGACTTGGCTGTCTGGCAGCAAAGTATAAAAATCGAAACTGTCGGTTATTTCAGGTGTCGCTTGCGGCTTTTTTACAGGCTTGCTGACGGTGGTTTTAGGGGTGGATTTTGCTGCCACCACCTTGCTGGCTTTGGTGTCATCAGGTTGCTGAGACAGCATCAATAAACCGCCTACAAAGGCAATGCTCACCAGCAGCGTAAACAACATCACAAAACGAGAAACAGCAGGTTTATGCTGTTTCTTTTTGGCATTTCGTTTAGCGTAGTCGTGGGGTGCCACGCTTACATTTGCTCCGGTGCATCAACACCTAATAATTGCAAACCGTTGGCCATCACTTGACGGGCTGCCATACATAGGCACATGCGAGCGTTACGCAGCTCGGCGTCGTCGATGACCATGCGATGGGCGTTGTAGTAACTGTGGAAGTTGCTGGCTAGGTCTTTGAGGTAATGCGCCACCTGGTGGGGCTCATGGTTGCTAGCGGCGTTAGCAATGACCTCAGGGTAACGTTCAATCTGCTGCATTAAATCGATTTCGGCAGTTTCCGTGAGTTTGTCTAATTGGGCTAGGCCTTGGTTTTGGTCCCATGCCATGTCTTTTCCGGCCAATTTACGGATCAAGGTGCAGATGCGCGCATGGGCGTATTGGATGTAATACACGGGGTTGTCTTTACTTTCAGACTTAGCTAACTCTAGGTCAAAGTCCATGTGTTGCTCGGCCTTGCGGGTGACGTAAAAGAAACGTGAGGCATCTTTGCCAACTTCTTCGCGTAATTCACGCAAGGTAACAAAAGAGCCACTACGGGTGGACATTTGTACCCGCTCTTGGCCGCGGTACAAAATGGCAAACTGCACCAACTTGACGACCAAGCGCGCGGGGTCGATACCGAGGGCTTGCAGTGCGGCTTTAACCCGTGTGATGTAACCGTGGTGGTCTGCACCCCATACGTTAATCACTGTATCGAATCCACGCTCAAATTTGTTTAAGTGGTAGGCAATGTCGGAGGCAAAGTAGGTGGTTTGGCCGTTGTCACGTTTGACCACCCGGTCTTTGTCATCCCCAAAGTCGGTGGAGCGGAACCACAATGCACCACCGTCTTGATAGACGTTGCCTTGCTCTTGTAACTTGGCTATGGCGCGCTCGACCTGCTCGCCTTGGTCTAGGCTGCGCTCGGAGAACCAGTTTTCAAAGTCGACACCAAAACCGTGAAGGTCGTGCTTGATGTCGTCACTGATTGAGTCCAGGCCGGCATCAAATACCACACCATAGTCATCTGCACCGAGTAGGTTTTGGGCGCGCTCGATGAGGTCGTCAATATGCTTTTCTTTGTCACCTTCTGGGGCATCGGCATGCAGGTCTGCCATCACTGCAGCAGCGCTATGTTTTAAACGCACGCCCGCTTGTTGGTGTAGCTGCTTGGCAATGTCATTAACGTAATCACCCTGATAGCCGTTGCTGGGGAATACAATGGCTTCGCCCGCTTGCTGGAGGTAGCGCAGCCAGACACTGGCTGCCAAAATGTTCATCTGCCGACCGGCGTCATTGACGTAGTATTCGCGTTGTACTTCATAACCGGCAGCGGCTAATAGATTAGATACGCTGGCGCCGTATGCTGCGCCACGCCCGTGGCCTACATGCAGCGGGCCCGTAGGGTTGGCGGAGACAAATTCAACTTGAACTTTGTGGCCCGCGCCTGCGTTATTGCGGCCATAAGCATCGGCTGCAGCGAGTACTTTGCCAACCACAGCTTGGGTGGCGTCTTGGCTAATAAAAAAGTTGATAAAACCTGGGCCTGCAATTTCGGTTTTAACCACCGACGGTGATGCGGGTAGGTGGTTACAAATTAACTCGGCAATATCGCGCGGCTTACGGCGTGCAGCCTTGGCCAAGGTTAATGCTACATTGCTGGCTAGGTCGCCATGGGTTTTGTCGCGGGTGTTGTCGATGTTGATATTAGCAACAAGGTTGGCGTCAAACTCGCCACTGGTTTTAAGGGCGTCGATGGCTTGTTGAATGAGGTCGGCAATGTGTTGCTTCATGGCAGTGTACGGGCTTCTAAAAGGTTAAATAAGGCCACAAAATGGGCTTTCAATGTTACGCGTGGATTGTGGGTGATTATCCCAGTTCTTGCGGGTCTATGTCTAGACTCCAGCGGATTTTACGTGCGCCGGGATGCTCATCCAAGCGTGTACATAATTGTTGTAACAGTTGTTGTAACTGTTTGCGGTGGGGATGCTGTAATTGTAATTGGGCGCGGTAAAAATGCGCTCGGCGAGCCATAAATGCCGGCATAGGCCCAAACATTAACAAAGACCGTGTTAGGTCGGCCAATGTGGGGTCTTGTATCTGCTGCGCCAGCCAATTTAGTAAAGTGAAGGCGTGGTTAGCATCCTTGGCTTGGGCGTGAAATAACGCCATGTGACCTAGGGGTGGTAAGCCACTTTGTTGGCGGCTGGCCAGCTCTTGTTGGGCAAAGGCGTTGTAACCCTTGGTTACCAGCAGATCAATGGTGGGGTGGTCGGCCTGATAGGTTTGAATAACGGCGGTGCCAGGGATGTTCTCTCGCCCCGCTCGACCTGCGGTTTGCACCAGCAGTTGGGCTAGTTTTTCTGGGCCACGAAAGTCGCTACTAAAGAGGCTGGCGTCGGCATCCAGAATGGCCGCTAGAGTGACCTTAGGAAAATGGTGGCCTTTGGCTAACATTTGGGTGCCTAATAGTAGGCAGGGGCCGCCGGCATGGACCTGTGCAAGCATGGCTTCTAAGCTACCCTTGTTACGCGTGGAGTCACGGTCGATACGGTAGACCGGTGTATTGGGGAACAGGCTTTGTAACTGCTCTTCGGTGCGTTCGGTACCTTGGCCAAGGGGTTTAAGTTGATGACTATTACATTGTGGGCAGTGTAAATAAACCGATTGTTGGTGTTCGCAGTGGTGGCAGTGTAAACGTGGGGGGCGGCGATGTAAGGTCATGTTGGCATCGCAGGCCGGGCATTGGGCCGTTTGGCCACAGGACTGACATTGTAAGCTGGGCGCAAATCCACGACGGTTAAGCATGAGCAATACTTGATGGCCTAGTTCGAGCTGGATGCCTACCATGTCTTGTAACTGTAGAGAAATGCCCGCTTGCTGCGGTTGGTTACGTAAATCAATCACTTCATAACGTTGCTTGCTAGCGCCGCCGGCTCGCTGCGTGAGTAACCATTGTTGGAACCGGCCCCGGCTGACGTTGGCTAGGCTTTCCAAAGACGGCGTTGCAGAACCTAGGACGATGGGAATGCGGGCATCTGCGGCACGTTTAATGGCCAAGTCGCGGCCGTGGTAACGAAACCCTTCTTGCTGTTTATAGGCCTGGTCGTGTTCTTCATCAATGATGATTAAGCCCAACTTTGGGATTGGCGTAAACAGTGCTGATCGGGTGCCAATGATAATGTCGGCTTGGCCCAAGTTGGCTTGTTGCCAGGCATTTAAACGTTGATGTTCAGTCAGTCCAGAATGTAAGGCTAGAACGCGGTTATTAAAGCGCGCGTCAAGACGCTGCAACAACTGCGGTGTGAGGCCGATTTCTGGCACTAACAACAAAATACGTTGGCCGGTAGTCAACATCTGCGCCATGGCTTGCAGGTAAACTTCGGTTTTGCCACTGCCCGTGACACCGTTGATTAAGTGGCAGCTAAAGCAGTGGTGCGCGCTAGCTAGGTGAGACACTACTGCGGCCTGTTCTTCATTCAGGTCTAAAGGAGATTGTGACAGCTGCAAACTCACCGCTTGTGGTTGCGGCTGACTGGTGCTGAGCCACTGCTTTTCGATAAATGGTTTGAGCTGACTGGGTTTGATGTTTTGTTTTTGCAGCTGGTCTAAATTGAAGGCCGGTGCCAAGCTTTGCAGCTGTTGCCAAAGGGCCTTTTGTTTATGAGCGCGGCCAAAGTCTGGCTCAATGTCGGCTAACTGCCAGTTAAGTTGAATCAACTGGTTAGGTTTGTCCCGACGTAGTTTTGCAGGTAATAAATGCATGAGCGCATCACCCGTGGGGTATTGGTAATACTCGGCAGCCCAAAGGCCAAGTTGCCATAGTGCGGGCGGTAATAGGGCCGTGGTATCTAGGTAGCCTAAAATGGGCTTTATTTTGTTGGCATCAAAGGTCGTGTTATCACCCATGCCTACAATTAACCCCACTCGTTCGCTGCGCCCAAAAGCCACCCGTACACGCAATCCTACGGCGGGCGCAGGCACTGAGTCACTTGTTGCCAGCGGCAAGTAAGTAAACTCTTGGCGTAGGCCAGTAGCGAGAACAATATGGAGGTATTTGGGCACGGTGAGTAGGGCACGCTTTAATGCTGGGTAAGGCGCTTATGCTACACCAAAGTGGGTGTATATGGTTTGTTTTGCTTATTTAATGCCACGATTAGCTGCATTGCACAGGTGCTAGTAGGAAAATGCTTGCTTATCTAACCCTGTCTGGTAAAATTCCGCATCTATTTTTATGGCTTGCCGGTTGTCGGCTTGCCTATTTGACCGATGCGGTGCTTGGCAATAGATCAAGTGGCGGCGTCATAACCCTGAGGTTATTCCCCATGCAAAAAGACATTCATCCTAAGTATGAAACAATCAAAGCCACGTGTTCTTGTGGCAACGTTGTAGAAACCCGTTCTACCCGATGCCAAGACATGCACATCGACGTATGTTCAGCTTGTCATCCGTTCTACACTGGCAAGCAGAAGAACATTGACGTTGGCGGCCGTATTGATCGCTTCAACAAGCGTTTTGGCGCACGTACTACCAAGTAATTGGTACTACGAAAACCGAACGTTAAAAAAACCCGCTAAAGCGGGTTTTTTTATGCCTGCAGATTAGCCTTCTGCACAGCCCTCACATGTATGCTCAACCAATAGCTTGTCTATAGTGCTTAGCGCTAGGGCTTTAGTAGCAAAAATATGACGTTTACCAATGGCGTTGAGATGACCATTGCGGATAATGGGTTTAATCACCCGGCCGTTAGGATTGCAGATGTACAATCCGCCGCCGAGTGCGGTGAGGCGTTTAGCTTCGTTGGCTAATAATTCCGTACCTGCTAAATCTATAAAGTTAATGCCGCTGGCCACAATTAACACGTGTTTTTGCGGAATCGACATGAGTGTGGATTGCACATAATCAACTGCCCCAAAAAATATTGAGCCGTTGATGCGGATGATTTTTAACGACTCACACTCAGGTAGGCCTGAGCGTTGCGCAGAAACCAGTTTTTTAGCACCAGTGTTACGCGCCATGGCTGTGATATTAGGCTTGGAAGTGCGCCGCAAATACAATACCAGGGAGAGTAGTACACCTAGGTAGATGGCAAATTCCATGGGTAACAATAGGGTGGCGCCAAAGGTGACGCCAAACACCATGGCTTCGTTTTTGCCGGCCCGATAAATTATTTTTATGTGATGCCAATCGATCAGATTCCACGCCACGACTAATAAGATAGCCGCCATGCTGGGCAAAGTAATGAAGCCAGCTAAGGGGGCAAACAATAATACAATAAGGGCCAAAAATATGGCTGCGAATAGTGCAGCTAGAGGACTGGTTGCACCCGCTTCGTAGTTGACGCCGGTGCGGGTGAACGAGCCAGAGGTGGCATAACTGGAGGTGAAGCTGCCGATAATGTTGGAAAAAGACTGGCCGATGAATTCTTGATTGCCGTCAATACGCTGGCCAGAGCGAGTGGCCACAGAACGGGCAATGGACACGGCTTCCACCAAACCCAAAAGACCCAAAGCCATGGCGCCGGGAGCAAGCTCCCTGAGTATGTCCCAGTCCATTAACGGCAACGACAATGGCGGTAGTTGCGAGGGAATTTCGCCAACTAAGCCAATGCTTGCTGCAGCCTGCCACGGTGTTAGCAGCAATAACTGAGTAGCAAGGCTTCCGACCACCATAGCGATGAGCATGTTGGGCCACTTCTTACGCCAGCGTTTTACACCAATTAAGGTAGCTAGAGTGATGAAGGTAATCACTAAGCTAGGCAAGTGGGTGGCGGTGATGTTTTTGCTGACGGCGATCCAGTTGAGGATAAAATTGCCGCTGGATGCCAAGTCTAAACCTAGGGCGTTTTTGATTTGGCTGGTGGCGATGACCACCGCTGCACCCGAAGTAAAACCAACGACTACAGAATGGGATACAAAATTAACCAACGTACCCATACGGGCAAGGGAAAGCGCTAATTGAAACAGGCCGGCCATCAAGGTCAAGCTAAGCACTAAGGCAATGTAGCTGGCGGAGCCGACTTCTGCCAACGGGCTGATGGTGGTGAATACGACGATGGACAGGGCCGCAGTGGGGCCAGAAATAAGGTGCCAAGATGAACCAAATAAGGCGGCGATAATGGCCGGGACTATAGCGGCATAGAGGCCGTATTCCGGTGGTAAACCCGCAATCAACGCATAAGCCACGCCCTGTGGCAGCACGATGATAGCGCCCGTGAGGCCTGCTAGCGCGTCTTGCCGAGCGCTAGTTAGGGTGGTTTGTTTAGCCCAACCTAAAAATGGCAGGAACCTTAACAAAAAGTTAATGGTTATAGCGGACATGCTTGGGTCCAATGCAATGAGGTCTATGCCTCATTGTAAAGCAAAACCTCTACCTTTGGTGGTGCCAGTTATGCATTGGCAGTGGGTTGTTAGGCTTTGCTTAAGGTCCTTAATGGGGGTGCTGTTACCACGCTACGGTTGAACCACCAACCGAATGACCCGATCAACAACATGCCAATGAATGGGCTCAGCAGCCACAGTGGCCAATGGAGTTGGGCGGGCATGTTGAATACTTGGTACTGAAGTAAGGCCACTAACGCCTCGGCGCTTAATCCGGCAATCAGTCCCGCTACCCAGCCAAGGCTAGCGTATTCTACTAAAATAATACGCCGAATCAATGACTTGCTGGCGCCTAAGGTGCGTAAAATGGCACTTTCATGACGTCGTTCATCAATACTCGCTTGGATGCTTGCGATTAACACCAATACCCCGGCACCCAGCACCATGACTAAAATGCTTTCTACAGCAAGGGACAGTTGGCCTACTACTTTTTGTACTTGTTGAAGAATTTGGTCTACATCAAGCATGGAGATGGTGGGTTGTTGCCGCAATAAAGGCCCCAGCTTGTTACGGTCTTTAGGGGCGATGTAAACGCTGGCCATGTAACTGGCGCTACCGGCGTCGGCTAAAGGTGCCGAAAAAATGAAAAAGAAGTTGGGTTGCATACTGCCCCAATCGACTTCTCTAAGGCTGGTTAAGGTGGCTTGTTGTTCGATACCTGCCACGTTAAAGGTGAGTTTTTGGCCTAAGCTTAAACCCATGCGTTGGGCGTAGTCCACTTCTATAGACACCTCTAATGCGTCCAATGGGGTTGGCGTGGGTGCCCACCAGCGGCCGGCACTAATACGGTTGCCTTTAGGTAATGTTTGGGTCCACGTGAGGTTGAGCTCTCGGTCACCCCTTGGGGTGTCAAACTTGGGCTCAATCAAGCGGGCCCTGGCAATCGGAAAAAAGGTGAGGGCATCGGTGGCTAGATTTTGCTTTGCCATGGAATCCAATAATGCGCTGCGTTGTTCTTGGTAGATATTAAATAAGAACAAGTTAGGCGTGTCTTGTTTGAGCTGTTGCTGCCAGTCATCAATCAAAAAGCTACGCACCGACACCAAGCTAAACAACAGCATTAAGGCTAACCCAAAAATGGCCACCTGCAGGCTGTTTTGGTGGCGTCGGCGGGATAAGTTGGCTAGCCCAAGTTTGCCGCCTTGGCCTAAATAAGGCCGCAGTTTGTCACCCAATTTAATGAGGGATCCAGCCAACAACCAGAGTAAGGTTAAAATGACGGCCATGCCGGCGATGAGTGCGGCACTAATGAGCAGCGATTGGCTGTGCCAATAAACCAGAGCAATAATGGCCGCAAAACCAATGGCAAGGTGGCTAGGGTTGGCTTTGCTACGGCTGCCTGAATTGCGCAACACCTGCGCCGGTGCAACTTTTGCTAGCCCTAGCATGGGCGGCAATACAAAGGCCAATAAGCATAAAAACCCGGTGCCGGCGCCTAAGATAAAAGGCGCCATCGGCAGGCTCGTTGCATCTGTTTGTATATATTCAGACACCAGTGTTAGTAAACCTTGGTACAGGCCCCAGGCAAAAGGCAAGCTGACAAGGGTGGCGCAGGTTGCAAGCAATAACATTTGGCTAAGGTACAGTAATCGCAACTGTTTAGGTTTGAGGCCTAGGCATTTTAACAGTGCTACGTGTTTGGCCTGGCGCAGGCTATAACGCCGTGCAGACAGCGACAAGGCCACGCCTGCGAGCACCACCGCTAATGAGCCAGCGAGCAGTAAAAACTGCTCGGCCTTGTCTAAGGTGGCGGCCATGTTGGCGTTGCCGTCGGTGGGTGTCTGCCATTTTTGGCCGGCTTGTAATTGAGGTGTGATTTGTTTGCGTAGTTGATTTAGTTGGCCGGCATCGCCTGCCAATAACCAGCGATGGCTAACTCGGCTGCCTGTTTGTAGTGCCTGGGTGGCTGCTAAGTCGTTAATATGTATCAACGCCCTTGGCGCAAAACTAGCGAAACCGTTGGCTTGGTCGGGTTCGGCAAGGAGTACTTGAGTCACAGTCAGGCTGAGTTCACCCACGTCGATGGTGTCGTTGAGTTGGGCGCTGAGGCTGGCCAAGAGACGAGAATCAGGCCAGATCTCACCTTCTCGGGGGCCTTTATTGCTTGTTTGTCCGAGTCCAAATGCTTGTGTGCCCACACTCAATTCACCCTTAAGTGGATAGAGACTCGACACCGCCTTAATGCCCGCTAACTGCAACTCTTGCTGGGCAAACACCATGGCTTGGAATTCGCTCACATGGGCTTGCTGCAGGCCTAGTTGTTGGGCTTGTTGTTGCCAAGCGGAGTTTACCGCCTGATTACTGTTAAGACGTAAGTCCGCGGCGATGAGGTCGGCCCCTTCGGCCACCATGGACTGCTTCACCTGATGGGTAAATAAACTAATACTGGTAACGCTGGTGATGGCTAATAACAAGGCCGCGAACAATAGCGATAATTCGCCGCCGCGCCAGTCCCGCCATGCTAGCCGTGATGCGAGTTTAAGCATCAGTGGGTTCCGCCAGTTTGCCTGCCGTTAAACTAAGGCGCCTTTGGCAGCGTTGGGCGAGGGCTAAATCGTGGGTGACGAGGACTAAGGTGGTTTGATGTTGTTGGTTGAGCTCGAATAACAACTCAATGATGTGACGGCCTGTTTCTGTGTCTAAGTTGCCGGTGGGTTCATCGGCAAATAAAATGGGTGCTTGGGCGGCAAAGGCTCGAGCAATAGCCACCCGTTGCTGCTCGCCACCAGACAATTGATTGGGATAGTGGCCACCTCGTTCACCTAAGCCCACATGTTGTAGGTACTTTTGCGCCACTGCAAAGGCACCGTTGCTGCCTTTGACTTCGAGGGGCAACATAATGTTTTCTAAGGCGGTGAGGCTGGGCAGCAGCTGAAAATTTTGGAAGATGAAGGCCACTTGGTGTTTGCGTAACTCGGCACGGCCTTCTTCGTTGAGCTGAGTTAAGTCTTGTTGGGCTAAAAATAATTGGCCGTGGCTGGGGCTGTCGAGCCCTGCCATCATGCCCAGTAAGGTGGTTTTTCCTGATCCAGAAGCCCCCACAATGGCCACGGATTGGCCCATTTCTATGGTAAAATTAATGTCTTGTAAAATGTGTAAGTCATGGCCTTGTTGAGTGGGGTTGGCAATGATTTGGCTAACGTTTTTGGCACATAAAAAAGGTGTGAAATCAGGCATAATAGACCATGCTACAGTGAATGCGAATGTCTATTATGGCGCTTGGAAGGTCATTAGGGGAAGTGGATGCGGCAGGTTTTCAAAATATTTACATTGTGTGTGTTAAGTCTGGGGTGGGTGTGGCAAGCGCCCCTGGTTCAGGCTGAGCAAAAAACCCTGTTGGTGATGGGCGACAGTCTTAGTGCCGGTTATGGTATGTCGCTAGCGCAGGCTTGGCCGGCATTGCTACAAAGGCAGCTTAACCAACAGTTAGGCGCACACCAATGGCAAGTGATCAACGCCAGCGTCAGTGGCGAAACCACCCAGGGTGGGGTGCGCCGATTGCCTGGGTTGTTGGCCCAATACCAACCTCAATGGGTGTTGCTAGAGCTGGGCGCTAACGACGGTTTACGTGGTTATCCCATTGCCAATATGACGGCCAATTTAAGTCGCATGGTGGTACAAAGCCAGACCGCGGGGGCCGAGGTGGCGGTGATGGGCATTCAATTACCGCCTAATTATGGCGCCCGCTATACCGCACCATTTTTTGACCAGTATGCGGCCTTGGCGCAGCAACATAACACGGCCTTGGTGCCGTTTATACTAGCAGAGATTGCCGTTCATCCTGAGCTAATGCAAGCCGATGGATTACACCCGACCCAAGCTGCTCAACCGCTCATTTTGGATAACGTATGGCAACATTTATCGACCCATTGGCTTCACTAGGGCGCAAAAACAACAAAACCCGCACATGGCGGGTTTTTAACAATGGATCACGCGGGTAAGGTTAGTTAAACCGCAAAAGCAAACTCGCTGTCGGCGTCCATACCAACACTCATGGCCGCTTTAAGCTTCTTCATGGCGTTCTTTTCAAGCTGACGAATACGTTCGGCCGACACCTGATATTGATCAGCTAAGTTATGCAAAGTCGCTTTAGAATCACCTAACCAACGCTGCTGCAAAATATCACGGCTGCGGGCATCTAAATCGCCCATGGCGTTAGCCAAACGGCTGTTGGAATCGTTTTCCCAGTCGCTGGCTTCAAGCTGGCGAGCTGGGTCGGCAGAATGATCTTCTAGGTAATAGGCAGGGGCTTGAAAGGCGCTGTCTTCGTCGCCCTCTGGTGCATCAAATGGGGTGTCTTGCGACGCCATACGACCTTCCATTTGCATCACTACCTTGGCGTCAACACCTAAGTCTGCAGCCACCGATTGCACTTCGGCATGGGTTAACCAAGCCAATTTTTTCTTGGCACTACGTAAGTTGAAAAACAATTTACGTTGGCTTTTGGTGGTGGCCACCTTAACAATGCGCCAGTTGCGTAAAATGTACTCATGCATTTCGGCTTTGATCCAGTGCACCGCAAAAGACACAAGGCGTACACCCACTTCTGGGTTGAAGCGTTTTACCGCTTTCATCAAGCCGGCGTTACCTTCTTGCACTAAATCAGCAATAGGCAGGCCATAGCCCGAGTAGCTTTTGGCAATGTGTGCCACAAAGCGTAGGTGAGACATGACTAACTGGCGGGCGGCGTCTAAATCGTTTTGGTAGTAGAGACGTTCGGCTAGGGCCCGTTCTTCTTCAACCGTAAGAATAGGGATGCCGCTAATGGTTTGTAGGTAAGCCTCGTGGCTTTGGCCAGGTGCTAATGCATCAATGGCTGATAATGACTGAGTCATAACTTTCTCCGTAACTTTGAGTCCGCTCTTAAATCTATTTTAAGTATGGCTGATGGTTTGCCATTTTGGGGACTATGACCGCTATTCATGTGTTTTCGCTGCTGGCGGTATCATTCTGCTAAGCATTCTAGGGTGCAATAGCGCTCTAGGCAAGGTTTTGCAGGGGTTTTTGGCCGTAAAGCTTTGTAAAGCCGAATTTAGAGGCTAATTACGCCTTATTGGGGTTCAATAAGACGTAATTGACGGCCTACGGTCAAACTGGCCCCTAATAAAGATAGGCCGCAACTGGTCGCCAACAACACCAAGCTGCCAACCCAACCCAAGCCTTGCAGTTGCCACGGGCTCTGATAACTTTTTGCCAGTTGTAGTAAGGGGTCATGCAAATAGCTCACACCTAATTGAATGATGGACCAAGCGAGCACCGCGGCAAATAAGCCTGCCCAAAATCCGGCGTACAAGAACGGCCTGCGCAAGTAGGCGTCGGTGCCGCCCACTAACTTAATCACTAAGATCTCTTGTTTACGACTTTCAATTTGTAACCGCACCGTATTGCCCACCACCAGCAGCACACCTAAGGCCA
>DPHD01000035.1:0-4199 GCA_003523085.1 Oceanospirillaceae bacterium | reverse complement strand
GCAGAAATGTAGGTCACCTTAGCAATGTCTGGCCGTGCGAGTAATTCTTGGCTCAATAATTGACCTTGCTTGAGGCTCGCGTGGGGTACTAAAAAAACGCTCACTTGGTGCTCTTGGTTGAGCTGTTGGCCTAAGTGTTGGGCTTGGCTCAATAGTAACAGCAAGCTAGCGGGCAGAGTGAGGGCAATGGCTAAGGTGAGCCAAGTGAGTAGGTTTGCCAGCGGGCTCAGCCACAATCGCCGCCAACTTTGAACGGCCACTTCTTTATGTTCACGTAATAAGCGTTTGCCAGCACCTTCGGGTTTGGTGCGGTTGGCATTGTGGGGCGCTGGTTTAGTCATAGCCATGCTTAGCACCCCGCCATAGCAAAGGGGCCGCTAAGGTGTCCTTGTTTTAACTGGATCACTGGGTGCGGTAAACGTTGAATTAAATCTAAATCGTGGCTCGCAATCAGCACGCTCACGCCAACTTGGTTGAACTGTTGGAACAAACGCATGACCTCTGCCGATAGGGTAGGATCTAAGTTGCCGGTGGGTTCGTCTGCGAGGATTAATTTGGGTTTGTTAACAATAGCTCTGGCAATACCAATACGTTGCTGTTCGCCACTCGATAACACGCTGGGGCTGAGTTTTTCTTTATCGAGTAAACCTACTTTGTCTAGTGCAGCCCGTACACGGCGGCCAGAATCGCGTTCATTATAACCGCTGATTTTAAGGGGCAAGGCGACATTATCAAATACGGAATAGTCTAATAACAGTTGGTGATTTTGAAACACGAGGCCGATTTTGCGTCGATGAGCCGGGACCTGTGCGCGGCTTAGTTGGCTTAAATCTTGGCGATCTACAATCACCTTGCCGCTTGATGGCCGCTCCATGAGCATGATTAACTTGAGTAGCGTGCTTTTTCCGGCACCAGAATGACCGGTTAAAAAGGCCATGTCACCGCGCTGTAAATGAAAGTTAGTATTCACTAACGCGGATTTGTCGTGATAATTTTTACTGACCTGTTGAAACTCAATCATGAGAGACTGTTTTCACTAAACAGGGCGTCGATAAATTCGTCCGCCTCAAACGGCCGCAAGTCGTCGGCTTGTTCACCGACACCAATAAAGCGAATAGGCAAACCTAATTGTTGCGCCATAGCAAAGATCACGCCGCCTTTGGCAGTACCATCGAGTTTGGTTAAGGTAATGCCGGTAACACCCACAGCTTGGCCAAATAAGCTGGCCTGACTTAAGGCATTTTGGCCAGTGCCTGCATCCAATACTAACATCACTTCGTGGGGTGCTTTTGCGTCGAGCTTTTGCATCACGCGCACTACCTTGCTTAACTCATCCATGAGGTGGGCTTTGTTTTGCAAGCGGCCAGCGGTGTCGGCAATCACCACATCAACACCCTTAGCTTGGGCCGATTGCACCGCATCAAAGATAACCGAGGCGCTATCGGCGCCAGTGTGTTGAGCCACCACCGGCACATCGTTGCGTAGGCCCCATTCTTGTAACTGTTCTACGGCTGCAGCACGGAAGGTGTCGCCGGCGGCTAATAACACCGACTTGCCTTCGCTTTGGAAACGTTTGCTGAGTTTGCCAATGGTGGTGGTTTTACCAGCCCCGTTGACACCCACCATTAAAATTACATAGGGGCTGTCTTGTTT
Organism: Oceanospirillaceae bacterium; assembly: GCA_003523085.1. Taxonomy (GTDB): domain Bacteria; phylum Pseudomonadota; class Gammaproteobacteria; order Pseudomonadales; family Balneatricaceae; genus Njordibacter. The sequence goes on along the minus strand of DPHD01000035.1, from coordinate 2,546 downwards.
TGGGATCACTAATGGCGCTTGGCTGCCTTGTAGTAATTCTGCCAGCTCTTGTTTAAGGGCGGCGTAGAGCGCCTGCGGGTCTTGTAGGTCCTTGCGGGCGACACCCTCGCTGAGTTTTTTGAGAATGCTAGTGGTGGCTTCCATACCTACGTCGGCAACCAGTAATTGGGTTTCCAATTCCTCAAATAGGTCATCATCTATTTGTTTAGCACCTAAAAATAAATCTGCTAAACCGTCACCTAAGTTGCTACGGGTACGGCTTAACCCCGTTTTAATACGCGCAAAAAAACCTTGTTTGGGTGTTGCTTGTTGGGGTTTGGCAACCGCTTCGATGGCGGTCACTGCCACTGGATCAACATCGACCGATGCAACTTCTTCGCTTTGGGCAGGGCTTTTGTTTTTGCCAAATAAATTAAACAGGGCCATGGTGTCTGGGGTATCTCGGTATATTCACATAGATGAAGGTAAATTTTAGCATAGCTTTTGCTTGGGTATGCTTCTTTTATGGCGCTATTGCCTTAGAATAGGCACAGCAACTCATTTAGCCACTTTTCTAATTTAGGCACCATGTATGGCCCGCAAACCCAGTTTTAAATCCGGCTCTCGCTCTATTGGCTCCAAGTCGAGCAAGGTGGTGCCAATAGGGCAGGCGGGGCGCCAGAGCTTGCGCATAATTGGTGGTGAATGGCGCGGCCGTAAAATCCCTTTTGCTACCGTGGCAGGCCTTCGTCCTACCCAAGATAGGGTGCGTGAAACCTTATTTAATTGGATCTCTGGGCCAGTGCCAGGCGCTAGGTGCTTAGACCTATTTGCAGGCACCGGTGCCTTAGGTTTAGAAGCCCTATCTCGGGGTGCTAAGCAAGTTGATTTTGTTGACCTTTCAGCGGTGGCTACTAATACCCTCAATGACAACCTAAAGCAGCTGCCTATGGCTGCAGACCAGGCCGCTAAAGTGGTACAAATGAGTGGCTTTGATTGGCTGAGAAACTATAAAGTCCAGGCGGCCATTGATGAGCAAGTGAACACTTACGACCTAGTCTTTCTAGACCCACCGTTTGCCTTAGCACTGATGCAAGACATGCTGAGCGCCGTGTTCGACAGTCAATGTTTATCCAGTAAAGCCATGATCTACGTCGAGCAACCACAGCCCCTTACGGAGTTGGTGTTGCCACAAGGCTGGACCTTACATCGCAGTAAAAAAGCCGGCCAAGTGTTTTATGGTTTGCTTAGCCGGTAACCAATGGGTGCGTAGGTAGGGCTTTTTGCCTGGTAATGGCTTCGGCGCTATACTTTGTACAACATGGTGTTGGAGGTCATAATGAAAACCATAAACGTCAGTGTTTTTAGATTTAACCTATTGAAATATTTCAATCACGTCAAATGGCACGTTACTGGCGACTATCACGGCCCCCGAAGATAAAAAAGAGTTGGTGCAGAAATCAACCAAGACCCTGCCGACAGAATTATTGCAGCAACTGCAATAACCTGTAATGCACAACTGGTTACCGCGGATCAAAACCTAATAACAAGTAAGTTGGTCAATACTATTTGGTAGGTTGGCCTTAGCCGTAGACGAAAAAACGCCGTGAAATAATTATAGTAGGCTTGCGCGAACTTGCGAGCGTCCGGCGACCGTAGAGAGCGAATTTAATGGTTTTGTTATGGTTTATTTTCATTGAAGCTCAACAACCTTTCACTTCGCCAAACTCTAGCAATTTGTATTAAAGCTTGACCTCGTAGGTATACCACTCGAAAAGGGGGATGGATCAGCTCTCTTATGTGCTCTTCATTAAATTCAGGAACAATTCTGCCAATATCAGGGTGGTCAGTAAGTGTTTCAATATGCTCAAAAATAGCAACAACGAAATTTTCCCCAATCCCTGGAACCCCCAGATCAAGGTAATATTCTTTAATATTTTCGAGGTCTACTAGCGCCGAATCAGCAAGTGTAATCTTCACTTATTCGAGGCCTAACTTTTGCTTGGCAATGTTAAGGCTCATAACTTTACCTTCTTCTATATCCATGAGACCTTGAGCAATCGCTTTTACAAACGCCAGCTCTTCGCTATTCTTTTCAAATTCTTCAAGCCCTTGAACTACAGCCACTCCTCGCCCACGGCTAGTTAAAAGAATAGGGCGGTGGGAATTATTAGCATGATTAATAACTTTACCTGGATTTACTTTGAGATCTGAAAGGGAGATCACATCTTCGGAAAATTTCGTTTGCATTGAACTTGCCCTGAAGTTTAAAGACCTGTTTATAGCACCCATTAACAAGTCCTGTCAATATTCGGAATAAATCATAACGCCGCAATTTACGGACGGAGTGGGGAGCCGGCTTATTTGCGCGCTCTTTGGAAACAAGGTGACAGCACACGGAATTCCGCAACACCACTTTGACCTTTTAAAATACGATTAAGCGCAGATGACGCTACATCAAGTTGCTTTGCCAAAAAGCGACAGCTATAACCGAAGGGTTCAAGATATGTTTCTTTTATGAACTCACCGGGATGAGGAGGGTTGTACATGCTCATTAGTGATAGTCC
>DPHD01000024.1:110302-117294 GCA_003523085.1 Oceanospirillaceae bacterium | reverse complement strand
GATGAAAGCATGGCGCTAATAGCCGACCTACCACAAGCTAATCAAAATCAGCTCCGTGATCAGCAGCCTTGAGGGCAAACTGCACCGGCTAACTTCTATCTACAAAAACCAAAAGAGCCTTGATAACAATTACGCCATCAAAGCTCTCTTTAAAGTGGTGCGGATGGGGGGACTTGAACCCCCACAACCTAAGTTACCAGCCCCTCAAGCTGGCGCGTCTACCAATTCCGCCACATCCGCATTTAAACTGTTAAAGCCGCCAGCCTAAGCCAGCTAACTTACTCTGCTACTGGTACGTCGCTGTCAGTCGGCACTAATACAGAATCTAGCTCTGGTAGAGCTGATTCATTCACTTCGACTTGTTCAACAACGGGAATACCCGCATCAGAAATACTGCCGGCTTGTTGCTTGGCGTAAATAGCCAAAGCGAAGCTGGTTACAAATAAACCCGCTGCCAAAATAGCGGTGGTACGGCTTAGAAAATTACCCGAGCCGCTACTACCAAATACGGTTTGTGAAGCGCCGCCGCCACCAAAGGAAGCGCCTGCATCAGCGCCTTTACCTTGCTGGATCATAATGAAACCGATTAAGGCCACTGCCAACAACACATGTACAATTAAGATTGCTACTTCCATTAAACTTCTCGCTTCGTCTGATTCTGCTCGTTTACTGAGCCGCTTGGCCTATGGCCAAAAATGATTCTGCTTGTAAAGACGCGCCGCCTACAAGGCCACCGTCGATGTCTGCTTGAGCAAATAACTCAGCAGCACTAGCGGCAGTAACACTGCCACCGTATAAAATTTTAACGCTTGCCGCTTCAACTGGCGCCACCTTTGCCACATGTTCACGAATGGCCTTATGCACCGCCTGAGCTTGTGCTGGACTGGCGGTTAAACCAGTACCAATAGCCCAAACGGGTTCGTAAGCAATCACTGCATTGGCAAAGCTGTCAGCGCCAGCGGCGTCGATAACGGCCTGTACTTGGGCATTCACCACGGCCAATGTTTGACCTTGCTCACGTTGTTCCAAGGTTTCCCCTACACACAATATAGGCGTTAGCTTGGCTGCCTGTGTAGCTACATATTTAGCTGCCACTTGGGCGTCGTCTTCGGCAAACAAAGCACGTCGTTCGGAGTGGCCCACCAACACATAAGTCACACCAAATTCGACCGCCATTGCCAGCGACACTTCACCAGTGAACGCTCCCTTGGCTGCGGCACAAACATTTTGCACACCCATACGAATTGTACTGCCTGACAACTCTTGCTGCACTTGCGCTAAGTAAGGAAAAGGCGGAAATACCACCAATTCTGTGCCGCTAGTGCCCACCAGACCTTGTTTAAGGCCCGATAACAGCTCGGTTACAGCACTTTTGCTGGCATTCATCTTCCAGTTGCCAGCAACCATCATGTTTGCCATGCCTTCACCTACGTCGTGGATAAACCAAGGGTATTCAATTTAAGCGCGCCATAATACTCAAATTAGCGGTGCTAAACAAGGTATTCACTAGTTTTGGCACTCAATTGAATCAAATTTATTAACTGATCACCTGTTTCACGTCGTGCGCCAGCTCTTGGGCATACTGATTCACGAGGTCTGCGTTCTCGCCTTCTACCATGACCCTAACCACAGGCTCGGTGCCCGATGGCCGCAACAACACCCGACCTCGGCCTTCCATACGTTTTTCTATGGCATCCACATAGGTATCAATAGCTGGGTATTCGGATAAGTTGACGCGATTGCCAAAACGTAGATTAATCAACTTTTGTGGCATTTTTTGCATCTGGGATTTTAACTCGTGCAGGGTTTTGCGGCTCGACTGCATAGCTTGCAACACCTGCAGGGCTGCGACAATGCCATCACCGGTGGTGGTGAGGTTGCGACAAATCAAATGGCCGGATGATTCTCCACCTAACAACCAGCCTTTTTCTTTGAGCATTTGCATTACATAGCGGTCGCCCACTTTGGCGCGCACAAAGTCGATGCCTAAATCTTTAAGGCCTAACTCCATACCCAAATTACTCATTTGTGTACCCACAACCCCGCCTTCCAACTGGCCATTACGCTGCTGGTGGGCAGCAATGATAAACATCAGTTCATCACCATCGACTTCTTCACCCATATGATCAACCATGATCACGCGATCACCATCGCCATCTAGGGCAATACCCAAATCTGCCTCTTGCAAACGCACCACTTTTCGCAGCATAGCAATAGAGGTTGAGCCACAGTCTTGGTTGATGTTGAGACCATCGGGATCAATACCAATGCTATTGACGTCGGCACCGAGCTCGTGCAAAACATTAGGCGCGATATGATAGGTCGCGCCATGGGCGCAATCCAATACAATCTTCATACCCTTTAAGTTGGTATGGGGACCCACGGTGCCTTTACAAAATTCGATATAACGGCCTGCGGCATCTTCGATGCGTCGCGCACGGCCTAATTCTTCTGGCGCCACACATTGCATGGCTTCTTGTAATTTATCTTCGATAGCAGCTTCTACAGAATCGGCCAATTTAGTGCCGTTAGCGGAGAAAAATTTAATGCCGTTATCTTGGTAGCCATTGTGAGAAGCACTAATCACAATGCCAGCTTCGGCATGAAAAGTACGGGTAAGGTAGGCCACCGCTGGGGTAGGCATGGGGCCCAACAAGCGCACATCAACACCCGCTGCCGATAATCCAGCCTGCAGGGCCGATTCGAACATGTAGCCCGAAATGCGGGTGTCTTTGCCAATCAGTATTTTGCTGCGACCAGACTCAGAAAATACTTTGCCAACGGCCCAGCCTAACTTGAGCATAAAATCTGGTGTAATGGGGTATTCACCACAACAACCGCGAATACCGTCGGTACCAAAATATTTCATACTGCGCTCCTTTGTTCTTCTGTATGTACTTTCCTAGTACAGTATTTTAACCGTGCAATTTTAGATGCTGTGTATGACCGCATGGGCCATGCGCAATGCGTCTACCGTAGGGCCAACGTCGTGCACCCGCATGATATGGGCGCCACGCTCGTAAGCCATCACCGCGACCGCAAGGCCACCGTGTAAACGCTCGTCAACTGGCCGGTTAAGCACATTGCCAATCATACTCTTGCGTGACATGCCCACCAACAAGGGCAAGCCTCTATTGGCTAAGGTTTGCAACTGCTGCAACAATTGTAGATTATGCGCCAAGCTTTTGCCAAACCCAAATCCTGGATCCAGTAATATTTTGTGTGCTGCAATGCCCGCCTGTTCACATTCGCTAACCCGTTGCTTAAAGTAGTCGCCTATGTCATGCACCACCGACTCGTAGACTGGGTTATCTTGCATGGTTTTGGGATCGCCCTGCATGTGCATAAGACACACAGGTAAAGCCGTAGATGCGGCGGCAGACAGCGCACCCGGACGGCCTAGGGCCCGCACGTCGTTAATCAACCCAGCCCCCGCTGCAGCTGCCTCCAGCATCACTTGTGGAGTGCTAGTGTCGACGGACACCACCACATCAAGGGAGGCTTTTATGGCTTCAATAACAGGAATAACACGGTCGAGTTCTTGCTGTGCCGACACGGGTTCAGCGCCCGGGCGGGTGGATTCACCACCAATATCGAGGAAGCTAGCGCCTTCTGCCACCATGGTTCGAGCTCGAACCATGGCCGCATCTAGGCACAAAGACTGGCTGGCAAATAAACTGCCGCCATCGGAGAAGGAGTCGGGTGTGACATTAACCACACCCATGACATGGGGCTCGCTCAAATCGAGCCATTGCGACGCAAACTGCATTTAGCTTGGTGCTTCGTCCGCACCAGGCACGTCACCGTTGTTGGCATCAAGATCAGCCTCGGCAACGGTGGCTTGGTCTTGTGATGATTCGGCGCTGGCATTGTCGTCACCGTCTACATCGCTGCTATTGCGTTCTTGCTCATCCCAGCCTTCAGGGGCCGATACTTCTTTACGTGCAAGCAGCTCATCAAGCTGGCTAGAATCAATAGTTTCATACTTCATCAAGGCCGCCGCCATGGCATCTAGAATGTCACGATTATCGTGCAAAATGGTATGCGCACGCTGGTAACAATCTTCAATAATATCTTTAATTTCCGCGTCTATAGCCGCCGTAGTCTCATCGGAAAAGCCTTTAGGGCCTTTGCCTGGAGCGCCGCTAAACGGATCAGAATCTTCTGATTCATATAACAATGGCCCTAGCTTTTCGGACAAGCCCCATTTAGTAACCATATTGCGTGCTAGCTGTGTTGCACGCTGGATATCGTTAGATGCACCGGTGGTTACACCGTCTTTACCCAGGGTCATTTCTTCTGCAATACGGCCACCATAGAGACTGCATATTTGGCTCAAAATACCTTGGCGAGACAAGCTATAACGGTCTTGTTCGGGGAGGAACATAGTGACGCCCAAAGCACGACCACGGGGAATAATGGTGACCTTGTACACTGGATCATGGTCTGGCACTAAACGGCCTACAATCGCATGGCCGGCTTCATGGAAAGCGGTGTTGAGCTTTTCTTGAGGCAGCATCACCATGGATTTACGCTCTGCACCCATCATGATTTTATCTTTAGCTTTTTCTAGCTCGTCCATACCCACAGTGCGCTTATTCAATCGCGCGGTAAATAAAGCTGCTTCGTTCACCAAGTTGGCCAAATCGGCACCCGAGAACCCTGGTGTACCGCGGGCAATCAGTTTTGGCACTACGCCGTCACCTAAAGGCACCTTTTTAAGGTGCACATTAAGAATTTGTTCGCGGCCTCGGATATCTGGCAATGGCACATTGACTTGACGGTCAAAGCGACCTGGACGCAATAAGGCGTTATCAAGTACGTCTGGGCGGTTGGTAGCGGCAATAACAATAATGCCTTCGTTACCTTCAAAACCATCCATTTCCACCAACAACTGGTTTAGGGTTTGCTCACGCTCGTCGTTACCACCACCCATACCGGCACCACGATGGCGGCCTACGGCATCGATTTCGTCGATGAAAATAATACAGGGGGCTTGTTTTTTAGCTTGCTCAAACATGTCACGTACACGTGATGCACCCACACCGACAAACATCTCTACAAAATCGGAACCAGAAATACTAAAGAAGGGCACCTTGGCTTCACCGGCAATGGCTTTAGCCAATAAGGTTTTACCCGTACCTGGTGAGCCAGACATCAATACGCCGCGGGGAATATAACCACCTAAACGCTGAAACTTACCGGGGTCACGTAAAAACTCTACCAACTCTTCGACGTCTTCTTTGGCTTCTTCTATACCTGCCACGTCGGCAAAGGTGGTTTTAATTTGATCTTCGCTCATCAAGCGCGCTTTGCTCTTGCCAAACGACATAGGGCCGCCCTTGCCACCTGCGCCACCTTGCATTTGACGCATGAAGAACATGAACACCACAATAATAATGAGGATCGGCGCGCTGGCCACCAGCAATTGCACCCAAATGCTTTGTTGTTCTGGCTGTTTACCTACAATGCCAACCTGATGGGTAATTAAGTCATCCACCAGCTTGGGGTCGGAAAGGGCCGGCCGCACCACTTCAAACTCAGTACCATTACCGTAGGTACCGGTAATAATAATGCCGTCCACTTCGATGTCTTTAACTTGGTCACGCTGTACTGCATGCACAAAATCGGAATAACTCACCCGATTGGGGGCAGCTTCTTGGCTAAAGTTGTTAAACACCGTGAGCAGCACTGCTGCAATGATGAGCCATAAAACCAAATTTTTTGTCATGTTGTTCAAGTGCTAAACTCCTAATCCTCTAGCCGAGGCTGGCGCCAATATTAAGGGCAATATTTATTGCCCTTTAAAACCGGTGGCCAATTGATAAACTTCCCGCGAACGACCGCGTGAAGCATCGGGTTTACGTGACCGTACATTAGTGAAGCTGGTACGGGTGTCTTTTAATAAATCGTCAAATCCTTCGCCCTGAAACACCTTAGCAACAAAGGTACCGCCGGGTTTCAATACGCTACGGGCCATATCTAAAGCCAATTCCACCAAGTACATCGATTTTGGCTGATCAATAGCAGGGTTACCACTCATATTGGGGGCCATATCAGAAATTACAAGGTCTGCTTTTTGGTCGCCTAGGGCGGCAACGATTTGATCGTAAACCGCTTGCTCGGTAAAATCGCCTTGCACAAAGGTGACATCGGCAATGGAATCCATGGCCAAAATATCCGACGCCACCACGGTGCCTTCTTCACCCACCAGCTGCATAGCCACTTGGGTCCAGCCTCCAGGTGCCGCTCCCAAATCCACCACCGTCATGCCGGGTTTAATAAGGCGGTCTTTTTTGCTCATTTCGAGCAGCTTGTAGCTGGCTCGGGAGCGATAACCATCCTTTTGGGATTGTTTAACATAAGGGTCGTCAAAGTGTTCTTTGAGCCAATTGCTGCTGGTTTTTGATCTAGCCAAGGGAATCTCTGATGATAGTTGTCAATGTTGGTTACAATTCGATCAACGTACAAGCGCAGGCGCAAGACATCGGGTATAATGCCAACCAGTTTAACACAGCATCGCAGCCCTTGGCGCCCTGCTCAGCACGCATTTTACCTTTGGACACCCATGAAATTAGCTCAATCCCAGAAAAAACAATTCCGCTCAATCGGTCACAACCTGCACCCACTGGTTACAGTGGCGGGAAATGGCCTTTCTGAAACTGTAATGGCAGAAATTACCCGCGCATTAACTGACCACGAATTGATTAAAGTGAAGTTTTCGGTGGGTGACCGCGACGTAAAAAACGCCATGATGGCCGACATGTGTAAACAAACAGGTGCAACCTTGGTACAGTCGGTGGGTAATGTGGCTTTGATTTACGCAAACAACCCAGATGCCGACCCTAAGAAGTCTAACCTAGAGCGCTAGTTTGCAGGCGCCATGCTGGGATTCCGGCCTACGCCGGAATGACGAGAGTGGGTACGCCGGAATGACGAGAGTAGTACGCCGGAATGACGGCATAAAGCGTCATCCTGACCTCCAAACCGTC
>DPHD01000024.1:0-110148 GCA_003523085.1 Oceanospirillaceae bacterium | reverse complement strand
TGACCTCCAAACCGTCATCCTGACGAAGGTCAGGATCTCTGGAGCAAGGCGTGGATTCCGGCCTACGCCGGAATGACGAGAGTAGTACGCCGGAATGACGGCACCCTATACCAGGTGCTGAACCTCAGCAATTTCGTAGTCCACCACGCCACCAGGGGTGGTGACCTTCACTTCATCGCCTTCTTCTTTGCCAATTAAAGCTCGAGCAATGGGCGAACCTAAAGAAATTTTGCCCGCCTTGATATCCGCTTCATCTTCGCCCACGATACAGTAGGTCTTTTCGGCGTCGGTATCCAAGTTAATAATGGTCACCGTGGTGCCAAAGATCACCTTGCCCGTGTGCGCAATTTGACTCACGTCGATCACTTGCACCAAAGACAGCTTAGCTTCCACTTCTTGAATACGACCTTCACAAAAGCTCTGCTGCTCACGGGCCGCGTGGTACTCAGCATTTTCTTTCAAATCGCCGTGCTCACGAGCCGTGGCAATGTCTTGAATAATGCGTGGCCGAGTTACGGTTTTTAATTCCACAAGCTCCGTACGTAACATTTGCTCGCCACGTACCGTCATGGGGACTTTAGTAATCGCCATAATGCTGTTCCTTACGCTGTTAGCGTGGCATGCATATCTTGCAAGCGACGCACTTCTTTTTCTTCACCAAACTCCAAACCTTGCATCACAGCTAGGCCGCCTGTGAGGGTCGTGGAGTAAGCCACTTTATGCTGTAGGGCCGATCGACGAATCAAGGATGAGTCGTTAATGGCTTGGCGACCTTCGGTAGTGTTTACCACAAAGGTAATTTCGTCATTTTTGATCTTATCCACAATGTTGGGACGACCTTCCATCACCTTGTTAACCAACTCACATTCAAAACCGGCATCGGTTAAGGTTTTTTGTGTACCGCTGGTTGCAACAAGGGTGAAACCAAGGTTAATTAATCCTGCTGCAAGCGTCAATGACGCTGGCTTGTCCACTTCACGTACCGATACAAATGCCTTGCCGGCTACTGGCATAGCTTGGCCAGTACCCATGTGAGCCTTAGCAAAGGCCTCGGCGAAACTATCACCAATACCCATCACTTCACCGGTAGACTTCATTTCTGGGCTCAATATAGGGTCAACAGCCGGGAACTTGTTAAACGGAAATACCGCTTCTTTTACGCTAAAGTAAGCAGGGATAATTTCTTCTGTAAAACCAATTTCGGCAAGGGTCTTACCCGCCATTACTTGAGCACCAATATCGGCCAAAGACACACCAATACATTTAGACACAAAAGGTACTGTGCGTGAAGCGCGAGGGTTCACTTCGATCACGTAGATCTCGCCGTCTTGCCATGCCAACTGGGTGTTCATCAAACCAATTACACCCAGCTCTAACGCCATGCGCTTTATTTGGTCGCGCATTTCGTCTTGCACGTCTGCTGGCAAGTCGTATGGAGGCAATGAACAGGCTGAGTCACCTGAGTGAACACCGGCTTGTTCAATGTGCTGCATAATGGCACCAATAACCACTTGCTCACCGTCACACACAGCATCAATGTCTACTTCTACCGCGTTGCTTAAAAAACGGTCTAGCAATACGGGGGAGTCGTTAGACACTTGCACTGCTTCGTTCATGTAGCGCTTAAGCTCTTCTTCTTTATGCACAATTTCCATAGCACGACCACCCAATACATAGGATGGGCGCACCACCAATGGGTAACCAATTTTTTCTGCGGCACGAACCGCTTCTTCTTGGCTGCGCACGGTGCGGTTGTCTGGCTGCAACAAACCTAAACGCTGAATCATTTGCTGGAAACGCTCGCGATCTTCTGCACGGTCAATGGCTTCAGGGCTAGTTCCCAAAATAGGCACGCCCGCATTTTCTAGATCAACAGCCAGCTTCAGAGGTGTTTGACCACCGTATTGTACGATCACGCCTTTGGGCTGCTCAATCGCTACAATTTCTAACACATCTTCTAGAGTCACAGACTCAAAATACAAACGATCTGATGTGTCGTAGTCGGTAGAAACAGTTTCTGGATTACAGTTAACCATAATGGTCTCAAAACCCTGCTTACGCATAGTCAGCGCAGCATGTACACAACAGTAATCAAACTCAATACCCTGACCGATACGATTTGGCCCGCCACCCAAGATCATGATCTTATCGCGGTTACTTGGGCGCGACTCGCACTCTTCTTCATAGGTAGAGTACATGTAGGCCGTGTCAGTAGAGAACTCGGCCGCGCAGGTATCCACTCGCTTGTATACTGGGCGTACACCCAACTTTTGACGGTGCTGACGGAAGCCTTTTTCGGTCAAGCCTAACAAGGTGGCTAAACGGATATCTGAGAAACCCTTACGCTTAAGGCCGTACACCATTTTATAGTCAAGATCGGCCAGACCAAGAGTAGCCAACTTTGCCTCTTCTTTAATCAGGTCTTCTAACTGCACTAAGAACCAAGGATCAATTCCCGAATGCTGGTAGATCTCTTGCATGTCCATACCCATACGCATGGCATCGCCTACATATTGAATGCGGTCGGCACGTGGTGTTTTTAATTCGGCAATAACCTTACTGCGAGGATTTTCTTCATCGTCAGAAAGAATAGGGTCTAAACCATGAATACCTGTCTCTAAACCACGCAGGGCCTTTTGTAGAGACTCTTGGAAGGTACGCCCAATGGCCATCACTTCGCCTACTGACTTCATCTGGGTAGTCAGACGGTCATCGGCTTGGGCAAATTTCTCGAAAGTAAAACGCGGAATCTTAGTCACAACATAGTCGATAGCCGGCTCAAATGATGCAGGCATTGCACCGCCGGTAATGTCATTTTGTAATTCGTCTAGGGTGTAGCCTACGGCTAACTTGGCAGCCACCTTAGCAATAGGGAAACCCGTGGCTTTAGAGGCTAATGCAGAAGAACGAGACACCCGCGGGTTCATCTCAATAACAACCATGCGGCCATCTTCTGGGTTAACACCAAACTGTACATTAGAGCCGCCAGTTTCAACACCGATCTCACGCAACACCGCCAATGAGGCGTTACGCATTATTTGGTATTCTTTGTCCGTTAGGGTTTGTGCTGGGGCTACAGTGATGGAGTCGCCGGTGTGCACACCCATGGCATCGAAGTTTTCGATGGAACAGATAATAATGCAGTTGTCGTTGGTGTCACGCACCACTTCCATTTCATATTCTTTCCAACCAATCAACGACTCATCAATTAACAGCTCACTGGTAGGTGAAAGGTCTAAACCACGGATACAGATTTCTTCAAACTCTTCGCGGTTGTATGCGATACCACCACCCGAGCCACCCATGGTGAACGATGGGCGAATGATGGCAGGAAAACCAATACGTGACTGCACGTCAAAAGCTTCTTCAAGCGTGTGGGCAATTTCCGCACGCGGACATTCAAGGCCAATGTTTTTCATGGCTTTGTCAAAACGATTACGATCTTCGGCTTTATCAATGGTATCTGCGTCGGCACCAATCATTTCTACATTGTACTTTTCCAGCACACCCACGCGGTTCAGGTCGAGGGCGCAGTTCAATGCCGTTTGACCACCCATGGTTGGCAAGATCGCACTGGGGCGCTCTTTAGCAATGATTTTCTCAACTGTTTGCCAAGTAATAGGCTCAATGTAAGTGGCGTCTGCCATACTCGGGTCGGTCATGATGGTGGCTGGGTTAGAGTTCACCAAAATAACGCGGTAGCCTTCTTCGCGTAAAGCTTTACAGGCTTGAGCGCCAGAATAGTCAAATTCACAGGCTTGACCAATAATGATGGGGCCAGCGCCAAGGATTAATATACTTTCGAGGTCGGAACGTTTAGGCATGTCGGATATCCAATAGTCTGTTGCTGGGGCTTACGCTTTACGCGCTGTCGCTTTGTTGCTAGCCATAGTGTCGATAAAACGGTCAAACAGTGGCGCCACGTCGTGTGGGCCTGGGCTCGCTTCTGGGTGACCTTGAAAACTAAAGGCCTGCTTATCGGTACGTTCAATACCTTGTAAAGACCCATCAAATAACGACTTGTGGGTGGCCCGCAAGGTGCTTGGCATGGAGTCTTCTGCTACGGCAAAGCCGTGGTTTTGGCTGGTGATCATCACTACTTTAGAATCTAAGTCTTGTACTGGGTGGTTAGCGCCGTGGTGACCAAACTTCATTTTTTCGGTCTTAGCGCCAGAAGCCAAAGCCAGTAACTGATGGCCCAAGCAAATACCAAACACCGGGGTGTCTGTTTCTAAGATCTCTTTAATAGCGGCGATGGCATAGTCACAGGGCTCTGGGTCACCTGGGCCGTTAGACAAAAACACACCGTCTGGGTTCATCGCCAATACGTCTTTGGCTGGCGTTTGTGCAGGCACTACTGTTAAATCACAACCGCGTTCTACCAACATGCGTAGGATGTTGCGCTTAACGCCGTAGTCGTAGGCCACAACCTTAAGCTGACCGTCGGTCTTTTCTGTGTTGCCTGCCACCAAATCCCAAGTAGAGCCGGTCCAATCGTAGGCTTCTTCAACGGTAACTTGCTTAGCAAGGTCCATGCCTTTTAGGCCAGCAAAACCCTTCGCTGCGGCTAACGCTGCAGCTTCGTCAATATCGTCACCAGCCAGAATACAACCGGATTGCGCACCTTTTTCGCGCAAAATGCGCGTCAGGCGGCGGGTGTCTATGTCGGCAATGGCCACCACGTTGTTAGCAATCAGGTATTCATCAAGTGACTGAGTGTTACGCCAGTTGCTCACCATTAACGGCAAATCTCGAATCACCAAGCCAGCCGACCAAATATGGGCAGACTCTTCGTCTTCTGAGTTGGTGCCGGTGTTACCAATGTGTGGGTAGGTAAGGGTAACAATTTGGTGTGCGTATGAAGGATCCGTAAGAATTTCTTGGTAGCCGGTCATGGAAGTGTTAAACACCACCTCGCCTGTGCTTTGGCCAGTGGCGCCAATAGCAACCCCTCTAAATATGCTGCCGTCTTCTAAAGCCAGAATGGCGGGAGTAGTCAATGGGGGCCTCCTCAGGTATGTACGTAATGCGGGTAAATGTTTTCTTCAGGTACAAAAAGTGCGGTCTCTAGTCGCAAAAAAGCGAGGTGTGTTAGACACGCCCCGCTTTTTATAAATGCTATGACCGGCAGCTAAATTATTGCGCCTTTGAACTGATGGAATTATACAGAATAAAACGACCTTTTGTCTAGCAGATTCTACACACCTAAACCCATGGTTTATTGTTTCAAACCTAACACATCCTGCATGTCGTACAAACCATTTGCCTGGCCCTGCAGCCATGCACAAGCACGCACAGCACCTTTAGCAAAGGTCATACGGCTACTGGCCTTATGGGTAATTTCAATGCGTTCGCCTTCGCTGGCAAACAGTACCGTATGATCGCCCACCACATCGCCTGCACGAATGGTTTCAAAGCCAATTTCGGTGGCACTGCGTGGCCCAGTGATACCTTCGCGGCCGTACACAGCACACTCATCTAAGTTACGGCCCATGGCATCGGCCACTACTTCGCCTAAACGTAAGGCAGTGCCTGAAGGTGCGTCGACTTTATGACGATGGTGGGTTTCGATGATTTCCACGTCGTAGCCTTCCTGCAATACGCTGGCAGCACGATGCAGGATATCCAACAACAAGTTGATGCCCACGCTCATATTGGGTGCAAATACCACGGGTGAGTTTTGTGACGCATCTGACAACAGTTGTTTTTGCTCAGCACTTAGGCCGGTAGTACCGATGACCATGGCTTTATTGAGCCTTCCACACTCAAGTAAATTAGCTAGCGATAATTCTGGATTGGTGAAGTCAATGAGCACGTCAAAGTCGTCGGCTACTGCAGCGAGGGAATTACTAAGACAAACACCTAATTTACCTACCCCAGCCAGTTCGCCAGCGTCGGCACCCACTAAGCTACTGCGAGGCGACACGATGGCAGCACCTAGGGTTACGCCCGAAGCTTGATGCACGGCCTCAATTAAAACTTTGCCCATGCGCCCAGCGGCACCCATTACTGCAATTCGTGTCATGTTATACCTCTATTGATTGCCGCGCTTCGCTCGCAAAGACGGGCGGAGTGATTGCCGCGCTTCGCTCGCAAATACGGATGAAGCGGATTGCCGCACTTGGCTGGCAATCTATGTATCTTCAAAAAAGCTCTTAACGCCATCAAACCAAGACGACTTTTTCGGAGAATGCTTGCCCTTACTGGCCTCCATAGTGTCATGGAACTTACGCAACAAGTCTTTTTGCTCTTTGCTTAGATGCACTGGAGTTTCTACGGCTACACGGCACATCAAATCGCCTTGTCCGCCACCACGCACCTGCGTCACACCCTTGCCGCGCAAACGGAACATTTTTCCGCTCTGAGCACCTTCAGGGATTTTTAGCTTAACACGGCCATCTAAAGTAGGTACTTCTATTTCTCCACCTAGCGCTGCATCGGTAAAGCTAATAGGCACTTCGCAATAAAGATTTTTACCATCGCGGGTAAAGATTTTATGCTCGCGCACCGACACTTGTACATAAAGGTCGCCACTTGGCCCACCGTTAACGCCGGCTTCCCCTTCGCCAGTTAAACGAATACGGTCGCCGGTATCAACACCCGCCGGAATTTTTACCGACAAGGTTTTGTATTCTTGCACACGGCCTTCACCATGGCATGAACCACACGGGTGACTGATGACCTTGCCATTACCATGACAGGTAGGGCAGGTTTGCTGTACCGAGAAAAAACCTTGCTGCATGCGTACTTGGCCTTGGCCATGGCAGGTACCACAACTCTTACTGCTAGTACCCGGCTTAGCGCCCGAACCATCACAGGGCTCACACTCTACTTGCGTTGGAATACGAATTTCTTTGGTGGTACCACGCACGGCCCGCTCTAGGTCTAAGTCCATGGTGTAACGTAAGTCAGAACCACGCTGCACACTGGAACGTCCACCACCGCCACCGGCGCCACCAAAAATATCACCAAACATGTCGCCAAACACGTCACCAAAACCAGCGCCGCCGGCACCACCACGGGCATTAGGATCAACACCTGCATGACCATACTGGTCGTAGGCTGCTTTCTTTTGCTCGTCGGCCAAAATCTCGTAAGCTTCGTTAACTTCTTTAAAGCTCTCTTCTGCCGCTTTGTCGTTTGGGTTACGATCGGGATGATACTTCATCGCCATCCGGCGAAAAGCCTTTTTAATTTCCTTCTTATCAGACCCTTTGGCGACACCAAGGACTTCGTAAAAATCACGTTTAGACATAATTATTCCACTGTGCTTCTTCGTGTGAGAAGCAGATACAAGAACGCAGGGCCAAGCCCCGCGTTGTAATTTCGCGCCCCGTTAAGGAGCGCTAGCAGGCATATAAGGCTTACTTTTTGTCGTCGTCTTTTACTTCTTCAAACTCTGCATCTACTGCATCGTCTGCGCCCGCATCAGCTTGTGCTTCTTCGCCACCTTGGGCAGCAGCATCTTCGGCGTACATCTTCTGAGCGATGGCGCCTGAAGCTTCAGTCAAAGCTGCTGTAGCAGCTTCGATGGCTTCTTTGTCGTCGCCCTTAAGCGCTTCTTCAACGCCTTCGATCGCTGTAGTTACGGCAGCTTTCTCTTCGTCTGTTGCCTTGTCGCCAGCTTCTTCAATCATCTTCTTAGTTGAGTGAACCATGCCGTCGGCGGTGTTGCGAGCCTGTACCATTTCTTCAAACTTTTGGTCTTCCGCAGCGTTAGCTTCTGCATCTTGTACCATTTGTTCAATTTCTTCATCGCTCAAACCAGAAGAGGCCTTGATGATGATGGACTGCTCTTTGCCAGTGCCCTTGTCTTTAGCCGACACGTTTAAGATACCGTTAGCATCAATGTCGAAGCTTACTTCGATTTGTGGCATGCCACGTGGTGCTGGTGGAATGTCGCTTAGGTCAAAACGGCCTAAAGACTTGTTCTGCGTGGCTTGCTTACGCTCGCCCTGGCATACGTGAATAGTCACGGCGGCTTGGTTGTCGTCGGCTGTGGAGAACACCTGTGACTTCTTAGTAGGAATGGTGGTGTTTTTGTCGATCACCGAAGTCATCACGCCGCCCATGGTCTCAATGCCCAAAGTTAGTGGGGTCACGTCTAGTAATAGTACGTCAGTTACGTCACCAGCTAATACGCCACCCTGAATGGCTGCACCCATGGCAACAGCTTCGTCTGGGTTGACGTCTTTACGCGGCTCTTTACCAAAGAACTTAGTCACTTCGGCTTGCACCAAAGGCATGCGGCTTTGACCGCCGACCAAAATCACTTCGTCGATTTCGCTAGCGTCTAGGTCTGCATCCTTAAGAGCTTGAGCACATGGCTTCAAGGTACCAGAAACCAAGTCTTCAACCAAGGATTCCAACTTAGCGCGAGAAATCTTAACGTTTAAGTGCTTAGGACCAGTAGCATCAGCAGTGATGTACGGCAAGTTTACGTCGGTTTGGTTAGAGGTAGACAGCTCAACTTTCGCTTTCTCTCCAGCTTCTTTCAAACGTTGTAATGCGATAGGATCGTTATGTAGATCAATACCACTTTCTTTCTTAAATTCGGCTGCCAAAAACTCGATCAAACGTAAGTCAAAGTCTTCGCCGCCTAGGAATGTGTCGCCGTTAGTGGCCAACACTTCAAACTGAGTTTCGCCATCTACGTCTGCAATTTCGATGATAGAGATATCGAATGTGCCGCCACCAAGGTCATATACCGCAATGGTAGAGTCGCCACGGGCTTTATCAAGGCCGTAGGCCAAGGCAGCTGCGGTAGGCTCGTTGATGATACGCTTTACTTCTAGGCCAGCAATGCGGCCAGCGTCTTTAGTCGCTTGGCGCTGTGAGTCGTTAAAGTAAGCCGGTACAGTGATAACGGCTTCAGAAACACTTTCGCCCAAAAAGTCTTCTGCCGTCTTCTTCATCTTCTTTAAGATTTCAGCAGAAATTTGTGGTGGCGCTTTGGTTTCGCCATTCACATGAACCCAAGCGTCACCATTGTCGGCTGCTTCGATTTT
The DNA here is from genome assembly GCA_003523085.1 of Oceanospirillaceae bacterium. Taxonomy (GTDB): domain Bacteria; phylum Pseudomonadota; class Gammaproteobacteria; order Pseudomonadales; family Balneatricaceae; genus Njordibacter. The sequence goes on along the minus strand of DPHD01000024.1, from coordinate 101,140 downwards.
GTAAGGCACCATTTTGATGTCTTTTTGTACTACGTCGTCTTTAAACTTACGCCCGATCAAGCGCTTGATCGCGAACAATGTGTTTTCTGGGTTGGTTACCGCTTGACGCTTGGCAGACTGACCCACCAAAGTCTCGCCATCATCAGCAAATGCGATGATGGAAGGGGTGGTGCGATCGCCTTCGGCGTTCTCGATTACTTTGGCGCTACCGCCATCTAAAACTGATACACATGAGTTGGTGGTGCCCAAGTCAATACCGATGATTTTTCCCATCATAAACTCCAATACTTTATGTCCTCAAAGGACTTTAATTTCAATTCTGTTCAAACCACGCTAGCGGCTTAGGCTCTTGTGTCTGGCCCTAGGCTTGGCGCTGTTTGCTTGTGTTCTTATGTAAGGACGATTGCCCAAACTTCAAGTGAAAAGCCTTATTTTTTCTAGGCTTTTGAAACCACAACCAAGGCCGGACGAATAAGGCGGCTATTTAAGGTGTAGCCTTTCTGAAACACTTCCATAACGGTATTTGGTTCCATGTCTGGATTTGGTACGGCGGTCATCGCCTCGTGTAGTTCTGGGTTGAACGGCTCACCATGGGGGTCGAGTTGCTCAACGTTAAACTTCTTCAAACCATCCAAAAGCATTTTTTGGCTCATTTCAACGCCTTCAAGCAAACCGTCAACAGTCGCCTGCTCAGCTTTACCCGCTTCTACCGCACGGCCCAAGTTATCTAACAAAGAAACCACTTCAGTCATCAACTTTTCTTGACCAAACTTGTGCGCCTTACTTACATCTTGCTCGCTACGGCGGCGGATATTTTGCACTTCAGCTTGAGCACGCAATACATCAGCCTGCTGTTCTTCAATTTTTGCCAAAGCCACTTCAAGCTCGGCTTGCACCGACTCTACTGTAATTTCTTGCAACACTTCGGCATCAACAGGTGCGTCTGTGGCTGGATTCTCTACGGTGGCACCGTCTAGTTCTACGTCAGTAGGCTGTTCTTGCTCGCTCATTTACTTCTCCGTTACTTTACTTCCGCTAGGCAAATTAGAGAGCGTCTCTCGAACCGCTAGCTTGACTGCCAATCTATATGGGGACACACCTCAATGATTCAAGCAAAAAGGCGCCAGTTTTATGACAAATATAGGGCTTTTCTTATGCTTTGGTGAAACACATAGACAAGCCAACACAAAACCACTGGACATAACCACACTACTGGTTATACTTACAGTATAGAAACCACGTAGGATACGCCTTATGTTGCAGCAACTCATTGTTCATCATTACGCCCTAGTCGACTTTTTACATTTAGATTTTAGCCATAACATGACCGCTATAAGTGGTGAAACTGGCGCTGGAAAATCAATCTTGCTAGGCGCCCTAGGGCTAACCTTAGGTGACCGAGCGGAATCGGGTTGCGTACGCCAGGGGGCCGAACGAGCCGACATTCACGCGGTTTTTGACCTCACCCATTTACCGCAAGTTAAAGACTACCTGTGCGCTAAGCATTTAGTGGCGGCCGAAGATCCCGATACCTGTATTTTACGCCGCATGATCAACCAAGATGGGCGCTCTCGTGGCTATATCAACGGCAAACCCGTCAATATCACCGCCCTAAAGGAACTGGGCAAACAGCTGATCAACATTCACGGCCAACATGAACACCAACATTTACTGGGCCGCGACAGCCACCAGGCCCTATTGGACGCGTTTGGCAAATACCCCAAACAACAACAGTCTGTGTTATGTATAAGTCAGCAATGGCAAGAACTAGAGCGCCAGAGCAACACCTTAACCGGTGGTCAAGAATTGTCTGACGCAGAGCGACAGCTATTACAATATCAAGTGGACGAACTTAATCAGCTCGACCTCCAAGAAAACGAATTACTAGCCTTAGAACAAGAACATAAACAACGTGCCAATGCCGATCAACTGTTACAAACCGTACGTAATCTGCTGCCAGACAATACCCTAGGCGAAGACCCCAAAGCCTGCATTGAGCGCTGGCACCAGCAATTACAGAATTTTAGCCAACACAGCCCGCACCTCAGTGCTGCCTCCGACATGCTGGCCAATGCCGCTATACAATTAGAAGAAAGCCAATACGAATTACAGAGCTTTTTGCAGGGTTTCGACCAAGATCCAGCGCGCTTGCAAACACTGGAATTACGCCTTGATCAAATTTATAGCATGGCCCGCAAACATAAAATTCAAGCGTCCGATCTGGCCGAACACCTCGATTCATTACAACAACAATTACAACAAAACCAAGACCAAGAAGGCCAGTTAGACGCTATCCGTACGCAACAAGCAACCTTAGTAAAGGACTATGACACGGCCGCCACAGCGTTAACCACTGCACGCCAAAAAGCGGCTAAGGAATTGGAAAAAGCCGTCGGTCAACAACTTAAACAGCTCGCCATGCCCCATTGCCGACTGGAGCTAAGCATCCAAAACAGAACCGACGAACGATTGCAGCCCCAGGGCCGAGATGATATCGAAATCCTCATCAGCACCAACCCAGGCCAAAGTGCAAAACCGTTAGCAAAGATTGCGTCGGGTGGCGAATTATCTCGTATTAGTTTGGCCATACAGGTGGTTATCGCCAGCACTAGCATTACTCCAAGCCTCATTTTTGACGAAGTGGACGTGGGCATCGGTGGCGCTACGGCAGAAATTGTAGGGCGCTTGTTGTCGCAATTAGGGCAAGAGTGCCAACTCTTATGTATCACCCACTTACCTCAAGTGGCAAGCCAAGCACAACATCATCTACAAGTCAGTAAATCGAGCCACGGCAAGTCGACCCAAACTCAGGTAGCTGCATTAAATGAGGAACAAAGGGTACAAGAAATAGCACGCATGCTGGGCGGTGTTAAACTCACGCAACAAACCTTAGCCCATGCCAAGGAGATGCTTGGCACAGGTATTCAGCTGCACTAACCCGCCAAGTGAGTTAGTCCTTACTTACTCCGTATAGGTATACAGTACGGCTAGTCAGGTCATAACCCAACTCGCTGGCAATTTCTTCGAGGCGCTTATTAAGCACGGGATCATTAAACTCTTTAATCTTACCCGACTTAATACACACAATGTGGTCGTGGCTACTCTCTGTGGCCAATTCGAACACCGAGTTGCCACCTTCAAAGTGGTGACGAACCACCAAACCCGCGGCTTCAAACTGGGTTAGAACTCGATATACAGTGGCTAGACCAACATCTTCATCCTGCGACATCAGCAGCTTATAGATGTCTTCGGCACTCCAATGGTCACCTTCGGTAGCTTGTTCTAATATTTGATATATCTTCACGCGGGGCAAGGTCACTTTTAACCCAGCTTTACGTAATTCCTGGCTTTCTGACGCCATAGTATTTGCTACACTCTTTAGACTATTGGGGGATTCAGGTATGATTCTGCCTTACTTATCAAACTAACAGACCTGGCTAATGAAACGCTATCTTATCACGTCTCTTTTTATCGCGCTCCTAGGCGGTTGCTCTAATATCGACAGTTTGGGTTTTCCTGGTGTCCACAAAATTGATATCCAACAGGGCAACCTCATCACCGACGAAATGATAGAGCTATTACGCCCAGGATTAACCCACCGTCAAGTGCAATATGTAATGGGCACCCCCCTGGTGGTGGACACCTTCAACCCTGACCATTGGGATTACGTATATCAATACCGCCATGGTGACGGTCGCTACGAAGAGCGCAAACTACGGGTGGTATTTACTCAGGGCTTAGTGACCTCAATCGAGCAGTAACCAGCTAAGTTTTACCTACTTGGCTTTAGCTTTTGCCGCTGCTTTAGCAGCTCTATTTGCCCGAGCCACTTTTGGGTCTATGGTCAGCGGCCGATAGATTTCCACGCGCTGACCTTGTTTAATTTCTTCTGCCTGGGGGTTTTTTACGGCCTTACCGAAAATCCCCATGGGCGTACCTTCTAATTGCAAATCTTCAAAATGGTCACTAATCCCCGACATTACCGCCGCATCAAACACACTGGTACCTTTAGGCACCTGTAAGGCAATAATTTTTTGTTGGTCTGGCAAGGCGAATGCCACCTCTACATCGATCATTTGTTTCTCACTTATAAATAATATCGGCACGCTTACAAAAAGCCTCGACCATGTTGGCAGCAATGGGGCTAAACAAGCCACTCAAAGCCTTGCCTTTTAACCCTGTGACGCCGAACTCTAACGCCATTTCCACCTTGCAGGCATCGTCGCGCAATGGCGTAAATGCCCACGAGCCGCGCAAGTAGTCAAACGGGCCTTGCTCTAACTCAAGTTCAATCAAGGCACTTGGCGTTAGTTGGTTACGGGTGACAAACTGGTAACCTAACCCCGCTTTGCGTAAATGCAGCCGGGCTACCATTTGGTGGGGCGATGATGCTATTAAATCGACCTCCGCGCAACCGTCTAAAAACTCCGGGTAGCGCTCTACATCATTCACTAAATCATACATTTGTGCCGCCGAATGCATTACCAAGGCAGAACGATTTATTGAGGCCACAGGCTTTAACTCTTGGGAAAACGCCCATATTAAGGTTAAAAGCCGCAATTGTCACTGCAGCCCCATAATAGTTAATGTAGAATGCGCCCCATGGCAAAGAAATCAAAAACCCAAAAAAGCTCCACCGGCACCATCGCTCTCAATAAACGTGCGAAGTTCGAATATCATTTAGACCAGCGTATTGAAGCGGGGCTCGTACTGACGGGCTGGGAAATTAAGAGCATCAGGGATGGCCGCGCCAACCTCACAGACTCTTACGTGCATATGAAAGGCGGCGAAGCCTTTTTAGTGGGCGCGCACATTTCCCCACTCATGACGGCTTGCACCCACGTGGTGGCCGAACCACGGCGTGAGCGAAAACTACTACTCAACAAAAAAGAAATTGCGCGGCTGTTTGCCTCCTCGTCGCAAACCGGCCACACCATTGTTGCTACCGCACTCTATTGGAAAGGTCATCGTGTGAAATGTGAAATCGCTCTCGCCAAAGGCAAGCAATTACACGACAAGCGCGCCACCGAAAAAGAACGCGACTGGAGTAAACAAAAACACCGCATTCTAATGAAAGCTTAACCCTCATCTCGTATGGCGCGGCTAGTGTTAAGCATGTTCACAATCAATGCATCGCGCTCACCGGCAAGCTCAGCAAGAGGTTTGTCACCTGCTTCATGTTGCACACCAGTCACCAGCTTAGCGATGGTTGCAGCATCTAATTGAACATCCCCCAGATCATCCCACCACCGCTCGAAACTATCGGTATAACGGCGGCAAAACTCCTCCATACCGCCTTCACCTGCACCTAAGTTGAACAACATGTGCGGCCCCATAGCCGCCCACCGCAACCCTGGGCCAGCCCAAACAGCCTTATCCACGTCCTCTACTGACGCCACACCCGTAGCCACCAAATGAATCGCTTCTTTCCATAATGCCGCCTGTAATCGATTGGCCACATGGGCGGGCACTTCACGATTAACCCTAATAGTGACCTTGCCCACTTGTTTATAAAAAGCCTCTGCAGACGCTAGTACACCTGCGGCGGTTTTATCATTGGCCACCAATTCCACCAAAGGAATTAAGTGTGGCGGGTTAAACGGATGACCTAATATAAAGCGCGAGGGGTCACTCCAGCCCTGCTGCATCTCGGTGACCATGAGACCCGATGCAGACGACGCCACAATGGCGTGTGGCAATAGATAACCTTCTATTTGCCCATACAATTGGTGCTTAATGTCTAACTGCTCTGGCGCGCATTCTTGCACAAACTGGCAGCCTTGCACCGCCTCACTGGCACTCGTGTAAAAATTAATTTCACCTTGGTTGGTATTCATGCCCAATTGCTGCAACATAGGTGCCGCTTCAGCAACATAGGCACGCACACTGTGCTCCGCCGCTGCCACAGGGTCGTACACATTTACGCGTAAACCGGCACAGGCAAATAATGCCGTCCAGCTCGCACCAATAACGCCAGCACCTAGAACTGCAACGTTTGTAACCTCATGCTTCATGTTTGTTCCAACCTATTTAATGGCGCGTTTGTAAGCTGCTAACAACATGCCATGAAAATGATGTACTGCATGCTCACTCATGCCGTGTTCTCCGTCAGGGTTGGCCATAATACGCCCCGATTGAAACGCAGGCGTATTCATACCTCGCTGTACGCTTTCTACTAAATTAATGTCCTCAACTTGCAGCACCTCATCAATAAACTTTAGCGCTTCTTGTTCCGCCTCGGTGACATCCGCGGTTTCAAAATAAATATCAAATTCTTCGTAGGTTTCTTCTGGACCTGCCGGGTTAAAGCGCCATACCATAAAATTACCCCGGCCTGGGTATCGCATGAGGGCGATATTGGGCCACAAATACCACACCGCATGGTCTGTAACCGCAGCATTTTCAATACTATAGGCAGCATTGCCCGTGAGTTTAGCTTTAGCCAAATGGCTGGAATAGATGCCATGGGTTTTAACTTTGTAAGTCTGCATATCCACCAAACTAACAAAATCTTTATGGGCAGTCGTGCAGTGATAACATTCGAGAAAATTGTCGGTGACAGCCTTCCAGTTGGCCTTAATTTTATACGATAAATGGGTGGCATAAGTCAGCTTACCCAAATCTGGCGCATAGGCCATAACCTCATCAGCGAGGCCCCCAGTTTGGCTTGCCAAGGAGGCTGCCGCTCTGTCTAAATTGACAAACACTAGATGACAAAACACTTCCACCTGAACCTGATCAAGGCACACTTCTGCGGCATCAAAATTTTCGATAAGTTTTGCTCGTGGCGCCGCTAATAACTGACCGTTGAGGTCATAATTCCAAGAATGATAAGGACAAACGATTTTAGCCATGTTGCCCTGCCCCTGGGCTAACAAATGCCCGCGGTGCTTACATACGTTATAAAATGCCTGTAGCTCATTATTTTGATTACGCACAACTAAAATAGGCTGACCGGCAACCTCTTGAGCCACGTAATCACCTGCCTTTTGTAATGCCTCTTCGTGACAAATAAACTGCCACGAAGAGGCGAACACATGCTCTTTTTCGATAGTTTGATATTTTCCATCAATGTAACACTGGGACCCCAAAGACCACGATTCACAAGGGTTTTCTGCATACCCTAATGCAGCAGCATCAAATTCCAACTGGGTTAAAGAAGCCATTAATTCGTCCTCGACGCTAATTAAAACAAACTCGGATTTAATGGTGATGCGGCGGTTAAGCCCCCATCGACCGTAAACAACTGTCCGGTCACAAATTGTGACTCATCACTGCCCAGCCACAGCGCCATATTAGCAATATCTTCTGGGGTACCAAAACGCCCTGCAGGATGCCGAACCAGTGCATCCTGCTTCGCCGATACTGGGTTATCCGCCACCGCAAATGCACTATCCGCCATGGCCGTCATAATCCAGCCAGGGCAAATCGCATTGCAGCGAACACTAGGGCCATGATCCACCGCCACAGAGCGCGTTAGCCCGTGAACAAAGGCTTTGGAGGCGTTATACAAAGCTAAGCCTGGGTCTGCGGAATTGCCCGATACAGAGCCCATATTGATGATAGAACCTCCAGGAGACATAATTGGCAACAGGCTACGAATGGCATTAAATACACCTTTCCCATTGGCACCCATCAATAAATCCCAATCATCATCGCTGGTGTCGACTATAGTTTTTTCTATTTGTACACCGGCGTTATTGACCAACACATCTAGCGTACCGTAGTGAGCTACCACATGGTGTTTGAGTTGTTCCATCTGCCCACTGCAACTCACATCTGCCTGCACCCAATCAATATTCGCGGCCATATCGCTGGGCCTAGCACCTCGACCACAAGTCACCACTTTGGCGCCTTCCAATAAAAAGCGCTCAACTATGGCCGCACCAATACCTTGGCGTCCACCCGTCACTAACGCAACCTTACCCGCTAGCTGCATACCGCCTCCTATAACTTCATCTGTTGAACTTGGGCGGTCAAACCACCGTCCAATACCCACAGAGCGCCGGACGCATAACGCGCCTCATCACCCGCCAGCCAATTAACTAAATTGGCCATGTCGTCGGGTGTGCCATACCGGCGCAAAGGGTGAATGTCTCGAACTTCTTGCTTGAGGCTTTCTATGTCTCCACTATCGCCAAAAAAGCTTTCCAACATAGGCGTGGCTACAAAGCCTGGGCAAATGGCATTAACGCGGATATTTTCCTTGCCGTAGTCGCATGCCATGGCTTTGGTGAGGGCATGTACAGCGCCTTTGGTAGCGCAATAGGCGGCCAAACCTGGATCCGCAATAAAACCATCGTAGGAACCAAAGTTAATAATTGAGCCTGCACCTTTTTTACGCATCAGCGGCACGCCATATTTACTGGTTAAAAACGTCCCGGTAACATTAATGGCAAAAATTCTCTGCCATTCATCTAGCGTCGTTTCTTCAATGGTTTTTTCTATTTCGATACCAGCCGCATTCACCAGCACATCCAAATGACCAAACTGTTGCTCTACAAATGCCATTAAGTCTTGCGCACTTTGCTCGCTGGTCACATCATGTTTAAAATAGTGCGCTGACGATTGCAACGCCTCTGGCATGGGAGCCACATCGGCTGCAACAACCTGCGCACCTTCACTGGCAAAGCGCCTACATATCGCCTGCCCAATACCACCGCAGCCGCCCGTTACTACCGCTACACGGCCATTTAAATGCTCTGTAAAAATTTTGTCACCGGCCATATGATTGTTCCATTAGCAATGTTAATGCTCATTTTTAACCGACAGCTGCTTTTTGTTCTGCCTTTTTACGACTATAGCTTGAGCTTATTCGCCAAACCCGGCAATTGTATTTAGCAGATTAGCCCACATTATGGATATATTGCTGATATAATTAGCTTTACTACGGGGATGACTGGATTCGACGTTGGTTACAAACCCTGAGGTGCATGTAGAGAATGTAAGGTTTCTCTTAAATCCCACCTTGCAAAAGTTATAGTCGCAAACGACGAAAACTACGCACTAGCGGCCTAAATCCCGCTTACACTGATCACCAGATGCCTGTAAATGGTTGTGAAGTGGCTCGCAGAACAGGATCGTGTGGACTCCTCGCTCGTGGAGAAAACCCTAAAACTAATCGAGATCGCCTTATGCTCCCTGACACTTGGGCCGCGGTAGGTTAAAACAATTAAGTGATCTAAACATGTAGAGCCGATGGCAGAGGACTGGCGGACGGGGGTTCGACTCCCCCCATCTCCACCACACATCAAAAAGACCTTGTTTTAGCTTGTATATCCACGAGTTAACTCAAGGTCTTTTTTCGTTTCGTAGCACTATTTCGTAGCACGAAAAGACCATAAGCCATTGTTTTTGTAATATATTAATAACTTATAAGCCGACTGATTCGACTCCCCCATCTACACCACATACGAGATTCAACAAGCACGGTTGAGACTCAATTGTGTAAGCTAGCCGCCGCATGGTACTACCGATTTACGCTCCCGAAGGCGTCAATATGGTGCTCTTTGTCGACTTATTTGTGCGCAACGCCATTCCGCCAGCAGAGATTCCTATTGGCATAGCCACAGGGACACTAGGCGGGCCTTTCTTCTTATGGCTATTAATCCGCAGCTCACGCCTTTTTTGTAGCTCAGTTACTAGTTAAATATAGTAAAGCAGAAGTATCCCTGTCAGTAACACGGCCACCCATGCCATCATGGTTTCCGTCGGCCACAGCTGAGCGAAATATCCCTTTGGCTGGTCTTTGTCACGATCATAGGCGCGATTTATCGCCTTGCTCAAGGTTTGGTGAACCAATTTCGCGACTTTATCCTTGGCACTCACAATGGCGAAGTAGATGGGCACAATGAAGCTTGGTGCCCATCTACGATACAACCAATCCGTATCTAAGTTAGTGGAAGGTAACTCAGGTGGATACAAATTTTTCATATTCAACCAGACAAACGCCAAGGCAGAGAACAACAACAACTGCAGCTGTGTCAGCACATGGGTAATATCGTAAGGCTGGTAGGTTGCCTCCCATGGCAGCAGTGCATAGACCGTTTGCGCAGGGAAGGCACCGATGGCGATACATAGCCCAGCGGCGATGGCCATGGCCAGCAACATATTACTGGGCGGCTCCGTGGTACGAATACCTGAATCATGGGCAAAGAATGCAAAATAGGGGATTTTTATACCTGCATGGTGGAATACGCCTGCTGCTGCAAACAACAGCAATAGCCAAACCACATCGTACCCTTCGGTCACGGCGGCACTCATAATCATGGATTTAGACACAAAGCCACTAAATAATGGGAAGGCCGATATCGAGGCGGCACCTACAATACATAAAATTGTGGTTTTCGGCATACTCTTATACAGGCCACCTAATTCCGAGCCATTGATGCGGCCGGTCATATGCAACACGGCACCCATGGACATCATCAACAACCCTTTAAATATCACGTCATTAAAAGCGTGAGCCATAGCACCATTAAGGGCTAATGAGGTACCTATACCGATACCCACCACCATGAAACCTACTTGGTTGATCAGGCTGTATGCCAATACCCGGCGCAGGTCGTTTTCAATCACCGCAAAGAAAATGGGGAAACAGGCCATAGTGACACCAATCCACACTAACAGCTCGGTGCCAGGGAAGCCCCTAGCCAAGGCATACACAGCCACCTTGGTAGTAAAGGAAGCCAAAAAGATAGTACCTGTAGGGGTGGCCTCTGGGTAGGAATCAGTGAGCCAATTGTGCAGGAATGGAAAGGCGCACTTGATGCCAAACGCCAAGAAAATCAACCAAGCGCCAAGGCTTAATGCGCCCTCATGTTCTAGCCCGATTTCCGTAAAGCGGGCGCTGCCCGTCTGGTTTATAAAGATAATTGCCCCAACCAGCAATAATACACCGGATAGCACCTTCATAATGAGGTAACGCATACCCGCGCTATAAGCTCGGTCGGTACGTCTGGCCCAGATTAAAAACACGGAGGTAAGGGCCAAGGTTTCCCAGAACACAAACAGGGTCAGTAAATCACCAGCAAAGACAGCACCCACAGCACTAGCGGCATAGCTTAAGCCCGCCACGTGTTGCAGGGTATCCTTAACATGTAAGGCATACACAACGGCAATAAAGGCGGCCAAATGGAACAGGTAGCCAAACAACATACTGAGCTTGTCGACCCGCACAGGCTCTAGCTGATAGCCCATGAAGTCCATGGTCCAGTATATTCCGGACTCCAACCCTGCCAACTGCAAGGCTCCCCAAATAGGCGCCAAGAGCATAATGACGCTACGTAGGTGGCCACGTAAGACCAACGCGGCAATGGAACCGATTAGCAGCGGTAGAAATGGCGGCAACAAGGGCAGGCTACTGATCATAGTAGTCTTCCTCTTTCATCAGCACTTTACGCATGGCCTTGGCGACAATCACCAGCATGACGCAACCAATAAAACCATACACAGCATAAAAGGCCGGTATGTTTTCCCAGCTGTGATAAATATGCCTGTGGACCATAAAGTCAGCGACCACCAGCAGGATACAAACACCATAGAAAACCTTTAGCATCTTGCTGATGTTTTCTGGTTTATCAAAGAAATCAGGTTTTTCTTGTTGTTGACTCATAGACGGCTACCTTGTGATTTCCGTAGATACACCCGGTATCAAATTGATTAATTCAATAACTGGCTGAGGATTAAAAAACAACGCTATGCACGCACTTGTGGTAACGGCCAAAGCAATAAGCATGAGCAATGGTGCTTCGTTCACTTCTGACCAGGACCAAGGCGGTTGTTTTTCCCCTGGCCTATTAAAGAAGGCCTTAATAGGCAGTGGTAACAGGTACGCCACGTTTAACAAAGTACTAATGGTGAGCACCACCACGATAATCAGTTTATCCGCTTCCAAGGCACCTACCATCAAGTACCATTTACTCCAGGTACCGGCCATGGGGGGCAAACCGATAATACTGATGGCACCGATAGCAAAAGCGATCATGGTAAATGGCATCTGCCGACCTAAGCCAACCATTTCACTGATGTTCTTTTTGTGGCAGGCCACCATGATAGCACCAGCACAAAAGAACAAGGTGATTTTGCCGACAGCGTGGGTAACAATGTGCAAACTTGCACCGGCAGCAGCAACGGAGGTAGCCAATAGTGCACCCACAATGATGTAACTTAACTGGCTCACCGTAGAATAGGCCAAACGCGCTTTCAGGTTATCTTTGGTCATGGCCACACAGGAGGCCAGCAGCACCGTTGCCGCTGCGATATACAGCATCAAGTCAGCGGTAACAATTTGGCCCAAGTTATCAATACCAAAAATATAAATTACCACTTTAAGAATACTAAACACACCCGCCTTGACCACGGCTACGGCGTGCAATAGGGCACTGACTGGCGTCGGCGCCACCATGGCCGCGGGCAACCAGCGGTGGAATGGCATCAAGGCCGCCTTACCAATGCCATAACAAAAGAGCACCAGCAACAAGGCTACCATGCCCTTAGACTGGGTATCATTAAACACACCACCGGGTGTGAAATCTAAGGTACCGGCGGTCACCCAAGTACCCACCATGGCGAACAATAAAAACGCTACGGAGGTGCCAAGTAAAATACCTAGGTATACGCGGCCACCCCGTTTAGCTGCCTCAGTACTGGCATGAGTAACCAGCGGGTAGGTAGACAGGGTGAGTAATTCATAAAATATAAATAGCGTTAATAGGTTAGCCGAGAAGCAAATGGCCATGACAGTACTAATCGCCAGAGCAAAACAAAGGAAAAACCGTGTCTGCTTTCTTTCCTTATGGCTGCGCATGTAGCCAATGGCGTAGATAGTGGTGATAATCCACAGGAAACTAGCCACTAGGGCAAACAACACACCCAGAGGCTCTACCGCAAAAGCAATATTAATATTGGGTAAGGTGCTGCCCCAAACAACCGCCATAGGCACCTGATTAAAGGTGTGCTCAGTAATGGCCAAGACCAGTGTAAAGAGAATAACCGCCGTAGTAATGGAGGCCGCTTCGCGCCAATTTGGGTGCCTAGCCAACAGCACCACCGCCGCCGCGCCAATAAGCGGCACCAATATAGTGAGGTTGATTAGTTGTGAGGGATCCAGGGCTGACCAGATATTCATTGCACCCCTCCTTCACTTAACGTGGAAAACGCTAACCAATGCGATGCCGATTCGGCTGCCGCAACACTTAAGGAGGTATCCAAGCCAAAGTAAATATTGGCCAGGGCCAGTATCCACATTGGTATCAGCATGATTAATGGTGCTTCTTTTATGTCCTTATTGGCAGCAGACTCAATGGGCTTTTTTAGATACGCCGTTTCGATAATGCGGAAGATATAAATAACGGCTAACAAAGACCCTAGCAAAATCAGAAAAGCAACCAACCAATTTTGTTGTTCCAGCGCCGCGATCACCAGATACCACTTGCTTACAAATCCGGCAGTGAGCGGCACACCCACGATACTCATGCCCGCAATGACAAACGCTGCCATGGTGAAAGGCATCTTTTTACCCAAACCTCTAAAGGCTTTGATATCCACAGAACCGGTACGATATAACACGGCACCCACTGCCATGAACAAGGCGCCTTTCATGAGTGCATGATTAAATACATGCAGCAAACCAGCCATTAAACCCGCTGTACTTGCCAGACTGATGCCGAGGATCATGTAGCCAATTTGCGCCACGCTACTGTAGGCCAGTACGGTTTTGACATTACTTTGCGCCATGGCCATAAACGAACATTTAAAGATAGCGACGATAGCCAGCAGCATCAGAATAATGTCCATACCCATGGTATGAAACACATACTCTGCGCCATAGATGGTGAAAATAAAGCGCACCATCACGTACACGGCCACCTTGGTTGCCGTACTTGCTAAGAAGACGCTTACAGCAGATGGTGCATGGGTATACGCCGGCGGCAACCACATATGCAAAGGAAACAAGGCCAGCTTGATACTCACCCCTACCAGAATAAACGCCAGCCCCGTATTTAAGGTGCGACTACCGCCGCTTGCTGCGATACGGTCGGCCAAATCCATCATGTTTAAGGTGCCAGTTTGCATGTACATCATGCCAACGCCAATCAAAATGAAAGTGGCACCAATAGTGCCCATCACCAAATAACGAAAGGCTGCTGTTAAACAACGCTTGTCCGATGCTAGGCTCACTAGGGTATAAGTAGCAAGTGAGGAAATCTCTAAGAACACAAACAGGTTAAACGCATCACCGGTGCTCAAAATACCGGAAAGGCCCGTCAAACATAGTAGATGTGCGGTATAAAACAAGGTGTGTTGTTGGCTGTCTATTTCTTTCTCTATGCTGGCCTTGGCATAGATCAAAACCAGCGTTGAGATACCCGTGACAACGCTCAGTACCATGGCACTAGCAGCATCCAAGCGGATTTCAATGCCCCAAGGTGCTTCCCAGCCACCTACGGCGTAACTCAATACCCCTTGCTCCAAGGCAGCCAGCAGCAGGTTAATTGAGATAACAAAACTCAAGCCACTTACTAGCGTTGCCAGCAACCAAGCAAATAGCCTGTGGCCAAAGATGATACACAAGGGTGCCGCCATCATTGGCAACACAATCGGTAAAACAAGGAAGTGTTGTCCAAACATCAGATTAAATCATCCTTATCTTTAAATTCATTTTCTTCTACGGTGCCATACGCTTGCTTAATGCGCACCACTAAAGCCAAACCCACGGCAGTGGTGGCAACACCAACCACAATAGCGGTAAGAATCAACACATGTGGCAATGGGTTGGAATAGATGGTGATGCCATCTGCCACTATCGGAGCACTACCGCCAGACACCTTACCCATAGATATGTATAAGATAAACACAGAAGTCTGGAATATATTCAGGCCAACGATTTTTTTGACCAAATTGTTGGCCGCAATAACGGTATAAAACCCCGCCATCATGAGGAACACAACAACCCAGTAGTTGTAATAGTCGATAATAAAACTCATTGAATATTCTTCCTCTCAGCTTTACCGGCAAAGGCATAGAAAATACTCAGCATAGCGGCAAAGACAGTGATACCAACACCCAACTCAATAAGGATAATACCCACATGTTGGCCAGCTACTGGATTACTAGCCAAAACATTGTAATCAAGGAAATTACCACCAAGGAAGAAACTCGCCACACCGGTGCCAGCATAAATCAACACGCCTAGGGCTGCTAGGGCTTTTAGCAAGCCTGGTTGCAGCACTTGTGTGGCGACTGGCAAACCAAATACCAAAGCATAAAGAATAATTGCCGCGGCGGCGATAACACCAGCTTGGAAGCCTCCCCCTGGTCCGTAATCGCCATGGAACTGTACATATAACGCAAACAGGATAATCAACGGAATGATGATTTTGGCAACCACTTGCAGTACCAAATGAGATTCCAGACCCGATTCAATGGCTGCCCGTTCTCGTTTTGGCAGACCTAACAAACTCAAAACGCCAATGGCGGCGGCAAATACTACGGCGGTTTCACCCAAGGTATCAAAACCACGGTAACTGGCTAATACCGAGGTAACCATATTAGGCAAACCAATTTCTTGTGGGGAGTCCTGGATATAACGTAAGGCCACATGCTGATGCACCGGGTTATCCGGGTTGCCAAACGGAGGCATGTCCAGGGTGCCATAAATCAAGGCGGCACCGGTAGCCACGACGATTAACAACGGCATGAAGGCTTTATGGTCACTGACCTTTTCTTGCCTCCCTGTCAGGGCCAAGGTACTCAACATCAATACCGTTGATATACCAGCCCCTACAGCGGCTTCAGTAAAGGCCACATCAACGGCGTCCAAATTGACAAAAATCAACGCCGACAAAAAACTGTAAATACCAAATAGCATGACCACGGCAAACAGATCTTTGAGGAAGATAACCCCCACAGCAGTTATCGCCAACATCGCCAATAGCACCAGGTCAATAAGCTCAGTCATTAATTGTTATCCTTATCGCTCTTGCTCAGTGTTTCAGCAGAGGTGGCCAGCAAGCCATGCCTAGCCGATTTTGCTAGGGCGTGTGATGCAGTCGGACTAGTCAGCAACAAAAACACCAAAACGAACACTAACTTCACGGCTACCAAATCAAATTCGGTGCGTAAAATTAAGCCAGAGAAAAGCAATATAGTGGCAATCGAATCGGTCACACTAGCGGCATGGACACGGGTAAAAAAATCCGGAAATTTGAACAGCCCCACAGCACCAGTAAGCGCAAAAAAAGCACCCAATATTAAAAGAATATTACTAATCGTCTCCAATATCACGTTTCCTGCCTCCTGTTACTTTAGCTATCATCGGTGGCTGTATATTCAAAGAAGCGCAGCACCGCAATCATGCCAATGAAGTTAATCAGTGCATATACGATGGCAATATCAAGAAAATCTGGCCGCTCATTTAAAAAACCCATCAAGGCAATCAATACAGCGGTTTTAGTACCAAACATATTGATGCCAAGAATACGGTCGTACACCGTGTCCGCCCGTAATGCGCGAGCTAGGGCAAGGGCCATGACAGACAGGACCGCAATGCAGGTAGCTGCCAATACCATCATGGCGCTTTCCCACCCAACACAGCGGATATCTTGTGCGCCATATCGCCAGCTTTTAACTCTTCAATGGATGCCTTTTCTAAAGCATGCACGGTGACATGATGGTCATCGATATCGATGCTTAAGGTACCTGGTGTCAGCGTAATGGAGTTAGCGTAGAGCACGCGATTTTTTTCAGGGATAGCGCTGAGTGGTAATTTTGCCACGGTTGGTGATAGGGTTTTATTAGGCAGCCATACCAGCTTAGCAACATTAACACTCGACCAAATAACCTGCCCGATAAGCCACACAGAATAGCGCCATATAGGCAAGCCCAAAGCGGGTTTCTCGGGGTGCTTGTCAACACTATCCATACGCTGCAAGAGGACAACCACCAAGGCCACTGAAAAGACGCCAAAGGCAAGCAACAGCGGTTGCAAAAACCCAGATAGCAGCAACCAAAATACCGCTAGGGTAATGGCCCAAATAGTAAGATGCGTTATTGTTTTGTTATTCATCAATAAAAGTCTACGGTTAGTTCATAAAAGCAGTTATGCAAATTGCTCTTCTTTTAGATATATACCTAAGTCAGTCTTTTACTTGAATGGTCAACGAATCGGTTCTTAAATTATGCATCACCTTTTCTGCAATATTACCCGTCAACATACCTTTCAGGCCTTTGTGGCCCATGCTTCCCATGATCACCACCTCGGCTTTCACTTCATTGGCACATTGCGGAATCGATTTTTCCGGCACGCCAGCGGTGATGTGCATCTTAACGTTAGGTAAATCATGACCATCAATCAGTTCGGCCAACAGGGCTTCACCTTCAGCACGATGTTCACGGGCGTAATCTTTGACATCAACAATATCTAATTCTTTCAATATGTTAGATACCGGAAAGCTATAGACCAGGTGAATATCGCAAGAAAATGCAGTGGCCCATTTTTTGGCCCATTTCAATATTTCATTATTTAATTTACGTCGCGGTCCAGTAGATACGCTGGTATCTAGGGCTGCCAACACACTCGGTTTGCTACGCCAGCACTGCTGACAGGCAATAAGAACAGGCACCTCAAGATTGCGAATTAGTTCCCAATCGCAAGGTGTATGGAAGAGAGATTCAGTGCGATTACCGGCTTTAACAATGAGGTCAAATTTATTGCCCTTGCAGTAATTAATGACCCAGCTAACGATGTTGTCGGCAACAACGACTTGGCTTTTGATGGCGTCTTGGTGTTCATAATCGGCAAAGACTTCTGCGATAGCATTGCTCAAGATGGAGGTTTGATTGGCAACGCTGACTTCATCTGGCTGCTCTGAGCCATTGGATTTAATAAAGCGGACTACGTCTATTTCCGCACCCAAAGGATTGGCTATATGGTGAGCCTTCTTAAGGGAGCAATTATCCGTTTCATTAACATAGCTTATAACTAAAATCGATTTTGGCATATCTTTCCTTTTTATTATCAACCACAATCTAACTTATCGACTAAAGATTAATGAGTCAAGAAGATAAAAATTTTATACAGAAAAAGGATATCCTATATCAAACAACTGCCATTGAAACGTCTCATTTAACGGGGCGCAAAGGAAGGTTCAGACTCCGTCCATCTCCCACAAAAAAAAGTTTCAAGCGCAATTATTAGGACTCCAAATTCGCCTCCCGTTACGATACGTTGTATCCACCTGGAGCGTCTATTAAACTGCCTGTCAATCAACATAGCGACGGTAACGAGATATATTTATGAGCGGTATTATTTGGGGTTTGCTAGCAGCCGTGTTCATTGGCGTGTCTGATGCAGTGGCCCGAGCCACTACTCAAAAAGTCTCAATTAGCATTTTGATCTTAGCTGTGATGAGCCTGTCTACAGTGGGTTTAAGCCTGTTATTTATAGTTACCGACGACTGGCCCCGCTGGCACGCCTATGCTTGGTCCATGTCGGCCGCGTCTGGAGCACTCAATCTAGTCGCTCTCATGTTTTTATACAAAGCCATTGAACGCGGCCCCGTAGCCGTTGCCTCCCCAGCAGCATCGAGTTTTACGGTGATGTTGGTGGCTATGAATGCGTTTGCAGGCCAACCTGTTAGCCTGACTCAGGTGTTAGCTATCGTGCTCGTTTTTGGTGGTGTAATCATGCTATCTCGGCCTGCCAAAAGCCCTAACAGCGAACCAGACTACGACACAGCCTGGCTACGCACTACCGCTTTGTTGGGCCTAGCGACGGCATTTACTGTTGCCCTACGCATGTTTTTTGCACAAGAAGCCAGCGCCGAACTAGGGCCTATGCCCGCGCTATATTTAAATCGCTTGTTTGCCATGGTTTGCGTGATAATGCTGGTCGCTTGGCAACTACATAGGGGCCAGCAACTCCACACGCCTAAAGGCAAAATGGCAGCTTTGGTAGTTGCCCAATCCATCTTAGAAGTCGCTGCACTTTGGGCTTTTTTGGTGGGATCCCAAGGTGATGGCCGCGTTGCGGCTAGTATTGGTTTTGCCGCCTTTGCTGCCATTACAACGATTACCGCTTGGTTATGGCTGGGTGAAAAAGTGCCACCACAACGGTGGTTTTGGATCACCTTGGTTGGTTTAGGGATTATGTTGGCAAGCGTATAATTCAAGCTTAGGCTTACTAGCTGAGTGTCCAAGCAATGTATATTTTATTAACATTAAACTGGCGGCTGTTTTAAATTAAAACATTAACTAATTAGACTATTAACAGATACATATAATATATGAACATATATATATTATTATCCTAAGGCGACACATTAAACCCCAAATATATTGTAAATACGACAAAATGGGACTACCATTAGTTAAATCATCTTTAAAGATGCCGACGCTAAAGTACAAATTAATGCAGTAAATTTGTTATGTCGTTAGATATTATTAATAAAAATTGGAAGCTAGGCGTATTATTAGTCCCTGGCTATAACTTTGCCGAAATGAGCCATGTTATTGAGCCATTGAAAGTGGCTAACCATCGCCTTGGCCACACGCTTTATGAGTGGCAACTGTTTTCCTTAAACGGTGGTCCAACAATGTCTTCTTGCGGCATGCAGGTTGAGACACTATCGTTGACTGCGGCCTGGTCGTTGAGCCAACTCGATGCTTTGGTTATTTGTGCCACCAATACCATTTACCAGCTTCCCGTGCAGGGTTTTACGGCGCCGTTAAAGCACCTAGCTCGCTCCGGTGCGTTAATGGGTGGCGTAGGCACAGGCGCTTATTACCTGTACCTTTCAGGCTTGCTGGATGATTGTCGATGGACCATAGATCATCGACATTTGGATGAGTTGCGCCAGCAGGGCGCCACCCCCAATCGGGCCATTTTTAACGTTAATAATAATCGTTTTACCTGCCAAGGTGGCAGCACCAGCCTAGATATGATGTTGCATATTATCCACTTACACCACGGTAAGTCGGTTGCTATTGCGGTGGCAGAAGAGATGAATTGCGCCACCTTACGTACGCCAAAAGAACATCGCTTAGATAACAAAATCAACCCTTATGGCTGGCCAAACGCATTGCAACAGGTGGCATCTTTGATGGAAAACAATATAGACGAGCCATTAAGCCTATCGGAAATAAGTCAATATGCTGGTTTAGGAAAACGTCAAATACAGCGCTTGTTTAAAGTTTATATTGGTATTTCCCCAAGCACTTATTATTTAGAGAAGCGTCTAAATAATGCGCATAAATTATTATTTGAATCTGAATATACTGTTGAAAAGATTGCCATTCGTTGTGGCTTCTCTTCGCTGCCTAGTTTTTATAAATGTTATAAGAAACGTTTTGGTTTACCGCCTTTAAAAGCGCGTCATCAAAAGGCGCTAATGTGGTCGGCTTAGTTTAGTAGATCCTGACCTGCGTCAGGAAGACGAGGGGCGTCAAAGTGACCGGCCAATAAAAAACCCAGCATAGGCTGGGTTTTTTGTGTCTGTACTATCAAACTCTGAACCGGGGCTTTCGCCCCGATCAATGTTCGTTAGAACTTTGCGTAAGCTGCGCGCAATTCAACCATTGGGTGGTTGGCAGACATCTGGAACTTTAACAACAACTCGCGCGCAATCATGTCGCGGTCTTGCTGGTTGTCTGGAAGTTCGATGCTATCAGGGATGGTTACCCAACCGTTGATGTTACGATCGAATACGGCAGCACGGTCTTCTTCGTAGCCCATGTGAACGTCTTCTAACCAGTTAAGGTCTTTCCAGTTCATTTTGGCCATGTACTCAGTAAGGTACTCAGTACAATGGCTCATGTCAGGCACCAAGTTAACGTCGTAACGGTAACCGATGGTCTGACCAATCATCTTCTCACGATCTGAATCCAGACCGTCTGTAGTTAAATAATGATCTACATCTTGTGACATTGTAATGTCCTCCTAGAAACGAGTCATGTCAGGGCGGCCAACGGTGTGCTGGCTGCCTGCTAATGGTACTTGAGCCATGGCAGACGCTTCCATTGTAAGAGCCGCAATATCTTCTGGCTCTAGGGAATGGATGTTGGTCTTACCACATGCACGTGCCAATAACTGACATTCGATGGTTAGAGTGTGTAGGAAGTTATATACACGCTCAGAAGCTTCGTCTGGGTTAAGACGCGCACGTAGCTTAGGATCTTGAGTAGCAACACCTACTGGACAACGGCCAGTGTGACAGTGGTAACAAGAACCGGCTTCTACGCCCATTTCGTTAGGGAAGTCAGCTTCGTCGATGTCACGGTTACAGTTCAACGCCATAAGCGCTGAGTGACCGATCGCAACTGCGTCAGCACCAAGTGCCAATGCCTTAGCTAAGTCACCACCGTTACGGATACCACCAGCGTATACAAGGCTGATTTCGCCAGATTTGCCTACGTCATCAAGGGCATTACGCGCTTGACGGATGGCAGCGATACCAGGAACACCAGTTTCCTCAGTAGCAATGTGTGGTCCAGCACCAGTAGAACCTTCCATACCATCGATGAAGATAGAGTCTGGCTCACACTTAGCCGCCATACGCACGTCATCATATACACGCGCCGCACCCAGCTTAAGCTGAATAGGGATCTGCCAATCGGTGGCTTCACGGATTTCTTTGATTTTCAAAGAAAGGTCATCAGGACCTAACCAGTCAGGGTGACGAGCAGGTGAACGCTGGTCGATACCGGCGGGTAGTGAACGCATCTCAGCGACCTGATCGGTCACTTTCTGACCCATTAAGTGACCACCCAAACCAACTTTACAGCCTTGGCCGATAAAGAATTCACAGGCATCAGCAAGACGCAAGTGATGTGGGTTAAAACCATAACGAGACTGGATGCACTGATAGAACCACTTCTCTGAGTAGCGACGCTCATCAGGAATCATGCCGCCTTCGCCAGAACAAGTTGCACTGCCGGCCATGGTTGCGCCACGTGCCAATGCGGTCTTCGCCTCGTAAGACAAAGCACCAAAACTCATGCCTGTGATGTACACAGGGATATCTAGCACCATAGGGCGTTTAGCCTTAGGGCCGATAACGGTTTGGGTTAAGCACTTTTCACGGTAACCTTCGATTACAAAACGTGTCAAAGTACCTGGCATAAAGGTCAAATCGTCCCAGCTTGGGATCTTTTTGAACAAAGACATACCACGCATACGGTAGCGACCAAGGTCGGCCTTAATGTGGATGTCGTTCATGACTTCCGGTGGGAAGACAAAACTCTTGCCAATAATTTCTTTTTCGTTAACAACTGCCATAATAGTTTCCTCGCTGCTCTTAAAGAACTAGCTTCTTCTCTGATGGTTCGAGGTTGTCGTAGTTCCACAACTGCTTACCAGCAACGATCTTTTGCATGTTATCGATGCCGTTAGGCGTTTCCATACCATATAGATCTAGCTTAGACTTCAACCACTTACGGTCAAGGTCATTCAGGTCGGCAGGCACAGCGTCTACACCTAGGCCTTCAATTTTTCCGCCTACGTAGATGGTACCATCGTACATAGAGTCGCCAAGGTTCATGCCTGCATCGCCAAGAATGATCATACGACCACGTTGCATCATAAAGCCTGTAAATGCGCCAGTTTTACCACCAACAATGATAGTGCCGCCTTTTTGGTCGATACCGGTACGTGAACCTACGTCGCCTTTACATACCAAGTCACCGCCACGAATGGCTGCGCCGAAGGTAGAACCTGCGTTTTTCTCGATAACGATAGTACCGGCCATCATGTTTTCGCCACATGACCATCCTACACGGCCAGAGATGTTTACGTTTGGCCCGTCGATCAAACCACAACCAAAGTAGCCTAAGCTGCCCGTGATGTTAAGCTGTAAACGGTTCAGGATACCTACACACAAAGCGTGCATGGAACCTGGGTTAGTTAGGTTAATCGTGCCACAACCTTGATCCATCAATTCACGAAGACGGATGTTAATTGCAGTGGGGTCCATACCTTCACAATCCAAAGTACCTACTTTGTTTGTGTCGACTTCTGGAGCCCAAGCATAAGTTAAATTAGCCGATTCGCCAGCATCGAAAAAACGTTGCTGAGTTCGGTTGGTGAGCTTTTCCGTATGCAATCCCATATCATGGGATTGACCGGATGTGCTTACAGTTGCCATACGCGCACCTCGCCTTCATAAGGGTCAAATGTGTCAATTTCGTGATCGAAGATATTACGGATTGAAACTTCTTCAGAAGCCAATGCGATAAAGTCATCACTTTCATAAATAACCATAGGCTTAGCCGCCATAACGTCTTTAGCCATACCTAACGAATCTGAAGTCGCTACAAGGTAGGTAAATACACCGTCAAGGTCTTCTATTGAACGGCGCATTGCTGTTTCTAGGTCATCGCCGTCGCTGATGCGGTTGGCAATGTACACAGCAATAAGCTCTGAGTCACAGTTAGAGTTGAAACGGTTACCTAAACGCTCTAGGGCACGACGGTTAGTCCAGTAGTTAGTTAACTGGCCGTTATGTACTACAGACACGTCTGCAAATGGGTAAGCCCAGTAAGGGTGAGCTGAACGAATATCTACGTCAGACTCAGTGGCCATACGGGTGTGTCCGATGGCATGAGAACCTTGGAATTCGTTGATGCCGTACTGTGCAGATACCACAGCTGCGTCGCCCAAGTCCTTGATTAGCTCAAGGCCTTTGCCGCATGACATAACTTCAACGCCTTCAATGTCTTCAACGTAGTCGATTAAGTTTTTAAGGTCACCGTCGAAAGACAACTCATAACGCAAAGCGTAAGAAGTTGAATTTTCTTTCTTCGATACTTTGGCGCCTAACTCAGCCATACGCGCATCGACTAGGTCGTTACGAGATTGAAGCTGGTTGGCAACGTCAAAACCTTTTTGAGTATCAGCTTGCTCTGCAAGGTTGATACGTACAATGTAGTTACTAATGGGGGAGCCATATAGCGCATAACCGGTAGAATCTGGTCCGCGATGCTTCAAAGCTTGAAGCATATCAGTCATTTCTTGTCCGATGTTTGCACCGCCCGCCTTCTTATGGATAAGGCCTGCAATACCACACATGGTCGCGTCTCCTAATATTTACTTTTAGAGTTTTTATAAAATTGGCTGCTATGGTCGAAACCTTAGCAGCCGGGGTTTTCTGAAAACTTGCGGTTTATGGCAAACAATCAAGATAGGTTTCTGTATCCCAGTTAGTCACAGTCTGGTTAAAGCGTTCCCACTCATCATTCTTGTGACCACTGTAAACAGTGTACATTTCGCCTGGCATAGATGACTTAACCACTTCATCGTTCTCAAGCTCAATCATAGCCTCGCCTAGGGACATAGGTAATTTCTTAACGATTTTACCTGCTTCCATAGCTGCGTAGATGTTACGTTCTTCCGGATCACCTGGATCAAGGTCGTTAACGATACCGTCGTCAAAGGCCTTAAGTAGTGCCGCGCCCATTAGGTATGGGTTAACCATGGAGTCTACTGAACGGTACTCAAAACGGCCCGGTGCAGAGACACGCAAAGCACAGGTACGGTTCTGGTAACCCCAGTCAGCAAAGATCGGTGCCCAAAAGCCAGTGTCCCATAAACGACGGAACGAGTTCACAGTTGAAGAACCGATTGAAGTCAATGCAGGCAAGTGAGCAATTACGCCACCGATGCACTGTAGGCCAATGGGGCCTGGCTTTGATTCATGCAGAGAAGGGACTGGCATAAAGGTGTTGTTGCCACCTTCACGGTAAGTAAACGGACCAGGCATGCCAGGCAGAGAATCGCCACCGGCAATTTCTGGGTGACATACGTCTTCGCCGCCTTCCCACAAAGACATGTTGTGGTGACAACCAGAAGCCGAAACGCCCATAAATGGCTTACTCATAAAGCAAGCAATCAAACCAAACTCACGTGCAACCTGTGCACAGATTTGGCGGTAAGTGGTCAAACGGTCGGCATTTTGTAGCACGTCGTCGTACTGAGTATTCAATTCTAGCTGGCCAGGTGCATCTTCGTGGTCGCCTTGAATAATGTCTAAGCCCATTTGCTCAGAGTACTCAATGACGCGCATAAATACAGGACGCAATTCTTCAAACTGGTCAATGTGGTAACAGGTTGGCTTAGTCACACCGCCGTTAGGCTGGCCGTCTTCGCCTTTCTTCAACCACATCATTTCTGGCTCAGTACCACAGCGCATCTCTAGGCCGTGCTTAGCTTTAAATTCTTCGTGAATGCGACGCAAGTTACCGCGACAATCTGAAGTCAAGAATTGACCTGGATTGACACGCTCTTCACGGTTACGGAAAAGAGTACAGAATACGCGTGCAACACGCTTGTCCCAAGGTAGCTGAACAAAAGTGTCTGGGTCAGCGATGCCCACAAGCTCAGAAGCTTCAGGACCGTAACCAATGTACTCACCGTGGCGGTCAATGGCTAGGTTAGCAGTAGAACCATATACAAGCTGAAAACCTTTAGCAGCTGTACGTTCCCAGTGGCGAGCTGGAATACCTTTACCTACGATACGACCAGTAACAGAAATAAACTGGTAATACACATAGGTGATGCCTAATTCGTCGATTTTAGCGCGGACTTGTTGAACCAGTTCTTCACGACCTGGCGCGTCAACATATGCTTGTAAATCTGTCATCGATGCCTCCTCAATATTATTGTTGTTTGGGCTTATGAACCAACACTTTTTAACCAAGAAAACCAAATTGGTACATCAAAGGTTCATATAAAGCGCTGTAAAGGTATATCATTGATGAATTTAATGAGGCAAGTCTTTTTTTGTTACTTATTTAAACAAACGGCGTAATATTTTGTTAAATATTTGTTTTTAATAGATAATATTATTTGTCAATATCAAGGGATAATTTCGGCATAACAACCACACAAGGCATAAACAACCATTATTAACCAATTGCTATACCAATTACCGAATCAATTATGCTAGTCTGTGACAACTTACTAACCACTTACAGGCAACAACAATGTTCCCCAGCACGGCGCCAGACTCATACATCTCCTTAGATAGACGACAGTCTAAACCTAATGGTGCCCGCGCCTTAGCGACTGCTATCAGCGAAGCCATCCAGCGCAAAGTGTACCGTGCCAACGAGCGCTTACCTGCAGAGCGTGACCTAGCACAACATTACGACGTGTCGCGCGGTACCCTACGTAGCGCGTTATCATTATTGGAACAGCAAGGCTTGGTGGAACGTAAAGTGGGTAGTGGTACATTTGTTCGGGGCCAAGCCAACTCCAGCAGCAGCCAGTTCGCCGACACCACTAGTCCCATGCAATTAATGCAAGTACGCAACATGTTAGAACCCGCCATCGTCGGCCTTGCAGTGCACCATGCCGCCGGCCGTGACTTAGAACAGTTGCGCACCGCCCTGGAGCGCGTAGAAGCCGCCCGCAGTGCCGAACAGTTCTCCATTGCCGATGAAGCCTTTCATCAAGCCATCGCTCAAGCCTGCGGCAATCCATTGATGATATGGATTTACGAGCAAGTTAACGAAGTAAGACGCCATGAGTTATGGCGCGCCAGTCGCGGCAAAGTACTCACCCAAGAAAATATGACCCAATACAATGCCCACCACCGGGCACTGTTTGAAGCCATTAGCCACCGCGATGCTCAAACCGCCAAAACCACCATGGCAGAACACCTCAGCAAAGCGCAACAAGACCTAGTGCGCTAACCAACAAACCGCCTACCTGACCCAAATGTAAACAAATATTACAAAATACTACATTCTATACACACCACAGACAAAGCCTGTTCACATCAAGTTGTTACCCTGTCCTACGGACTGTCGCTGTACCCAGCGATGATAACGTTACAATTTGAGCCACCGGCCTATGAAACCCCTTAGCTATTACAGTGCCAACCCCATGCCTCACCCAGTATTGGGTGATGACGGCACACAACGCTACCGAGTACCTGCACAACATTTGATTTCGTTGCAGCTTGCTGCTGGCTCTACGTTAACCCTGCACGATCCTGAAGGTCAGCAAGAAGCCCAAGTGATGGCCTTTGATGCCCAAGGCAAGCCCGCTATTAATAGCCTCGGCGCCGAAGCCAATAGTGACATCGGCTACCTACGCCAGTGGATGGATGCCAATAACCACAGCAGTTGTAAAGGCATTTCCGTATTAGGTGCTGACTCCGTGGCCGCAAGCAAGCACAGCTTCACAGTTGCTAACGACTGCCTATGCCTGATCGCAGCCCCGGGCGAAGACATGAGCCCAGAGCAGTTGATGCCGCCAACTGACCTAATTGTAGGTGTTAGTGGTGCAGCCGTTATCGTAGAAGACGAATTACCAGCCGCGCTAGGTGTAGTGGATCGTGAAATCCGCATTAACAACAGCACCGCCGAAGGCTATCTAGTTAAAGCCGGTGAATATATTCAAATCATTGATGTTGCTGGCCGTCAATGCTCCGACTTTGTGGCCTTAGACGCCTCACGGTTGGCGGAAGGAGTCGAGAAACCCATTTGCGCGGTGACCACCCGTACCTTAATGGCCGCCGCCTTTCCTGGCCCGGGTTTATATGACAAGTTCTACAGCGACGACCAAGTTAATATACTCAACGTCGTGCAAGACACCGTGGCCCGCCACGACACCTTTAACCTGGCCTGTAGCGCCAAATATTATGACGATACAGGTTACCTAGGCCACGTTAATTGCACCGACAATTTAAACCAAGCATTAGCACCCATGGGTGTGGCACCACGTCGTGGCTGGCCTGCCATTAACTTCTTTTTTAACACCGGCTATGACGATTACGATCAACATAGCTCGTGCCAACCTTGGTCGCGTCCGGGTGACTATGTACTACTGCAAGCGCAAGTTGACTTAGTGTGTGGTTCTACTGCGTGCCCAGACGACACTAGCCCAGCCAACGGCTGGAACCCAACTGACATTCACGTGCGTATATACGCCGCTGATAGTGATTTTAATAAAGGCAACGCCTTCCGCAAAAACGCCGTAGCAGATTCAACTATGACTAAGAAAACCGCATTCCATGATCGCTTTGCCACCATGACCCAGCACTTTGTTGATTACAATGGCTATTGGCTTGCCAACCACTTTAGTAACTATGGCGCCATTGCCGAATATTGGGCCTGCCGCGAAAAAGTAGTACTGATGGACCTAAGCCCATTACGCAAATGTGAAGTGTTAGGGCCCGACGCCGAAAACCTCCTTAACTACGCTGTCACCCGCAATATCCGCAAACTAGCCGTAGGCCAAGTGATCTACACCGCCATGTGCTACCACAACGGCTGTATGGTTGATGATGGCACTGTATTCCGCTTAGGTCAGAATAATTTCCGTTGGGTAGGTGGCTGTGACGGTGCCATTGAGTGGTTGCGCAAAGTGGCCGCAGAAAAGAATTTTAATGTAGTGATTAAAGATTCTAATGACCAACTTCACAACCTACCAGTGCAAGGCCCCTTGAGTGGCGAAACTTTAAAGAAAATCATCTTTAGCCCAGATTGCCAGACCACCATAGAAGACTTGCGCCCGTTCCGCATTACCCACGGCCGTATTGGTGGCCCACAGGGGGCGCCGGTTACTATTTCTCGTACCGGCTACACCGGTGAGCGTGGTTACGAAGTTTGGTGTCACCCCAAAGATGGCCATGAAGTATGGGATGCCGTATGGGAAGCGGGCCAAGAGTTTGGCATCACACCCCTAGGCCTTGAAGCACTGGACAACCTACGTATTGAATCGGCATTGATCTTTGCCGATTACGAATTTAACGATCAAACGGATCCCTTTGAAGCGGGCATCGGTTTCACCGTGCCACTGAAGACGAAAGAAGAAGACTTCATTGGCCGTGACGCCTTGATTGAACGCAAAGCGAATCCGCAACGTCAGCTCGTCGGCTTAGTCTTAGAAGGCGAAGAAATTGCCGGCAACGGCGAATGTGTACGCGTCGGTCGTCAACAAGTGGGCACCATCACCAGCGCCGTTCGTTCGCCAATTTTGAACCAAAACATTGCCTTGTGCAGCATGTCAATTGACCACATTGCCGAAGGCACCCAAGTAGAAGTGGGCAAATTAGATGGTCACATTAAGCGCATTCCAGCCACCGTAGTGGGCATTTCTCACTACGATCCCACTAAGTCTCGCGTGCGAGCTTAGGCTTGGGTTAAAGGCAACAAGAATTTTTGATGCGGGTTCATATCTGTGTCGAAGACTGGCAGGCCATGGCCTGTTTTAGAAAGAGGAAGTATGAGTAACCGTGATTAATAGCTGAACATTGACAGCTCGTGTGTTTATATAGTTTTTATAAACACATCAATATCAATACATAAAAATAATATTGAGGAATAAGTATGAACTTTAAAAATACATTGTTAGCAGGCGCAGCTGGTGTTTTATTGTCAGTGACTGGCGTAGCCAAAGCAGCCGATAGCACTAAGCCTATCGTTATCCCAATTCATAACTGGTCTAGCCAAGTGGTTATGGCTCACGTTATTGGTGGCATTTTTGAAAGCATGGGTAACAACGTTGAATACGTTCCAGCCGACAGCCAAGCCGTATACGAGTCAATCCGTAATGGCGACGTCACCATTTCTCACGAAGTATGGCAATCAAGCTTTGGCGGATCCTTCTACAACGCCATGGCTAAAGGTGGCTTGATCGATGCAGGTTCTCACGCTGCATTAAGCATAGAAGATATGGGTGTACCTACTTGGGTCATCGAAGAGAACTTATGCCCAGGCCTACCTAACTGGGAAGCGCTAAAGAACTGTAAAGATGTGTTTGCTACAGCTGACTCAGACGGCAAAGGCCGTTGGTTAGAAGGCCCACAAAGCTGGCATGGCAATTTGATGCCAGAACGTGTTGAAGCACTTGGTTTAGGTGACGACTACATGGTTAAGTTTGCTGGTGGTGCCTCCGCACTTTGGGCAGACCTAGCCGCAGCCAAAAAAGAAGGCCGTGGTACCATTATCTTTAACTGGTCGCCTAACTTCACCGATGCTGGTGACGCCTTTACCTTCATCGACTTCCCAGCGTACTCCGACGGTTGTCGTATTGCTGATGGCGGCGACGGAAGCTGTGGTTCGCCAAGAGGTTGGTTGAAGAAAGCCGCTAGCTACAAGTTCCCTAAGAGCCACCCTGCTGCCTACACTGCGTACAGCAAGATCTCCTTCACTACAGCTCAAATCGGCGGTATGGCCGCTTTGGTTGATATAGACGAAATGGATCATAAAGATGCTGCGGCCAAATGGCTTGCAGACAACGAAGCTGTTTGGTCAGCTTGGACTAAGTAACACTTAGAACAACACGACCTGAAGCAACCAAACCCTCTAACCGGCTAGCCGGTTAGAGGGTTCTTATTTCAGAAAATTGACACTCGTTATAAACCAGTTTTCCGAAATAAGAACCCTACACTACTAATCTACAAAAAAAAGAACTTACTTATGTCCCTGCAAAATGCCACCTCATCTACCAACGAACCAGTGATTCGTTGTGAATCAGTTTATAAAATTTTCGGCGACAACGCAGAAAGCTTGTTGAAAAAGTCTAATGGCGCAGTTGATGCTGCCAAATTCAAAGAAGCAGGCTGTATTGTTGGAGTTAACAACGCCTCATTCGACATTCATGCCGGCGAACTGCTTATTATTATGGGTCTATCTGGTTCTGGAAAATCGACATTATTACGCTGCATTTCCAGGTTGACCGACGCCACAGCTGGCAAAATCATCATTGAAGGTGAAGACATCTTACAGATGGACAATAAGCAACTGATCGAGTTGCGACGCAATAAAATGGGCATGGTATTTCAAAACTTTGCCCTATTACCCCACAAGACCGTACTAGAAAACATTGCCTTCCCACTACAAGTCAAAGGCATGAGCACCAGTGACAGTATAGAACGCGCGGTAGAAATGGTTAACCTAGTCGACTTAACCGGCCGTGAAGATTATTATCCACGCCAATTATCAGGCGGTCAGCAACAACGTGTGGGTATTGCACGCTCATTGGCTATTGAACCCGACATCTGGTTCCTTGATGAGCCATTTTCTGCCCTTGACCCCCTTATTCGTAAAGAAATGCAGGATGAATTCCTACGTTTACAATCCACATTACACAAAACTATTTTATTCGTAACCCACGACTTTGACGAAGCCTTACGCCTTGCAGACCGTATCGCCATCATGAAAGATGGCATCATCGAACAGCTTGATACTCCGGCCAACATCGTACTTAATCCAGCCACGGAATACGTGCGTAAATTCACCGAAGAAGTGCCCCGCGAAAAAGTATTAAAGATCGGATCTGTCATGGACGCTGCTTGTTCTGAAAATTTAATGAGTGAGCTTAGCGTCAATACAAACGCTATTATTGAAACCGAAGCCGAGGCTATTTTGAACTCAAGTGCCCCAGTGCGTGTTGTTGACGACGAAGGTCAAACCGTGGGTTCCATCACAGCGGCTAAGATTGTTCACGTATTGTTTGGTGATCATGCGGCTAGCCATAGTGAGACGACATCATGATCGACACCTTCATGCAGAAAAAATACCTGCAATTTATTGCTTTGCTGGTTGTTTTTATCCTATTAGCCCAAACCATAGGGCCGGCTGACAACAACTTGCTATGGCGCTTACCGCCTTTGATTTCGGCCTTCCCCCTATGGATCAACGATTCCATCGGTTACCTGATGTTTGAATGGTGGCCCATAGATGTCTATGACCCAGACATTGAAGAATTTGAAGAGAAGCCACTGGTGAGTCAAGTTACTCGAATGATGTCTGGCTTTATTTTGTTTATGATCGAGTTCATTCGTGAAATCATGCTCGGTGGCGCCAAAACAATCGTAGCGTTTTCTGGTTGGGACTGGGCTACAGCAAACCCATGGGCAAAATTACCCGGTTTACCATGGACCGTGGTGGCTGGTGGTGCAACTATCCTGGGTTACTCTTTGGGTGGTCGCGGATTGGCGCTATTAGTTGGCCTTTCAACAACCTACATTGCTGTGTTTGGCCAGTGGGAACCTGCCATGCAAACCCTATCGTTTGTATTGGTCGCTGCCCCGGTTTCGGTATTTATTGGCCTTATGTTCGGCATATGGGCATTTAGAAGCAAAACCGTTGAGAACATACTCAACCCGCTACTTAATATGGCGCAGATCATTCCTCATTTTTCCTACTTGATTCCGGTGATGGTGTTTTTTGGCATTGGTGATCACGCCGGCGCCATTGCAACGGTCATTTTTGCCACCCCACCTATGGTACGCCTAACCCTACTTGGTCTCAAAAAATTAGGCCCAGAAGTGGCCGAATCTGGCATGATGAGTGGCTGTAATAACTGGCAGTTATTAACCAAAGTGTTGGTACCAACGGCCCGTCGCGACATATTGATTGGTGTCAACCAAGTCATTATGCAATGTTTAGCCATGGTGGTTTTGGCCTCATTGATCGGCGCCAAAGGCTTAGGCATTGACCTTCTTATCGCCCTTAACGGTCTTAAGATTGGTGTAGCCACCGAGATTGGTATTTGTATCGTACTGATTGCCATCGTGCTAGACCGCATGTCACTAGCCTGGGCCAATCAGCAAACGGATTATTTTTCCAACCTGTCTTTCGTTGAAAAGCACAAGTACTCCCTTTTGTTTGCGGCCCTGTTCGTTGTTGCACTCATCTTGGCTTACGTGGGCCAGTTCATTTTCCCAGAAGGCTTTAATTACTTATACATCGTGCCACACAATAAGGGCATTTCTATCGCGCCTTTATTGCAGTTTGGTGTTGACTGGATATGGGACACTTTCTTCTTCACCCTTAAAGGGTTTAACGAATGGCTCATTCTTTCTGTTTTGATGCCCGTTAAGTCCGCTTACTTAGGCACACCCGTGGTAGCTGTGTTTACCTTAGTCATGGGTGTGGGTCTTATTGTTGGTGGTATTCGTGTGGCCTTAACAGTGGGTTCATTCTTACTCTTCATCGCCCTCACTGAGTGGTGGGATCGCGCCATGATCACCGCATACTTGATGAGTGTGTCTGTTATCGTTTCAGGCTTAATCGGCATCGTTGCGGGCACCTTGTGTGCACAAAATGCCAAGTCCACGCGCTTCATTCTGACTTATTGTGATACCTTCCAAACCTTCCCGTCGTTTATTTACTTAATCCCGGTAATGATGTTGTTTGGTATCACCGATACCGCCGTTATCATCGCCATTATTGTGTACGCTTCAATACCTGCCTTACGCTACACTGTGGAGGGCCTATTAAGTGTGCCAGAAACGCTGCAGGATGCCGGCACCATGGCTGGCGTAAGCCGTGTACAGCGTTGGTTGTCGATTGAATTACCCATGTCGTTCCCTCACATTGCTTTAGGCCTGAACCAAACCGTGGTGTTTGCCCTGTCTATGGTGATTATCGGCGCCATGATCGGTACCGATGACCTTGGTCAGCTGATCCTAGGTTCCTTGTCCGATAGAAATGGTGTTGGTAACGGCCTCATCCTGGGTGTCTGTGTGGCTTGTATTGGCCTTGCAATAGACCAAATATTAAGGACCTGGGCCAACCAGAGAAAACAGGCCTTAGGCCTAAACTAATAAAATCAAGGCCGGCTAATTAGCCGGCCTTCTTGTATCTCTTGGCGTACTGCTATACAGTCTGAGAAAATAATAAGAGTAGCCCGTATGAAGACGCATCACATCCTCATTGTCGAAGATGAAGCCATCACTCGAACTAAGCTTGCCGGCTACTTTGAGTCGGAGGGCTATCAGGTGAGCGCCGTCGGCTCGGCTAAAGAGATGCGCGAAGTTCTAAGCCGTGAAGATATCAGCATGCTATTGTTAGACATTAATTTGCCCGACGAAAGCGGTTTGCTATTAGCCCGTGAAGTACGTGCCCAAAGTAATATGGGCATTGTCTTAGTCACCGGTAAAACCGATGATATTGACCGTATTGTTGGGCTTGAGATTGGCGCTGATGATTATGTCACCAAACCCTTCAACCCTAGGGAATTGTTAGCCCGAGTTACCAACCTACTAAGGCGCATTCATACCGTTAACGATGCTCCAGTGCAGCACAAATCCATTTATCATTTTGACCAGCTAGTGCTAGACGCCTCTAGGCGGCTTTTACTAGGCCGTAATGAAGAAGAAATCAAGCTTACTAGGGCCGAATTTGAGTTATTATTAGTATTTATGACCCACCCTGGCCAAGTGCTTAATCGCGATCGATTGTTGTCTCAGGTGACCCACAGAAGCTGGGATCCCAATGATCGTACCATCGATGTATTAATCATGCGCTTACGACGCAAGATTGAACGCGATTATAAACAACCCATACTGTTCGCCACCGTGCACGGCGAAGGCTATTTGTTCAGCGGCCTGGACGAGCATAAGGGCAGTTAATTTAAATGCGCTGCGCGCCAGTTATTGAGCGCCTTTTGTGAGTTTTTGATCAGACTCGGCAAATCCTCCAAAATCAAATCTATACTCGTGGGTTGGCCATGTTTGGCTTGATTCTCAAGCTGATTGACGAGTTGATGTAAGGTCTCCAAACCAAGGCTACCTGAGGCATTTTTAAAGTTGTGGGCCAGCTCACTAAGCTTTACCCAATCTTGCGCCAATCTTGCGACTTTTATAGCCGCTAGATTATCAATACAGGCTTGATCAAATAGGCTCACCATGTCTTGCATACAGGTTTCCCCTAAGACACTCAAATCGTCATTTAATAGCTTTTCATTGACTAAATGAATGGCTGAGATTTTCGGCATGGAAACTAATTTCTCCTGTGCTTGGCATACGCCTAGCAATAATTCGTTAAGTCGGTCTGGCTCAATCGGTTTACCCACAAAACCGTCTAGTCCAGCATCGAGATAAGATTCCACCTCCTGCGGAAATATATGCGCAGACATGGCAATAATAGGCACCTGCATGCCCAAGCGCTGGTGGATTTGGTGGATTCTTAAGGTCGTTTCTACGCCGTCCATGCCCGGCATACTAATATCCATGAGTATCACATCGAACGTTTGTTCCGCCAATGCCACGGCCTCAAAACCGTCCTTAGCCAAAGTAACCACATGGCCTTCATGCCGTAGGTACCCTTCGACCACGATCCGCCCTATCTCGTTATCCTCCACCAACAATACCTGCAACTTCGGCACAGCGAGACGCGCTGACGGTACAACCTCAGGCACTTGTGGTAAGACGGTGTCTGGCCAATAGGGTACTTCAAACCACACCTTTGCACCCTGTTTGGGGTCAGCATCTAATCGATGGCTAATACCTATTTCGCCATCCATGGTTTCCACTAACCGTTTACAAATGGACAACCCTAAACCGGTACCGCCATAACGCCTAGATGTGGAGGCATCGTACTGCGTAAAAGGCTGAAATAACGTTTCTTGCATGTGCGAAGGAATACCTAAACCCGTATCAACTACTTCAAATCGCAAACACTCTCCTGCATCTCTAGTCGCCAAGCTAATGTGCAATTGGATATAACCAACGCTGGTAAACTTCATGGCATTGCCCAATAAGTTAAACAACACTTGCTGTATCTTGCCTTGGTCACCTAACAAACTCACCTGCTTAAGCTGTGGATCCAAATGAATATCCAACTGCAATCCCTTTTCCGTAGCGGCACCGGACATGAGTGCAATCATGTTGCTCACTACATCTTCAATAGGGAAAGCATGATGCTCCACCTGCATTTCACCGGCCTCTACCTTGGCGTAATCTAAGATGCCGTTAAGGATGCCCAATAAGGCTTCTGCCGCCGCCTGGCTTAAATCAATGTACTTGGCTTGCTGCTCGTTGAGGTGGGTTTTTTGTAATAACCTAAGGGTACCTAGCACCCCGCTCAATGGGGTGCGAACCTCATGACTCATGGTGGCCAAGAATGCGGTTTTAGCCATGTTGGCTCGCTCTGCCTCGGTACGTGCCAAAGCGTGTTTTTCCGCCGTGGCTTGCAGCTCTATATTCACATCCTGCAACTCGCTTGTACGTAATTGAATTTCTTGCTCAAGTTCAGATTGGTAATTGCGCAAGCGTCTTTCCACGCCTTCTTGCTGCTGCTCTAGCTGTTGCCGAGCGCGGGCGTTCTCTTTAAACACTTGTACGGTCTTTGCTAGCCGGCCTAACTCATCGTCGCCACGAATACGTAGGGTGTAATCTAGGTTGCCTTGCGCCACCGCCAAAAAGGCAAAGTTAAGCTGCGTTAAACGCTGAAATAGATTTCGTTTTACATAAAACCAAAACACACCAATGGCCACCGTCGCCAATACCAGACACGCCAATAATAATAGGTCACGTCCACTGGCTACCGCTGTCCGAGCCTCTTCCGTAGCGGTTTGCACGGTTGCACCGGCTGCGCTACTGGCCGTATCGGCCTGTTCTTTAAACGCGCGATTAAGCTGGGTACTCACCTCGTTAAGCAACACCAATTGCTTATGCACATGAATGCTACGGCGCTGTAGGCCAAATAAATTATCGCTAGTGCTGGAGCTCACTGTGGCCTCGACTATGGCCAACCAATCAAGGGCTTGCTGACGCCTACCGGGGTCATTCACTTCCTTAATGCGACGCTCCAAGATCACCATATTGTCCCCTACTTTAACTTCAAGTTGGTAGACGCCCTTGAGGCTAGCCTCTTCGGGCAATTGGTCTAGCAGCACCGTAAGGCTGGCCGCGCGTTGTCGTAGCTCATACATGCGATCCATGTGATCTAAGTCGACTTCAATTAAACGGTCAAAGGCGTCATAAAGCGCACCCTCACCCGCATTAGCGTCGGCCAAATCATAGAGGCTAGAGGCCACAGCAGAAGTCATGGTATTCGCGTTAGCCACCAAAGACGTGCTGATATTATGAATCATGCCCATGGCGTGCTGGGCTTTTCTATGTTGCGCGGCGGCGTTTTGCATATAGGCTAACCGACGCTTTACCAAAGACATTTGCTGCACTAGGTTAGTATTGATTCTCTCGCTCGTGGTTTTCAACACCAGACTCTCAAAGGGGTAGTTCGCCGCACCGCCATACCAGCTCGCCAAGTCGTTGAGTTGCTGTAATTGAAAACCTATGGTGTTGGTGATTTTTATCCGCTCTGGCTCGCTAGATACGCCAAGCAAGGCCGGGGCTGCAGTGGCTAGACTGGCATTAATTTCCGTCAGCCGGTGGGCGGCAATAATGGCAGGTATGGCATCATCGATCACCGAGTTCTGTTTACTCGCCACACGCTCATAACCGAGCCAGCCGGTGGCCGCGGCAATAACTAACAAACTAATGGTTAAAATCATCGCTAGTAGTAATTTACTACCGATTCCTAGGTTGACAGCCATAGGGCCTCAAAAGGTAAACTAACATAGGGCTAAAGTACCATAAAAAGCACCCCGATAAGCCCTCAATTTTTAACTCGAGAAGACGCCGTTAACATTATGAAACTTTCGTATTTAACCACCCTTCTACAGTGCACCTGTTTGAGTCTACTGACCACCATCAGCTACGCCGCTAGCCAACCGTGGGAGCTAGTCAGCTGGCAACCTGCCTTTGACTACAGCGGCCAGGAGCGCGCCTTAAAATACCAGCCCCTCGAGGCCGCGAGCCAAGCATGGCAACTATGCGTCACTTACCCCCACTTAAAAGACCCCTACTGGCTGAGCGTAAACTACGGCATGGTAGCCGAGGTGAAGCGCCTGGGCATAGGCATGACCGTGCTAGAAGCAGGTGGCTACCCTGAGCTTGCCACCCAAATCCTACAACTCAAACATTGTACCCAACGCCAGAGTGACGCTATTATTGTAGGCACTGTATCCTTTAGCGGTTTATCACCGAGTATCCGTAAAATTGCACAAACCACACCCGTCATTGCCGCCGTTAATGACATTGAAGACATCGGCATTAGCGCTAAGGCGGGTGTCTCTTGGTACAGCATGGGCCTCAAAGTCGGGCAATACCTAAGTCAACGCCATCAAAATACCACCGAGAAGGTGCGCATTGCTTGGTTTCCTGGCCCCAGAGAATCTGGCTGGGTGGCTTTTATAGACGATGGCTTTAGAACCGCTATTGCCAACACCAACATCGACATAGTGGCGGTGAAGTGGGGTGATACAGGCAAAGAAATTCAACGCAATTTGGTACAAGAAGTACTGGAACAAAGCACGGACATTGATTACATCGTAGGCACTGCGCTCACTGCTGATGCCGCAGTAAGTGAATTATTAAGTCGCAACTTACGGGGTGACATTGAAATTGTTTCAACTTACTTCACCCACAACGTGTTTCGCGGTATCAAACGGGGACATATTCTAGCGGCCCCTACAGATGCCCCTGTGTTACAGGGTAAAATAGCCATTGATCAGGCGGTGCGTATATTGGAAGGCAAGCTGACTCATGCCCATTTGAGCCCTAGCATTGTTATGATAGACCAACACAACGTTGGTAATTTCGACATTTCAAACTCCCTTGCACCGGCCTCCTTTTGGCCCACTTTTGAAGTTAACAGCACCCTCACACCTAAAGATTAAAAAACCCTATGCATCCCAGCCCAACATATGACTTATTCATCATCGGTGGCGGCGTTAACGGTTGCGGCATTGCCCGTGACGCCGCCGGCCGAGGCCTCAGCGTCGCCTTAGCAGAAAAACACGACCTCGCTAGCGGCACTTCGTCGGCGTCCACTAAGCTGTTTCACGGCGGCCTGCGCTATTTGGAATTTTATGAGTTTGGTTTAGTGCGCCAAGCACTCAAAGAACGAGAAGTACTATTACAAAACATGCCCCATATTAGTTGGCCCATGCGTTTTGTGTTGCCCCATGTCAAAGGCATTCGGCCGGCCTGGTTGGTACGTCTTGGGTTGTTTATTTATGATCATTTAGGCGGTCGCAAGTTATTGCCGGCCACCAAAACCTTGGACTTACGTCAACACCACGCCGGTAGCGTGTTAAAAACTCATTTGCAAAAAGCTTTTGAATACTCCGACTGCTGGGTGCAAGACGCCCGTCTAGTCGCGCTTAATGCGCAAGACGCTGCGCAGCGCGGGGCCTCTATTATGACCCGCTGCAAGGTGACAGCTGCCGTGTGCATCACGGACGATGAGGGGCAACACCTATGGCAAATAGAACTACAAGACGCCCTCACCCTAAGCCAACAAACGGTATATGCCAAGGCCCTAGTCAATGCCTCTGGACCTTGGATCAACCAAGTTATTAACCAGCAAATCAACACTCAATCTGAACACAAAATTCGGCTAGTGCGTGGTAGCCACATTGTAGTCAATAAACTTTTCGAGCATGACCGTGCCTATTTTTTCCAGTCGGCAGACCAACGTATCGCCTTTGCTATACCCTACGAACAAAATTACACCTTAATCGGTACTACCGATCAAGATCACCCGCAAACTGCGGATGAGGTGATGTGTAGTCAAACCGAAATCGACTATCTGCTAGCCCTAGCCAATGAGTATTTTGATAGTCCCGTAACGCAGGCCGATATAGTTTGGACTTACGCTGGGGTGCGGCCGTTATTTGACGACGGCGCCAGCAAAGCCAGTGAAGCAACACGCGATTACGTGGTATCTATACAGCAACAATTAGGTGCGCCATTGGTAAATATTTTTGGTGGCAAAATTACCACCTACCGTAAACTAGCCGAAGCCACATTAGCTAAGTTAGAGGCTCAATTTCCCCACATGGGGTCACCCTGGACGCAACGAGCGCCATTACCTGGTGGTGATTTTTTACTGCAAGATAAAGCGCAGCTAAAACAACAACTGCAACAAGATTACCCGTTTTTAACCCCAGACTGGGCGCAACGTTTGATCAACACCTATGGCACTAATGCCCGTAATATACTGGGCAATGCCGACTGCAGTGCTGACTTAGGCATAGACTTCGGCCACACGTTAAGCCAGGCAGAAGTTCAATGGTTACAACAACATGAATTTGCTAAAACGGCGCAAGATATTGTTTGGCGACGTACCAAATTGGGTTTGGCACTAAACCAAACCCAAATCGATGTATTGAGCCAGTGGTTAGACGCACACTAAGCTAGGGTTGTAAGTAGGCCAGCTTAAACCGCATATTCTGAATGCGCGGCTCTAAGCGCGCACCAAAGTGCGCCGATGTTGTTTCCCAACGGCTTAGGGGCACAGCAATAAATACGCCTTGCTGCTGTTTGGCCAACCGTTCTAGCTGGTCTAGCTGTATCGGCTTGGCTAGGTCATGGCTATAGAAGCGCGCCGAAAACTCCAACTCAGCACTCAAATAGTACCAGCGCGTGAAGTTAGAAGCCTCGCTGACTTGAGGTTGCTTAGCCACATACTGGGCCAAGCTCTTTTCGGTTTTCATTAGGTCATTGTTGTTGGCCACTAACAAGGTCAATACTAAAGCCAATACCGGCACCGTCCACATGAGCAGGTTTAACCCCAGCTGGCGCCAGCGACTGCCGTTGTTTAGGCTCACTAGTGCCCAGCCCATCAGCAAGGCAAAGGCTGGCATCGAGGGCAGTACATAAGTCCAAATAACATTACCCGCAGGGGTAAAAAATACTGGGGTAACTAAGGCCCAAAACAGCAAGTACAAAGCCGGCGGTTTAATACCTGCTTGCCAGAGGGTTTTACGCCACGACGATTTGAGCAAATGCCCAAGTACCAGCAATAAGGCTAATGGCCCCCAGGGCGCAGTGCCACCTAACCAATGTAGCCAAATCATACCTTTAGGTTCTTTATGGGCATGGCCGTATAAATCACCCATCCAACCTGGGTCGACAAAGCGCATAAAGTGCTCGCCCACAATAAAGTAGTTTAAAAAGCCCGGGGTTTTGAGCTCTGCCAATACGTACCAAGGCAAGGCAATGACCAGCATTAACAAGGTGCCACGAATCCACGGCATGGTCTTGAGGTAATACATGAGCTTACCCTGTACCAGTACCCATACACCGATGGGGGCGCCAGCAATTACAATCGCCAAGGGTCCTTTGGCTAACAAGCCAATGGCTAGGCCGATAAAAACGCCATAGCGCCAGTACCAAACATGTTCTTTGGGCGCCAAGTAGAAGGCCACCATGGCCCACGTGGTGCCTAGGGCCAAGTAGGGGTCAGTCATCACTGTGCCGGCAGCCACAAAGGTCAGCAACATACCTGCATAAACCACCAAAGCGGCAGCGGCTACGTCTTGACTGACAATAGAAATAGCCAAACGCCACACCATCCAAGCGCTAGCAATAAACGCTAACAACGCCGGTAATCGCCCCGCAAACTCGTTAACACCCAATAGTTTGAAGGCTAATGCTTGGGCCCAAAAAGACAGTGGCGGCTTGCCCCAAAAAGGCACACCAGGTTCAAACCATGGCGTAATCCAATCGTTACTGGTCATCATTAAGCGTGCTATTTCGGCATAGCGAGGTTCTGTAGTATCGGCAAAAGGCACCAACACCATGGCCAATATGCGCACCAATAACAGGGCGCCTAACAACCAAATAAGATTAATCCTAGATAACATTAACTGAATTTCCTTCTGCGGCAGCTGGTACAGAGGTGGCCGCACTGGGTGGAGGGTTTTGAATGACGTCTTGGATAATGAACAAAGGCCGTTGCTTAGCCTCAAAGTAGGTTTTACCTACATATTCACCCAACACGCCGATAGACAGCAACTGCACGCCGCCCAAAAAGGTAATCATAGCAATAATGGAAGGATAACCATCAAGATCGTTACCAAACATCAAGGTTTTAAATACGATCCAAGCACCAAATAAACCCCCTAAAGTGGCAGTGATCAACCCCAATAACACCATGGCGCGTAGGGGGGCGACAGAAAACGAGGTTATGCCTTCGAAGGCCAAGCTAAACAGGTTGAAGTAATTCCACTTGGTTTCACCTGCGGCTCGGTCGGCAACATCATATTCCATCACTTCAGTAGGGTAACCGACCCATGCAAACAACCCTTTCATATACCGATTGCGCTCGGGCAAACGATTTAGGGAATCTAGCGAGCGTCGGCTCATGAGGCGAAAGTCACCGGTGTCTTCTGGTATATTCATGGACCCGGTAATACGGTTCATAATACGGTAGTAAGCGTAAGAACCCGATTTTTTAGCCCAAGATTCACCTTCTCGATTGCGCCGTTTCATGGCAACTATATCGGCGCCATCACGCCATTTTTCCAGCATTTGTGGAATCAATTCTGGCGGGTTTTGCAGGTCTGCATCAAGCACTACGATGGCTTCACCGCAGGTGTGTTGCAGGCCCGCCGAAAGGGCGGCTTCTTTGCCGAAGTTACGCGACAGTATAATCGCCTTCACACGATTATCAGCTTGCGCTTGTTCTACTAGGTAAGCGGCACTGGCATCCTTACTCCCATCATCAACCAAGACCATTTCATAGGACAATTGCAAACCGTCCATGACGCTTCTAAGCCGATCAAAGAGCAGGGGCAAGACGTCGATTTCGTTGTATACGGGTATCACTAATGAGACGACGGGCGAAGCTACAGAAGACGGGTTTTCAGGTATCGGATTTAGCACGAAACACTACCTTTTTATATAACAGAAAATTGACTACCATCACCAACCCCGTAGTCACCACCTGAGCCAACATCGGATTAGGCAAAGCGTAGGTATACAGACCGTAAAATACTGCCAAGTTTAACACCCAGCTCACCATTACCGTGGGCACATAAGCCTGCATGGCTTGTTTGTGCGCGCGCTTGGATTTGAAGGTGAAAAAGTACTGCAAAAAATAATTGGCCACAGCCCCCACTAACGCACCAATGCCAGACGCCCAAAGCGCCTCAAACTGTAGTGTTACCAAGCCCCACAAGGTAGCCCAGTGGAGTAGCGTGGCGATGCCACCGCTGAGCAAAAAGCGTAGTGCCAATTTAGCTAAGTTCAATATCGATGAAGTCACTGCCATCCTAGGGTTTAACCATGCAAAGAGATTGGAGTTATGACCACAAAATTATAAAATAATTCACCCCATAGAACAACGAATCAATGCATCAAGTCTAGACCGCGATAAGCGGCTTGGGATATAGTGCGCCAACTTCATATGTTGCGCGAGTTTGTTGCCATGTCCAAGACCCAGAATTTAGTACTTATTGCTGCCCTAGCCTTAGTTGCAGTGCTCAGCACCTATACCTATGTTGCCAAACAAAGCCATAACCCCTATTGGTATACGGAGGTCCAAGTCATGCAAGGTCAACAACTGTTCGCCGACCACTGTGCGGCCTGCCATGGGCCCCAAGCCCAAGGCGCGCAAAACTGGATGCAGCCCGACGCCATGGGCAACCGCCCTGCGCCACCGCTAAACGGTACTGGCCATGCTTGGCACCACTCGTTAGCAGACTTAGCCAATACCGTCTCTGTAGGGCGAGGCAATATGCCGGCGTGGCAAGCCACACTCTCCAAAGCAGACATTATGGCGGTGCTGGCGTGGACACAAAGCCAGTGGCCAGCTCCGACTTACGCCGCTTGGTCTGAGGCTAACCCATGACGCAACTCAACCCAACTTTGACTGCCACGCCCAATCACTTATATCGCAACGGTGCCATCATGGTCATTATTTGCGGCCTACTGTGGAGCACGGCCGGTGTCGGTGTGCGTTATATCGATCAAGCCACGGGCTGGCATATTGTGTTCTTTCGATCGGTGGGCCTAGTGCTCACCATGCTGGCAGTCATGGCTTGGCGCAACAAAGGTGATGTCATCACGCCGATAAGACGCACCAATAAACTGAGCATTTTAGCCGGCATTTTTATGGGAGCTTCGTTTTTTGGCAATATATTTGCCCTGCTGTACACCAGTGTTGCCAATGTCACCTTTTTACTTAGCTCGGCGCCCTTTATCGCCGCACTCTTGGGTTGGCTTATTTTAGGCGAGCGCGTCAAAAAGCGTACCTGGGCGGCGATCGCCCTCACCAGCATCGGTGTCAGCGTGATGGTAGGTCAGGCGCTCACGGGTGACGGTTTGATTGGCATGGCTTTCGCCCTGATGATGGCCATATGTTACGCCGCTTTTAGCGTCATTATGCGCCGCGGCAAAGATAACGACATGTTACCTGCGGCATTGGTGGGGGGTGTGTTTTCTATGCTGGTCGCCGGTTATGCAATTGATGATTTTTCCATTAGCTGGGCCGACTTGCGTATTTGTTTAGCCCTAGGCTTTTTTCAAATGGGCTTAGCCATGGTGATGTTTATCCACGGCTCCAAGCACGTGCCTGCAGCAGAACTCACCTTACTCACCATGCTGGAGGTGATTTTAAGCCCTATTTGGGTGTGGTTATTATTTAATGAACACCCCGGTAACTGGACCTTAGTTGGCGGCAGCATCATCATGCTGGGCGTTATGGTACAAGCCATCGGCGCTCGCCGCCGCCACCCCCAGCCACAAATATTTTAATCGCGCCGGCTTGGCTTAAACAGGCGCAACCGGTTGGCATTGGTCACTACCGTCACCGACGATAGCGACATCGCCAAGGCCGCCAGCATAGGGCTCAACAACATACCGGTAAAGGGAAATAACGCTCCTGCCGCAATGGGGATACCGAGGCTATTAAAGGCAAAGGCGCCCCATAAATTTTGTTTAATATTGCCTAAGGTTGCATGACTTAATTCAATGGCGTCAGCCACCCCATGTAATGAACTATTGAGCAAGCACAGATCCGCACTTTCAATCGCCACATCGGTGCCTTGGCCCATAGCA
Organism: Oceanospirillaceae bacterium; assembly: GCA_003523085.1. Classification (GTDB taxonomy): domain Bacteria; phylum Pseudomonadota; class Gammaproteobacteria; order Pseudomonadales; family Balneatricaceae; genus Njordibacter. Next base: position 56,495 of record DPHD01000024.1, on the reverse strand, counting down.
AAACCTACGTCAGCTTGGCTTAAGGCCGGCGCATCGTTGATGCCATCACCCACCATGGCCACCACTTGGCCTTGCTCCTGTAGCTGTTTTATTTTGTTAAGCTTGTCCTCCGGCATTAGCTCTGCGGCATAGTCATCAAGCGCCACTAAACTGGCCACCCTTTGGGCTGTTGCCCCATTGTCTCCCGTTAACATCATCACCTTAATGCCTTGGGCTTTGAGCCTTTTCACGGCCTTAACACTGTCTTCTTGTAACGCATCTGCAAGCGCAAAGGCGGCGATTAATTGATGTTTATGAGACAACAAAACGATACTTCTCGCGGCCTTTGCTTGGGTCTCAAGCCACTGTTGAGCTGCACTCAGGTCAACATTTTGAGATTGCATTAACTTGACGTTACCCATGAGGTAGTCATCGCTGACTACGCCCATACCTTGCACGGAGTGAAAGTGTTCCCCATTAGGCATCACCTGTGTTGGGTCAGATGAATACAACAACGGCTGCTGTTGGCAGTAATCTACAATGGCCAAGGCAATGGGGTGTTCTGACGCTTGTTCTATGGCGACCGCCACAGACAAACTGTGGGCCTCATTAGCACCATTAAAGGCCGCATAATCTTCCACGCTAGGGCGCCCTTGGGTGATGGTGCCAGTTTTATCTAACACCACCCAATCAATTTTGCTGGCTTGCTGTAGCGCTTCGGCGTTGCGCACCAATACGCCTAATTGAGCCGCTTTACCCACGCCAATCATCACCGAAATAGGTGTGGCTAAGCCCAACGCACACGGGCAGGCAATAATGAGTACCGACACGGCGCTTATCAAGCTGTAAGTTAAGGCCGGTTGAGGGCCCAAAAAGTACCAGGCCAGTGCCGTGGCAATGGCAATCACCAGCACCACGGGCACAAAGATAGCCGCGACTTTATCAGCCAACCGACTAATAGACGGCTTACTATTTTGCGCCTGTCGCACCATATCGATAATGCGGGCTAAAGCCGTATCTCGGCCTACCCGCGTGGCTTCATAGATGACACTGCCTTGGCCATTGATAGTGCCAGACACTAGCTCATCGCCAACTTGTTTGTGCACCGGCATAGGTTCACCCGTGAGCATGGCTTCATCAAAGTAACTGTCACCCTGTGTCACTACACCATCTACGGGCACACGTTCACCCGGTTTAATGCGTAACAAGTCACCGACTTTTACTTGTAAGATATTAACCTGCACCTCATCTGCAGCCGCCTCGCCTTTATGACCCACCAAACAGGCATGGCTGGGGCGTAAACCCAGTAAACTCTTCAAACTAGACTGGGTTTTTTGGCGGGCGCGCATTTCCAATGCTTGGCCAAGGTTAACGAGGCCAATAATCATCACTGAGGCTTCAAAATAAACACCTCTGGCTGCCTCTGGGAAAATACTGGGCAAGTACACCACCAAAATTGAATATAGCCAAGCCGCTATTGTGCCTATGGCAATTAACGTGTCCATATTGGCATGGCCAGATTTTAGCGCCTTAAAACCACTCTTATAAAAATGCTCGCCGGTCATTAACATGGTCACTAAGGTCAACCACCCAATGGCCCGCAACACCAGCGGGTTGCTCACGTCCATGGCAAACAACATGAGCAACAAGCCCAAACCCACACCAAAACCAGCATACCAGGCGCGGCGCTTCAATAACTGGCCTAGCTCTTTGGCTTGCTGTGCTTCTGCAAAAGCAGGATCTTCAATGATTTGCGCATCGTAACCGGCACCCCGTACCGCCTTAATCAAGGCTTGTGCATCACCGCCACTCACTTCTGCTGTACGACTGGCAAAATTGACTTGCGCGGCCTCAACTCCAGGGGTTTGGTTCAAGGCTTTTTCAATACGCCCTACACAGCCGGCACAAGTCACGCCTGATAAGGTTAACTGTGTGAGTGGGTTTTGTACGCTATTACTCATGATCTTCAATCTCTATCGCTGGCGCCTGCCAGTCTTCAATTAGATGGCAAATATGATGCCCATCGGGCACGCCGTCGGGCATGCTTTGCCACTGTTCTAAGGCTAACTGCATACGTGCCATTTGCTCTTCTAAAAGGCGTATTTTTGCCGCTACTACAGGCACTCGTTGGCGTAGCATATCCCTCACCATAGGGCACGGCGAGTCGCCTTGGGTCGACTGTTGCAAGATGGCGCCTATATCCTTCAAGCTAAATCCCAAGGCACGAGAGTGGCTAATAAAAGCCAGCCGGTGCACTGCGTTTTGGTCAAATAACTGATAGCCGTTATGCGGGTCTCGCTGGGCTTCCAGCAAGCCCAAGCGGCTATAATAGCGCACAGTTTCCGCAGTCACTTTTGCTGTTTTGGCAAGTTGGCTTACGGTTTTCATGGGCAATGACTCAAGTGAACGCGTTTAGACTTCTAGTATAAAACCCAAGTGTTACACATAGGTCAAGCCCAAGCTATTGGACCATGGGCCAATAGCCAATTAGGGATGGTTAAGGGAATACAAATATTCGGCAACTGCCTCGATGTCTTCTGGGGTCATTTTGCCGGTGGTGTTTTCAACCACGTGGCTCATGCTGCCGCCCAAAAAGTCGCCCTCGGGCGTCATGCCTATTTCCAAGGCAAAACTAATATCCTCTAACGCCCAGCCCCCAAAAGCGGCCTGCGCCACGTCCAGAAGCGCAGGTACATTTTCACCATCGGGCCCATCCACATTGCCAATCATGCCCACATCACTCTGCAGGCCACCGATGATGTTTCTGGGTGTGTGGCATTGCCCACAGTGACCGGGGCCATTGACGAGGTAGCTGCCTCGATTCCAACCGGCACTTTGTTGCGGGTCTGACACCCACGATGGGCTGACGTTTAGAATTTTCCACATGCCCAGCAAAGCACGTTGATTAAAAGGGAAATCCAATGCGTGTTGCAAAGTCGGCTTAGGCACGGGTTCTTGTGCATCCAAATACGCTTTCAAATCAATTAAGTCCTGGGTTGGCATATTGACGTATGAGGTATAGGGAAACGCCGGATAATAATGCTCACCGTCGGGGCTCACCCCTTGACGCATGGCCATTATGAATTCGGTATTGCTCCAGCCACCAATACCATACTGGGGATCAGGGCTGATATTCGGACTGTAGAAAGTGCCAAATGGAGTGACGAGTTCCACTCCCCCAGCCAAGGGTTGGTCCTGAGTATGGCACGATGCACAGCCGCCCATGTTAAATACATATTCACCACGGGCTACCGACGTGGGTTGCGCCGCGGCAACCCCATGGGTGGCACATACAACCAGCAACAAAGCCCAGCTTTTTTGCATTATCATGCCGCTATTTCTTCTGACGATAGTCTTGGTGGCAGGCTTTGCAGCTGCCGCCTAACTTGGCAAATTGTTTCTTTAAGGGCCGCAACTCGCTCCCTTGCTGGGCCATATCAACCAGCCCTTGCGCTGCGGTTTCTGTACGCTGCGCCAAAGTGACAAAGTCGTCCCACTGCTGCCAAATTAACTGTTTGGCTTCACTCTTGCCTTGCTTAGATCCTGCGGGGAATAGGTCAACCAACATAGCACTATGCCCCACAATGGTGGTTCCATTGTCTATGAATAGCTGTGGCGCGTAGGCCGTCTTACCTTTCACTACCTTGGCCATCGCCTTCATGGCGTCGGCCATATCCGCCATAGCATCCTTGCGGGTTTTAACCACGCCACTGGCGCCATCGTGGGCACTTACACTGGCGGCGCTGGCAAGTCCAAGCAACATCAAGGTTAGGGCCATCGTGTGTTTTATAGTATGTATCATCATTATCGTCTCTTCGTGGTGTCTCGAGTTTACTGCTTCAATATGAAGCCCTATTACATTTTGTGAGCTATGGTCTTAATACCATTTTGCTGCTGCACTTCTCTAATAAATTTCAACAAGAATACCATGTCACCAAAGGCAACTTGTGGTTGCGACGACATATCACCAAACTGCCAGTGATGCTGCCTTACACCATTACGCACCGCACGAATGAAGGCTTCATTGGCATGGTGACCCGGATTATAGATGTTGTGTATTAATGGCGGTCCGCCTACGCCACCGGCGGCATCAACACCATGGCATTGCGCACAGTTGGTGTTAAATACCATTTGGCCTTTGCTGGCTATAACGGACAAGTCACCTACCTTAACATCCACATGGCTGATGTTGTGAGCCGCGTAAAGTGGATTAGCTAGGGTAAAGGTGGTAAGTAGGAGGATTACGGTTTTGAAGGTGGTGTTCATTGAAGGGCCCAAATAGTAGTCTAGTATTTTTGCTTGGTTTTGTGGCGTGTATGGCCGGATATCAGCAGACTAGGCCTGTTTAGGAGGCTTGGTGGTTAAGGCTTGAATATGGACCTTAGTTATAAAGCGATAATCAAAATAAGGTGCCGGCAGGTCAGTAAGACCAATGCCTGCATAGCCACTGATCATGGAAATCATGTTTAAGTGGCATTGAAAATGGCTCAAAAAATCGTCCCCCGCATCCATACCATCACAGGCTTGTGCCATTTGCATGTGGCATGTTTGTACGTCCATCATGGCATGACTGTCCTGTGGTACCGGCATATTGGCAGACGCGTAACTTTTGCCCACCGACAAAAGCAGCAAACATAGAGCCAATGATGTGATAAAAATGCGAGCCATATAAGGTTTAAGATACAATCAAGCGAGTGTGGGTTCGATAGTACATCAATAACGCGCCACACCACTAATCTAGATTGGTAAATTAACAGTAAAGGAGCCACCACTGTGACCACACCAGAAGACACTAAAAAGTTATTAATCACCGGCGCCAATCGCGGCATTGGCCTGCAACTCACACAACAATATTTAGACCATGGCTGGCGTGTATATGCCACCTATCGTCAACACATGGGTGCGGAGCTTGCGGCCCTAGAATGCGACAAGCTCACCTTGCTGCCCCTCGACGTGGCTGATGACAACAGCATCGCTGCGCTTCAAAAACGCCTTACTGGTGTTGATTTAGATCTAATTATCAATAACGCAGGTGTATTTGGCCCACGGGATCAGTCTCTGGGCACCATCACCCGTGAGCAATGGCTTGAGGTGTTGAACGTCAATACTATTGCCCCGCTCATGCTAGCCCAAGCGCTGCATGGCAACTTAGTGGCCAGCCAAGGCACCTTTGCTATCGTCAGTTCAAAAGTGGGCAGCATTGAAGACAACCAGGGTGGCTCGCTATACCTCTATCGCTCATCCAAAACGGCCGTTAACCAAGTGGTTAAAAGCTTATCTATCGATCTGGTTGAACAAGGCATCACCGTGGTCGCGCTCCACCCAGGTTGGGTTAGAACCGACATGGGTGGCCCCAATGGCCTCATCGACACCCACACCAGTGTTACTGGCTTGCGGCAGGTTTTGGATGCTCTATCAATTAGCGATAGTGGGCATTTCTTTAACTACGACGGTTCAGAGATTCCTTGGTAAGCAAAACGCGCTTGTGACTCACCCTGCACCATCACCGTTTCTGTGAACATGGCTAAAGGTCTCACCCATAGGCCTTGTTCACCATATAAGGCACGGTACAGTACCAGCACTTCTTCGGTTTCTGAATGCTGTACCGTATCGATCACTTGGTATTGTGCGCCTTTATAATGGCGGTATAAGCCTGCTTTGATCATCATATTTACCGTGGTTTGACCCTAGTGGTGAAGAAATAGGTACAATACCCTTATCTTGTTTCTTTGCAATACTTCATTATGACCATCAAAGTAGGTATTAACGGCTGCGGCCGCATGGGGCGTCTAATCTTGCGTGCGGCGTGGAATTGGCCGGAATTTGAGTTTATTCGACTTAATGATCCCGCAGGCGATGCGGCCACCACGGCTCATTTACTCAAATTTGATTCTATCCATGGCACTTGGTCGGCTGACATTGAAGGCCACGCAGATACCGTTTCTATTAACGGCAAGGCCCTCGCCTATAGCCAAAACACCAGCACCCAAGCCACCCACTGGAGTGACTGCCACCTGGTGATCGAGGCCAGTGGTAAAATCAAAACCAAAGCCTTACTACAAAGTTATTTGGACCAAGGGGTTAAGCGGGTATTGGTCACTGCACCGGTAAAACAAGCCGGTGTATTGGACCTTGTGGTGGGGGTTAATCATCATCTCTACGATCCGCAACAACATCAATTAGTCACGGCTGCTTCGTGCACCACTAACTGCTTAGCCCCCGTGGTTAAAGTCTTGCACGAGGCCTTAGGTATTCGCCATGGCTGCATGACCACCATTCATGATATCACCAACACTCAGACCATATTAGACGCCCACCATTGCGACTTACGCCGCTCCCGTGCCTGTGGCATGAGCCTAATTCCTACCACCACGGGTTCTGCCACGGCCATTACTCACATTTTTCCCGACTTAAAGGGCAAGCTCAATGGTCATGCCGTGCGTGTGCCACTAGCTAATGCATCACTTACCGACTGTGTGTTTGAAATGCAGCGCCAAACCTCGGTCGAAGAAATTAATCAACTGCTTCAAACCGCTTCTGAGTCTGAACCCCTAAAAGGCATCCTTGGATTTGAAGCGCGCCCATTGGTGTCTATCGATTACCGCACCGATCCGCGCTCTTGTATTGTTGATGCCCTATCGACTATGGTCATCAACGATACCCAAGTCAAACTCTACCTTTGGTATGACAACGAATGGGGTTATGTTAACCGTGCTGCAGAATTAGCCCGCTATATGTGCGCTAAAGATCATTAATGACTGAGTCCAGCTCAGCTAAGTTGCGTCAATATGCCCTCATCACCGGCAACTACTGGGCCTTTACCCTCACCGACGGCGCCTTACGCATGTTGGTGGTATTGCATTTCCACAGCTTAGGCTATGACGCCTTACAAATTGCCCTGATGTTTTTGTTTTACGAGCTGTTTGGGGTCATCACCAATTTGCTCGGGGGCTACCTTGGTGCGCGCATTGGTCTTAATCGCACCATGAACATTGGCCTAGGCTTACAGTTAGTTGCGTTAAGTATGTTGCTTGTGAGCCCTCACTTACTCACAGTGGCTTGGGTCATGGCGGCGCAAGCGATTTCTGGCATTGCCAAAGATCTGAATAAAATGAGTGCAAAAAGCGCTGTAAAAATACTCGCGCCCGCAGGCAAAGACGCTCGTTTATATCGCTGGGTGGCCTTACTTACCGGCTCCAAAAATGCCTTAAAAGGCGTTGGATTCTTTCTCGGCGGCGCACTATTAAATGGTTTTGGTTTTGCTAGCAGTGTGCTCATCATGCTACTAGGGCTGGCAGGGGTTTGGATACTGAGTCTGGTACTGCTTAAAACCGACTTAGGGCGCGCCACAAACAAACCCAAGGTGGCTCATCTTTGGTCCCAAAGCCCTGCCATCAACAACCTTAGTTTGGCTCGCTTATTTCTTTTTTCTGCTCGTGATGTGTGGTTTGTAGTCGCTCTACCGGTGTATTTGGCCCAGCAATTGGCGTGGCAATACTGGCAGGTGGGGGCTTATTTAGCACTATGGATTATTGGCTACGGCATAGTTCAAGCACTCACACCAAAATTAACTCACCGCTTATACGCCACCCACGTCACAGCACGCCATAGTTTATCGTGGATCCTGTTGCTGACCACAACCACCGTGCTGATTGCCATCGGCCTTGCCCTCGATCTCAACAAGGCCTGGGTATTGATGATTGGTTTAGCTTGTTTCGGCCTGGTATTCGCCGTTAATTCGGCCATCCACAGCTATTTAATTGTTAACTTAGCCAATATAGATCGGGTGTCCATGGACCTTGGTTATTATTATATGGCCAATGCTGCCGGCCGCCTGCTAGGCACCGTGTTGTCCGGCTGGGTGTTTATACATTTTGGGTTTATCTGGTGTTTATTGTGTTCTGCACTATTATTAATGGCATCCGCATTGTTTATGCGCCGACTAGCCCTCATTAATCACTAACTCACCTACACTTTACCCACCTGCCTAGGAGCATAAAATGCATACAGGAAATTCAGTACCCCAAATCACCTTTAAAACCCGCGTGCGCGACGCCAGTATCGGCGGCGATAATCCGTTTCGCTGGCAAGACCTCACCACCGATGACATTTTTAAAGATAAAAAAGTAGTCGTATTTTCCCTACCTGGCGCTTTTACGCCCACTTGCAGCACCATGCAAGTACCCGGTTTTGAAGCTGCCTACGAAGAATTCAAGCAGCTAGGCGTAGACGAAGTTTATGTGTTGTCGGTTAACGACACCTTTGTGATGCGTAAATGGATGCTCGACCAAGGCATTAAAAACATTAAATTCATCCCCGATGGCAATGGTGAATTCACCCGTCAAATGGGCATGCTGGTAGACAAGCACAATATAGGCTTTGGCCCTCGCTCATGGCGCTATGCCATGGTGGTTGATAATGGCGTGGTTGAGCATTGGTTAGAAGAGCCCGGCCGTGAAGACAACCATGGTGCCGACCCCTTCTCTGTGAGTTCTGCAGAGTCTGTACTGGCTGCTATTAAGTCCTAAGCAAGGGTGCCAAGCTATGTATACAAAATGCCCCTCTAGCATTTTGTATACAATTAGCATATACTCCGCCGCGTAATATCACTTGCATCCGCGTTATCTCAGCCACACTTCAAAATAAAGTGGCACGGTAAGGCACCAGCAGGTGCCGGGCATTGGTTATCTTACTTTGATTTAAGTAAAACCAATGTAGACCGAACAGAGGGTTACATCACTTCAATACCATCTCTGCCCCATTCAGTGCGGCTTAGGGAGTGACTTTGTTTACGCGCGGGCTTTGTGGATATTTGTGTTCATTGAGTCCTTAGATTTCTTTATTTTAGGATACTACGATGACCACTTTTACAGAACTGGCTCTTTCTAAACCAGTACTTTCTGCCATCACACGCATTGGCTACGAACAGCCTTCCCCCATTCAAGCCGCTGCTATTCCACACCTTTTGGAAGGCAGAGATATTTTAGGTACGGCGCAAACAGGCACAGGTAAAACCGCTGCTTTTGCTCTACCCGCCCTATCCAACATCGACTTAAAAGTAGAAGCCCCACAGGTACTGGTACTGGCTCCAACTCGTGAGCTTGCCATTCAGGTTGCCGAAGCCTTCCAAAACTACGCTAGCGACATGCGTGGTTTCCACGTATTACCTATCTACGGCGGCAGCAGCATGAGCGGTCAATTGCGTCAGCTACAACGTGGCGTACACGTAGTTGTTGGTACTCCAGGCCGAGTCATGGATCACCTGCGTCGCGGCACTTTAAAGCTAGATAAGCTAAAGACTGTTGTTTTAGACGAAGCCGACGAAATGCTACGCATGGGCTTTATCGACGACGTCACTTGGATTTTGGACCACACTCCAGCAGAACGCCAAGTCGCACTTTTCTCGGCCACCATGCCAGCTGTTATTCGTAAGGTTGCAAACACTTACCTTAACAACCCAGAAGAAATTAAGATTGAAGCCAAAACTGCGACCGTAAGCAGCGTTACCCAGCGTTACTGGAAAGCCGTTGGCACCAATAAGCTAGACGCCATGACGCGCATCTTAGAAGCCGAAGATTTTGATGGTGTTATCGTCTTTGTACGCACCAAAACCTTAACCGTTGAACTGGCTGAAAAGCTAGAAGCACGCGGTCATCGCGCCTCCGCCATCAACGGCGATATGTCTCAGCAGTTGCGTGAGCGCACCATTGAGCATTTAAAGAAAAGCAAAATCGATATCGTTGTGGCTACAGACGTAGCTGCTCGTGGTATTGACGTTGCTCGTGTAAGCCACGTCATTAACTACGACATTCCCTACGACACAGAAGCCTACGTTCACCGTATTGGCCGTACTGGTCGTGCCGGCCGTACCGGTAGCGCCATTTTGTTTGTCGCACCACGTGAGCGCAACATGCTGCGCTCTATCGAAAAAGCTACGCGTCAGACCATTACCCCAATGGAATTACCAAGCCGTGAGCAAGTACAAACCCGTCGTATCGACCAGTTTAAAGCCAGCATCGACAAAGCCCTTGAACAGTCTGACCTAAGCATCTACAGCGACCTAATTGAAGCCTTTGTGAAGGAACGTGAAATCGCCCCAGAGCAAGTGGCAGCAGCCTTGGCCTTTATGGCCCAACAAGACCGCCCGTTAGTGATGGAAGAGCCACGCAAGCCTGAACGTCGTGATTCACGCGATGCCACACCTGGTTTTGGTGATGAAGAACGCCGTCCACGCCGTGAGCGCAAGGAAGAAACCTTCTCTGGCGAATCTATCGCCATGGAACGCTTCCGTATTGAAGTGGGCCATGACCACCAAGTTAAGCCAGGCGACATTGTTGGCGCCATTGCTAACGAAGCCGACCTAAGCAGTGCTTACATTGGCCGTATTAACTTGCTCGACGACCACTCTACCGTAGACCTTCCTGCCGGCATGCCAGCTGAAATGTTGCAACTACTTAAGAAAGTACGCGTACGCAATCAGCCACTGAACATTCAGTCACAAGGCGCTGCCGATGACTTCGTGCCTGGTGCTAAGTCACCACGACCTAAGCGCAAAGGCCCACCTAACCGTGGTGGCGATCGCCCAAATAACCGCAGAGACAGCCGTAACGACGGTGGTCGCCGCCGTTAGTATTACCGGTGATTTTTAACAAAGGGGTGCCTATAGGGCGCCCTTTTTATTGCCTGTCATAAAACCCTATAACCACTTTTGATAACAGCGAAACAGAAACTCGCCAGATAAGTTGGTCATGCGCTGGGGTTCCAATTCTTCAAAGCCTAATTTTTCCAGCACCCTGCCTGATGCCGGGTTATCAATACGATGGGCCGCCACTACGGCCTGCATATGGAACTCATTGCGAGCCAATTGTAACATCAGCTTACCTGCTTCAGCGCAGTAGCCGTTATTCCAATAGGGCACACCCACCCAATAACCTAAATTACCTTGGGCATTGAGCCCGCGAGGGATTTGATCCAAGCTAATGGCACCCACACATTGACCATCCGAGCGCCTCACCATAGCACGAATGATGGCAGTGCCCGCACGGTGCTGCTGGGCATGGGTGGCAATCCAGGATTTCGCACCGTCTTCGGGGTAGGGGTAAGGCAGGTTGCCCGCCATCTGCGCCACCCTTGCATCACTTGCCAAGGTTTGCACCACCTGCGCATCTGCCTGGGTAAATGGACGCAGTAGTAGCTGCGACACTGGAATAGACTGATCCATCAACTGGCCCAATAATCGTATATTAAGCCACAGTTTTACTTTACCCTGGCAGGCAAAGCAACATAAAATCAGCAGCTAAATTATTATTATAAATGAGACCGTCATGGCCACTATCAGCGTCGATCTAGACACCATACAATCCACCACGTCCCAAGCCCTCGTCGCCCATGGTGCAGCGCCTTGGATTGCCGATTCAGTGGCTCACGCTGTTCGTGTAGCAGAAGCCCATGGTAATCGTATTTGTGGTTTATTCTATCTCGACAGCTATTGCAATCAACTGCGTGTAGGCCGGGTAGAAGGCAATGTTGAACCGCAGGTAAGCCAACCCAAACCCGCCAGCGTAATGGTAGATGCCAAGCTTGGTTTTGCCCAAGCTGCCTTTGCTCGCGGTCTTGATACGGCCCTTGCCGCAGCAAAAACCAATGGCGTTGCCACCTTAGCCATTTGCCATTCACACACCTGTACCTCAATGGGTTACTTCACTGAGCAAATCGCCCGTGCTGGTTTTATTGCCATTGGCATGACCAACGCCAAGGCCTGCGTTTCGCCTCCAGGTGGTACCAAAGCGGTATTAGGCACTAATCCTATTGCCATGTCTGTGCCCGACGGCAAAGGCGGCCTAGCCATGCAGTTTGACCAATCCACCAGCGCCATTGCGATTGGCAAAATCAACATGGCCGCCACCGCCGGTGAGCAAATCCCCTTAGGCTGGGGTGTCGACAGCGAAGGCCAAGCCACACAAGACCCCAACGCCGTATTAAAAGGCGGCTCTTTGGTTTCTTCTGGCGGCTATAAAGGCTACGGTTTTGGGTTAATGGCAGAAATTCTTGCCGCTGCATTTACTGGCGGCAGCACCAGCACCCAGCTAGAGCCACTCAAAGCCACCGAAGGGCAGCCCCACGACTTGGGTCAATGTTACATCATCATTGACCCTACCAATGTATCGGGCGATCTGTTCTGGGACAAGCTGACTGCCATTTCAGAAGCTGTGACTAGCCAACCGGGCGCACGCCTTCCTGGGTCACAAAAGGTGCTGCCCGAGGCCGTAGATCTGGATGCCGATGTCTGGCAAAGTGTCTTGAAGCTAGCGAGTCACTAGTCTCAAACTACACTAGAGTTTTTCAAAGCGGCCGATTCAGGGTACAATTCGGCCGTTAATAATCACATACCGAGTAGTCCTATGCCCAATATCAATATGCTTGTCGTAGAAGATGACTTAGTTAATCGCGAGATTATCTATGAATTTCTTACTTTTGGTGAAGTCCATATTGATCTTGCAGCAGACGGTTTGGAAGCGGTAGATAGTGTTAAAAACAAGGCGTACGACATTATCATTATGGACCTCATGATGCCTAACCTAGATGGCCTAGCGGCAACACGGGCCATTCGTGCATTAAACATCAATGACAGCGCCGAGGTGCCGATTATTGCCGCCACCGCGCGCGACCCTATCACCGAGCTAGCACACTGGAAAGAGGCTGGCATTACCGATTACGTACACAAACCATTTTCAGAAGATGAATTGTGGAGTGTCATCAATACCTACGTGTAACCCCTTCCAAGGCCTATAAACTCAAAAAGGGGCGGCAGCGGTTTGTTGCACGGGCACACCCGTCACTGGGTGACTAAAGGCCAGCTTCCAGGCGTGTAATTGCAATCTTTCTGCTTGTTCAAAAGCCGCTGCATGGGCATAAAAACCACAACCACTAATGGGATGGCCCAGTGCTGCCATATGTACCCTAAGTTGGTGCGAACGTCCGGTCACTGGTTTTAATAAGACTTTTGTTTGTAAATTTTCACCACGACGTTCCAACACCTCAAAATAGGTCAGTGATGCCTTGCCTTGTACATGGTCCACCATTTGTTTCGGGCGGTTTGGCCAATCACAGCATAGGGGCAAATCAACCGCTCCTTCATCATTGTCTAGCAAACCATAGACCCAAGCTAAATACTGTTTTTGGGTTTGGCGCTCTTGAAACTGGCGGCTGAGGTGAGACAAGCTGGCTTTACCGCGGGCCAACACCATCACCCCAGAAGTATCCATATCTAGCCGATGCACAATCAATGCGTCTGGGTAATTTTGCTGCACACGGGTAATTAAACAATCTTTATTCAGGGGGTGTTTGCCCGGCACGGACAACAATCCACTGGGTTTATCGACCAATATAATCGACTCATCGACAAATAAAATGGCCACCGTTTCCTGACACAAAGGGACGATGAAATCCTCACCCATTAGGCCGATCCGAGCGATACCCTGAATCTACTAAGGCTACCCTTCGAAGGCGAAGAAACACCAGAATAGCCACCACAAAGAGCGCCACTAAACCGGCCTCGAGCCACATCGAAGCCACGCTCACAAAGCTAAAAATAGCGCTCAAGGCAACATTAAAACTCACTAACGCCAAAAAAATCATAAACCGCCGACGCCAACTACGATTCGATGCGGGCAATAGATAAAAGGTGCCACACGCCGGGCATCCATAGGCCTTAGCCGGATCTCGGTAGTCATCGCACAGCTGATTACGAGCAGTGATTTTAAACTCGCAGTTAGGGCATTTATTGGCCATTGTCGACCTTCGCAGTCATACTAAACCCTTGGCGTTGTGGCAAACCATCGGTGAGTTGGTAATAGTCGGCCTTTTCTTCTACGTAAATGTGTTCCACTAGCTCTAAGCCGCTGGGTTGGTCTAGCGTGCCCGCAAAAATAGAAATGCTAGGTAATTCAGCCTTATCCCAAAACAAGTTGCCACCACACTGTTGGCAAAACCCTCGGCGAATACCCTGCGAAGACGAAAACCATTTAAGCCCCTGCTCTTCTAGTAACTCAAAATCTTGTCGTTGGGCGGAGGTCGCTGCCACATGATGGCCACTGGCCTTTTGGCACTGACCACAATGGCATGCCACTACCGGTCGTAATGGCCCCGTGACTTGATACTTAACTGCGCCGCATAAGCAGCTGCCTGTTGCACTTTTAGTCATGTTTATTAACTCCTGGATAAACCACTGGAAACCAGTCTTGCCGCATGGCTTCACCATTATTTTGCACTAAACCATCAAACGGTGGCGAAGTTGGGCCGCCGCGGTCCACATAGCGCACATCATCGCCCATAAAACGGGTAGAGAAGGCACGCCTGCGGCTAGTTAATGAGTTACCTGGCGCACCATGTACGGTTTTAAAGTTAAACAATACACAATCGCCAAGCTCTAACTCTGGCACTAAAATATTTTGGCTGTCATCAATGGCGGGCATGTCCATGTAGTCGGCGTCATTGTTGTACCACGGCTGGTTGCTTGACCAGCGCGTAGGACGCACTAACTTAGGCCAGCGATGGGAACCTAATACCACTTGTAATGTGTTGGCTTGGGTCACCGGATCTAAGGGCACCCAATAACTCGCCGTTTGCTCGCCATTGACACAATAGTAAGGCATGTCTTGATGCCAAGGCGTCGGTTTTGCGGTACCGGGTTCTTTCACCAATATGTGTTCGTGGAACACTTGAATTTGTTTAGAACGGGTGGCCTCGGCGGCAATTTCGGCCGCCGGCGACTCATAAATCCACTGCTTAAATTCATCGATCCGCTGCCAGTTGCAATAGTCTTCAAAAAAACGCCCTGCGTCACCCGTAGCCACATTTTCTCTACCGTGCTCACTGGGCTGCGCCAGCACTTTATCAAAGCCTAGGCGTAAACATTCAATCCAGTCTTTAAATACGCCCTTGATGACTATGGCGCCGTCGCGCTCATAATCTTGAACTTGCGATTCACTTAAATACATATTTAGTCTCTTAATTTTTATGCAGATTACAGTCAACAAGCGCCGTCAGCAAAGCCTTCAATTGAGGCCGAACTTGCGCGCATTTATTGTCATCTAGCGCATAACCTGCGCCATCTTGCATGTAAGTTGCTTGTGACAATTCCAACTGAAAAGCATGGGTATGTTGTTCGGGTTGACCATGGCTGCGGGTAATATAACCGCCTTTAAAGCGGCCATTACTCACCTGCGTGTAACCTCCATCGGCCAACGATTGCTCTGCTGCTGTTAGTAACTCCGGTGAGCATGCCTGGCCAGCATTGGTACCTAAGTTGAAATCAGGCAAGATGCCGTCAAAAAACATCGGCACTTGGGCACGAATCGAGTGGGCATCAAACAAAATGGCATAACCGAAGCGGCGTTTCAAACGTGCGAGTTCGCGACGCAATTGCTGATGATAAGGCTGCCAAATGTGTTCGATACAGGCCTGCTGGTGTTGTTGACTCACCTGAGCGCCGTCCTTAAACATACAACCTTCGCTAAATAGAATATCGGGGAACAAACCTGTGGTTTTAGATGCGTATAGCGGTTTGTCGTCTTCAGGGCGGTTAAGGTCAATCACATACCGTGAATAATTGGCTTTCAGCACACCAACCTTGAGCTCCGCCAAAAAGTCATACACTTCTGGAATGTACCAATCGGTATCGGGCAAGGCTAACGCTTCGGTGGTTAAGCAGCCTTGTACCTCTGGTGTTAAATTTAACCCTGAATGGGGCATACTCACCAGCAGCGGCGTATCGCCCGGCGTAAAATCGTAGGGGTTGGTACTATTCATGACGAAAAACCTGTGACTTGCATGGCCAGGGTGGCCCAAAAGGTTAACCCTACCAAGCTGGCGATAGTTTGCAAGGTAATAATGTCGGCCATTAGCTTAGCGTTACCACCCATTTGCTGGGCAAATGGGTAAGCCGACACCGCCGTGGGTAACGCACCAAACACCACTAGGCTCACGGTCACCAAAGGCGGCAGTTGCAGCCATAATGCAGCTGCCAGCATCACCGCTGGAAAGACTACTAGCTTGGTGGTTAGCGCCACTAAAAGCACCGACCAATTACCCTTTAAGGCCCTAATTTGCAAACTAGCACCCACACTTAACAACAACATAGGTAGCGCCGCTCGGCTGATAATAGCAATCGTTTGATCAAGTACGCTGGGTATTGAAATAGCAAAATAATTAAGCAATAAACCAACCGAAACAGCAATCAGTTGTGGGTTACGCGACAGTTCTTTTACAATAAGTTTAGGCACAGAAAGTGACTGCTGCTTACGGGTTAACAACGACACGGCGAAGACGCACAGCACATTCGTGGGCGGCACTAACACAGCCATAATGAGCGCACCAATTTCTTGCCCCGGCATGCCAAACATATCAAACAACACGGCTAAACCTATAAAGCCGTTATGGCGCAAACCCCCTTGCACTATGGATGATGTAGATGGCCCGTCTTGCCCCATTAGCCGAGATACCACAAGGCTATAGATCAAAGCAGCAACCAGCGTCATAACCAGCACAGACATGAGTGGTAATACAATGTCTTTATCAATGGAGGCATGCGCCAAGGTGCGCACAATGAGCAATGGAAATAACACCCAATAAGCAAGGCGCGAGATACCTTGCCAAAAGCCGTTATCGGTAAGGAGTTTTTTAGAAAGGGCGTAGCCCAGCAGCATTACCAATAAAATGGAAGTAACAACCGGAAGTATCATGTCCATTAACAAAGCCAGTATGACTAAGGAAAGGCCGTATCATACCAGCATTAGAGGCCGTTTAAGAAGAGGTGCAATTTAACCAACGACTACGAGCTTGGCCGGCTCGTCGGCTTTTCTGTTCAGGCCAGATAGGCCGTCCATATCTAGAATAGTGATTTCCTTTCCTGCAACCTTAATCACACCGCGCTGTTGTAATTTGGTTAAAGTGCGACTCACCGTTTCGACCGCTAAACCTAAATAGTTGCCGATATCTACACGCGACATGGTTAAGCGGAACTGCGTTGCTGAAAACCCTAAGCGTTTAAAGCGGAGGGAAAGTCGAATTAAGAAATTACCCAATTTTTCTTCAGCGGAAGTTTTCGCCAATACCAACATCATATTTTGTTCGTCTGAAATTTCTTGGCTCATTTGGCGCATTAGCTGGCGCCTTAGCTCTGGCAACAATGCGGATAACTCATCTAATTTAAGAAACGGAATTTCACATAAACTCACCGTCTCTAACGCAATTGCGGTGCCGGAATAAACATTTTCGTGCAAGCCGTTAAGGCCCAGCAATTCTCCAGGGAAATAAAATCCGGTAATCTGCTCTTCGCCAAGGGTGTTAACCACGGTGGTTTTTACCATGCCCGCTCGCACTGCATAAATGGAGGTAAACGCATCACCCTGACGGAAGATCGACTCTCCACGGCGGTAGGGCGCACTCTTTTTAATGATGCCATCCAATTGGGTCATCTCTGGCTGGGTCAGAGCTAAAGGCAAGCACATGCTAACTAGACCACAATTACCACACGATTGAATACTCATTGGCGCATTCATAACAGATCTCCATTAAAATAGATCAAGCTCATCCCATTCATTGAGATAACTCCATTTCTTATATGAGCTTATGCTAACAAGAGTCCTGAGTCCAACCATTGATCTGGATCAATGTTTTACTTGATCTCAATTAAATCGGCTTTTAGCCCAACTGCTTGAGCCGTTCGTCGTGTTTATTGAGCAGCTCGCCCACACCCCAATTAGTCTCCTTTTGTACGCGCATGATGCCGATTAAGTTTTTATCACGAATTCGTTCCAGTTCACGAATAGAGTGATGCCCCGATTGTTCATCAGACTGCTGCGCAATCGTGGCAATCAGCTCATCCGTTAACTCTGGCACGTCCATGAGCTTGGTCCACGGCCATTCTAAACAAGGGCCGAATTGAGCAATAAAGTGCGCCATACCGGCTTCACCACCGGCAATACGGTAGGTTTCAAACAAACCCATTTGCGCCCAGCGTAAACCAAAGCCATAACGAATGGCATCATCTATTTCTGTGGTGGTGGCAATGCCGTCTTTGATCAGCCACAAACCTTCACGCCAAACGGCCTCTAGTAAGCGATCGGCAATATGGGCATCAATTTCTTTACGCACGTGCAAAGGTTTCATACCCACGCCGGTTAACAAGCCTTTGGCCTGTTCAATGATTGAGGCTCCATTGACTGGGCTAGGCACTAGCTCCACCAAAGGCAACAAATACACAGGATTAAACGGATGCGCCACCATAATTTGCTCTGGGCGCAGGGCGTTTTCTTGTAGCTGAGACGGCTTAAACCCCGAAGTTGAAGACCCAATAATGGCAGCTTCTGGGCACGCAGCTTGCACCTGGGCAAATACCGCGTGTTTAATGTCTAGGCGCTCTGGCACACTTTCTTGAATCCAATCGGCATTAGCCACGGCTGCTTCTAAGGTGTCACAAAAGGTAAGCCGACCTTCGGCTGGCATAGGCACATCAGACAATTGAGGTAACGAGGCACGGGCATTTTCTAAGACCGCATACAGCTTGCGCTGGGCATCGGCTGCGGGGTCATACACATTAACGTCCCAGCCGTGTAATAAAAAGCGCGCGACCCAACCACCACCAATCACACCACCGCCGATACAGGCTGCTGTTTTATTTATGTGTTTTTTACTCATTGTAAAGGTGCTCGTTTTTCAACTTGAATAAGTTCGCGTACTTGGGCTGGCGTCATCAAAGTAGAACCCATATTGGTAGCAATGGTGGCAGCTTTTTCAACCAATTGAGCGTTAGTCGCTAACACGCCTTTTTCTAACCAAAGGTTATCTTCCAAGCCAACTCGAATATTGCCACCTGCCAACACCGCTGCCGCCACATAGTTCATTTCGTTACGGCCAATGGAAAAAGCCGACATGATCCAGTCTTTAGGTACATTGTTGACCATCGCCATAAAGGTATTAAGGTCATCTGGTGCGCCCCAAGGAATACCCATACACAACTGCACCATCACCGGGTCTGTGATTAAACCTTCGCTGACTAGCTGCTTGGCGAGCCATAAATGACCCGTGTCAAAGGCTTCTATTTCAATACGCGCACCCATAGCCGTCATTTTTTCTGCCATGGCACGTAACATACCTGGCGTATTGGTCATCACATAATCGGCTTCGGCAAAGTTCATGGTGCCGCAGTCCAAGGTGCAAATTTCTGGTTGGCACTGACGTACATGCTCAACCCGCTCACTGGCGCCGACCATATCGGTAGCGTCCGCATTTAGAGGCAATGGGTTTTCCGCATCACCAAATACCATGTCGCCACCCATACCCGCCGTAAGATTCAACACCACGTCCACGTCTGCCGCACGAATGCGTTCTGTGAGTTCTTTATAAAGCGCTAAACCACGGCTGGGGGTGCCTGTTTCTGGGTCTCGCACATGGCAATGCACCACCGCTGCGCCGGCTTTAGCGGCATCAATAGCACTGTTGGCAATTTGCTCGGGGCTGCGTGGTACATGGGGAGAACGGTCTTGTGAACCACCGGATCCGGTAACTGCGCAGGTGATAAATACGTTTTGGCTCGCTGCTAGTGGCATGGCTAAGCTCCTTAATTAGTTAACATCAATGACATGGCGCAATGATGGCATTGCACCTCAGGATTTTGTTGATGTTTTTAGAGCAATTATTAACCAATACCGAACATAGCCGCTTTTGCGGTGGTTTTCGGCAGTACAAGTTCTGGGCTAGTTGGCGGTTTTACCCTTGACCTGAGCCTAAAATATGGCAAAATACTGTACATATATACAGTATTTTGTGGTTTTATATGGCTCTTACACAGTTAAATCAGCTAGAACAGCAACGTTTAGTATGGCGTGCTCGGCAAGTCGCAGGCCCAGACCAGCGCCGCCAAAGCAGCTTTTACCCTGCCTTAGATCAACATCTACAAGGGGGATGGCCTCAGGCTGGGTTAGTGGAACTCGCCTGTGGCGCGATAGGCATTGGCGAACTACGTTTATTGTTACCTTTATTGGCGCAAGCCAAGCTACGCTTACAGGTGTGGATTAACCCACCCGCAGAACTGAATGGCCAAGCCCTCTCCCAGCATGGCATTAGCCTCAATCAAACATTATTGGTGCGCTGCCAAAACCCGCAACACGCCCTCTGGAGTGCCGAGCAAAGCTTGACTAGTGGCTGCTGTAGCCATTTATTGTTGTGGGGGCCTAACCTCACCAGCACCCAAGCCAAACGTTTACAGGTGGCGGCTAAAGACAACCAAGTATTGATGTTTTGGTTACATAGTCAACCTGCGCCGAGTGCTAGCGCCCTACCCATTAGCGCCCGCCTTGCCCTAACCCCACAAGCCACGGGGTTAAGCCTACAAATTTATAAATCCCAAGGCCAATGGCCACAACACCCCTGCCACATTAATATGCACCAGCTCTGGCCTAGCTTAACTGCACAACCGCAGCCCGTAGCCAACAACATCGTGGTATTACCGGCGCAGGGCCGATGACCCATGCAGTGGCTTTATTTGTATCTTCCCAGCCTGCAACTCGACAGTTTATTACACCAACAACCGTGCGATGAGGCCTATGTATTGGTGCACCAAAATCAAGTGGTGCAGGCCAATAGCCAAGCCCGCCAACACGGCATTGCCCTAGGTACAGGCATAGGGGCTGCCGCGCTCTTATGCGCCCAACTTAAAGTCATTGCCTATGACCACAAGCATGAACAACGCCTATTAAAGCAATTAGCTCAACGCTTATACCAAACCAGTGCCACCTTATACTTAGACCCACCTCAAGGGTTGTTATTACAAACCAGCGACATGTTAAAGCTATATGAAGGTATGGCTGCATACTGGCAACGTTTACAACAGCCCCTCATAGAGCGCGGTTTGCACTATCACTATGCCAGTGCCCATAGCCCATTAGCGGCCCAAGTATTAGCTCGCGCAGGTAATGACCGCTGGTTAAATAACACCCAACAAGTCAACGCCTTATTAGCCCAATTACCCATTCAAAAGGCGGGCTTGCCCCCCAAACTAACCCAACAACTAGAACGATTAGGGCTCAACACCTTAGGCCAAGCCCAAGCGTTACCAAGGTCGGCCCTAGGCCAACGTTTAGGGCAAGAGCTAGTCACTTATTTACAACTGCTTGAACACACTAAGCCCCCTGTAAAAACCAACTACCAACCCCCAGAGCGGTTTCGACAAGGTTTAGAATTGCTTTACGACATTGAACTGAGCAGCGCCTTACGTTTCCCTTTGCGGCGTTTGTTAGATGACCTAGAGGCGTTTTTAGCACCCAGGCAATTACAAGCAACAGGTTTAAATTTAAGCCTTTATTACCGTGAATTTCCCGCGGAAAAGGTACATATCGGCTCGAGTGGCGGCGAATACCGTGCGCAAGTATGGCTTAACTTGGCCATGTTGCGTTTAGAGCAACTACAGCTGCAGGCCCCCATTATTGCCATGCGCTTAAGTACCCGCGGGCAACATGCATGGGCGCCTTTATCCGATCAGTTATTTGAACCCCAAGGCGGTAAACTCACGGCTGATCAACTGATCAGCCGGTTACAAAATAAGTTAGGTAATCACGCCGTGCAGCAAGTATTTCTACGGGACGACCATCGCCCCGAGCGTAGCTTTTATCAAGGGCAGCCTAAGATCCATGCTGCCGCAGCAAAGGCCACTACTAGTTTACGCCCGAGTTTATTACTCACCATCCCCCAAGCCTTACACCATAAACCCAACCAACAATGGTGTGTATTGTCTGGCCCCGAGCGTATCCAAAGTGGCTGGTGGGACAACGTCAGTATTTGCCGTGACTATTTTATTGCCCGCAACCCCCGAGGTCAGGTGTGTTGGTTATTCCGCACCCCTAGAGAGGAATGGTTTCTACATGGCTACTTCGCTTAACCACAAAGGGCCCAGCGACGAGGCCTCGATCAACTATGCCGAACTCCATTGTTTAAGCAATTTTAGTTTTCTGCGTGCCGCCTCCCACCCACAAGAGCTGATACAAGAGGCAGATGATTTAGGTTACCAAGCACTCGCCCTCACCGACGAATGTTCTGTGGCGGGTGTGGTGCGCGCTTACCAGCACAAAAAAGAACAGCAACTCAACATCAAACTTATTATTGGCAGCGAGTTTGTGCTGCACCAAGAACGGCTGGTGGTATTAGCACCTAATCGCCTTGCTTATAGTCAACTGTGTGAACTTATTAGCTTGGCCAGAAGGCGTTGTGACAAAGGCAGCTACCAAGTTTATATCGACGACTTTAACTCTCTAAGTGAGTGCTTACTAATCTGGAATCCCCACCCAAATAGTACACAGACATGGGGGGAAAGTTTAAGCAAACACCATCACCAGCGTTTGTGGGTGGGCTGTCACCGACGTTTAAGTGCCCTCGATCAAAGCTTACAAACACACTGCCAAACCATGGCCACAGCCTACGATTTGCCCATAGTGGCCTTAGGCCAAGTGGTGATGCACAGCCCAGATCGGCAAATGTTACACGACACCCTCACCGCCATTCGCCTGGGATTACCGGTACACGCCTGTGGTTATGCCTTGCAAGCCAATCGTGAACATAGCCTGCGGCCGTTAGCCAAAATCGCCAAGCTCTACCCCGCAGCATGGCTTAAAGCCAGTGTAGACATTGCCGATAAATGTCGCTTTTGTTTATCGGAACTGAGTTATCAATACCCTGCAGAATTAGTGCCCGAAGGCTATGATGCCAACAGCTATTTATTTCACTTAGTGGAACAAGGAAAATGCCTTCGCTTCCCTGCGGGAGTGCCCCACAAGATTGCCAACATCATTGATAAGGAACTGGCCCTAATCGCCTCGGAGGGTTACGCCCACTTTTTTCTCACCGTGTATGATCTAGTACAGTTTGCCAAAAGCCGGCACATTCTCTACCAAGGCCGAGGGTCTTCGGCCAACTCTGTGGTGTGTTATTGCCTAGAAATTACCGCCGTTGATCCGCGCCAAATCGAGGTGTTATTTGAGCGGTTTATCTCCAAAGAACGGGCCGAACCCCCCGACATAGACGTCGACTTTGAGCACCAACGGCGCGAAGAGGTGATTCAATACATCTACCAAAAATACGGCCGCCACCGCGCCGCTTTAGCCGCCACCGTGATCACCTACCGGTTTAAAAGCGCCGTGCGTGAAGTGGGTAAAGCTCTGGGCATTAACCTGCCCCAGCTAGAGCTATTTATTAAAAACGTCGATCGGCGTGACCGTAATACCGGCTGGGATGAGCAATTACAAAGCCTAGGTTTAGACGGCCAAAGCCATGTAGGCCAATGTTTCTTAGAGTTAGTGCACACGTTACAAGGGTTCCCCCGCCACTTGTCACAACATGTAGGTGGTTTTGTCATTAGCGCAGGCCCATTAAGCGAGCTAGTGCCCATAGAAAACGCCGCCATGGCGGATCGCACGGTGATTCAATGGGACAAAGACGACCTTGAAAGCCTTGCTCTGCTTAAAGTCGACGTACTGGCCTTAGGTATGCTCAGCGCTATCAGGCGCGCATTACACATGGTACATCAACACCATGGCCGCCAACTCAGTTTAGCCGACATTACCCGTATGGATGATGACGCCAAGGTATACGCCATGTTGCAGCAGGGCGACAGCGTGGGTGTATTTCAGGTGGAATCCCGTGCCCAAATGAGCATGTTGCCACGTTTACAACCGGCCTGTTTTTATGACTTAGTCATCCAAATTGCCATTGTGCGCCCAGGGCCTATTCAAGGTGACATGGTGCACCCCTTTTTGCGCCGCCGGGCGGGCAAAGAAGCGGTGGAATACCCATCCAAAGAAGTGGAAGGCGTATTAAAGCGCACCTTGGGTGTGCCTATTTTCCAGGAACAAGTGATTAAATTGGCCATGGTGGCCGCCGGTTTTAGTGGTGGCGAAGCCGACCGCTTACGCCGCGCCATGGCCAGCTGGAAACGCCACGGCGAGCTCGATCAATTTCATCATAAATTAGTCAACGGCATGGTAGAGCGAGGTTATAAAACAGAATTTGCAGAACGGCTATACCAACAAATACTAGGGTTTGGTGAATACGGTTTCCCCGAATCCCACTCCGCCAGTTTTGCGGTGTTAGCCTATGTCTCAGCATGGTTCAAATACCACTACCCAGCCGCCTTTTATTGCGCCATCCTCAACAGCCAACCGATGGGATTTTATAGTGCCTCACAACTGGTGCAAGATGCCCGCCGCCATAGTGTGCAGGTATTGCCCGTGTGTATTAATCAAAGCCACTGGGATCACAGTTTGGAATCCATCCCTAGTGGGGAATTGGCCCTACGCTTAGGCTTTAGACAAGTTAAAGGCGCACATCAAAGGCACATACATCAATTGCTCGAACAAAGGCCCGCCACAGGCTTTAAGGGTTTACCCCAGGTACAAGCCTTACATCTAGCCAAAGGCCAACTTGAAGCCCTTGCTAGTGCTAACGCTTTACGTTGTTTTAGTGGCCACCGTTATCAAGCGCGCTGGCAGTTGCTCGATAATCACCAAGATTTACCATTGCTGCGTGAAGTACACGAACAGCAATCTGACCAATTGCCCGCGCCAGCGGCGTTAGATGCACTCACCGAAGACTACGCCAGCCTGCGTTTAAGCCTAGAACAACACCCCATTGCACTATTAAGGCATAGTGGCCTACTCAAGGGTTGCAGCAGCGCCAGCCAGCTGGCTCAAAAACCACACCAAACCTTAGTCACCACCGCCGGTTTAGTCACCGGCAGGCAAAGGCCCGGCACCGCCTCTGGCGTTACCTTTATCACCTTAGAAGATGAAACTGGCAATACCAACCTAGTGGTTTGGCAAGCCACCTCTCGCGCCCAAAGGCAGGCCTATTTAAATGCCAAAATATTGAAAGTAAAAGGTATTTTAGAACGCGACCCAGACAGCCAAGTGATCCACCTCATCGCAGGCAAACTCACCGATTGCAGCCACTTGTTAGAACAACTTAAAGTGAGCTCGCGGGATTTTCACTGAATTAGGCTAAATCATAAGTCGCGATAAGACTATCCGTTGGGATTTGCAGGCCGTGATGCAAACGCCGTATCATGTTCAAGGTTAAATGCCTCTTATAATTGAGCACTTCAGAAACGCGACCTGAGTGACCGATATAAGGCACTAGATCTTGGTTCGTCAGTTCGCCTTGCTCCATTCTAAAGCGGATGGCTGCAATAGGGTGCGGCGCATCAATCGCATAATGTTGAGCTTCGTAGGCTTCCACCAGTGTCGTCAACACATCAAGCTCATCGCCTTCAGCAGTGTCCTTGCGTGCATCCATAAGCAACGCAATACGCTCAAGCACCTGCTCATAATCCTGCTCTGTTTTAATCGGTTTTATATACATTACACTGTCTCCACATCAATCGCATCATATTGCCTATGGGTACCAACGAAACGAACATAAACAATGCCATAGTCGTAGTTAACCTTAACAACCAACCGGTAATCATTGCCTTTGATGTTGAACACAACACGATTACCTTTAAGAATACTGGCACTGCGATATTTAGCTTTAATCTCCGCAGGAGTTCGCCAAGCGGCCTTTTTCGCCTCATCATGCCAAGCTTCGAGCGCATCCTTTGCCGACATAAACTCGGGTTTCGATTGCCAAAAGCCACGTAGTGTTTTCTTGGAGATGATACGCATAACGCTCCCACTATGGGAGCTGCAGGCCGAATTGTCAAGCCCCCCACCATTAACCGCAACTATTTAGGACGCTTAGCGGGAATACGCAAACTCCTAAGCGAGCGTTTAATGGTTTTTAGATGCGCCTTGGCTTCTTCACCCAACTGCATGGTCACGCCTACGGCGAGCACGTCGATCACCACCATTTGGGTGATGCGTGACGACATAAGAGTATTGAGCTCTTTGTCTTCATCGAGGTCGATATAAAGAGGAATCTGCACTTGTTGTGCCAAGGGGGTATTACTGGGGCACAATGCAATCACGGTGGCGCCGGCATCCATAGCCAGTTGAGTGGTGTGTAACAAGTCTTTGGTACGGCCCGTTTGCGAGATCGCAATCACCACATCACCAGACTGCAAGGTGACCGCTGCCATGGTTTGTAAATGGGGGTCTGAATAGGCCGCTGCCGACAGGTTAAGGCGGAAAAACTTATGCTGGGCGTCACTACAAATGGGCGCCGAAGCACCAAATCCATAACAATCTACACGCTTGGTTTGCGCTAGGGCTACAATGGCGCGTTCTAAATTGGCAGCATCTAAATCGGTTTTGACCCGCATGAGGTTACCCATGGTGGAGTCGAAGATTTTTTCTTTAAACTCTTCTACGGAATCGCGGCTGTCTAACCGAAACTGTTCGTAGGAGGTATTGGATGCCACAAACTGGGCCAGCGTCAGCTTAAAGCCTTGGAATCCATCAAACCCAATCGCACGACAAAATCGCACCACCGTAGGCTCACTCACACCCGCAGCGGCCGCCAAATCAACAATGCGCATTTGCACCACCTTAGCCCGGTGTTCCAATACGTAATCGGCCACCTTGCGCTCAGACTTGCGCAACTGTTGATGGGCTAATTGTATGGCTTTGAACAGATTTTGAGTAGTTTTAGGCATTCACTTCACTGCAGCAGTGGGGTAGTTGTTTTTATTCTACCCCATCCACTTCAACTCAATCCACCGCCCATCTTCAAAATTGCAAAGAGATGTCTTTATGCGTCGACATACAGGCAGAAACCGTGGTTGCTACGTCATGGCTCATGCGTTCCTGTAGACGTAAACCAATGCTTTGCTTAATGGCATCGTCATAGGTGGCCAAAGCCGGCGCTAACTGAGTTAACGCTGTTTGACGCCATGTGATCTCTGCCGTTAACAAAGCCATGGCTTGGCTATGATAATCTTTGGACTTTTCGAGATTATATTTACTGCCTTTCAGGGCACGTCTCGCTTTAGACAGCTTAGACTTAACACTACTTACCCCGGAAAACTCGCCCAACATCTTCTCTTGTACTTTAATCGCTGCCATGGCGTCTTTGGCGTCCAACTGCTCTATGCTAGATGCGAGCTGCGCCACATCATCTTCAAGCAATGCCAATTCTGGCGCTTGAGCGATCCAAAAGTGCAATTCTCTAATACCCTCGTATGCTTCATCAACATTACGACGGTATTGCCTACGAGACTGTTTTTCTGCCTTATTGAGTTGTTCAAAAATAGGTCGTTGAGTGGCCCATTCAGCAGGGATACCGGCCTCTAAACGTTGATTAAGAAGTTCAAGCTCATCTATGTGAGCCAGTAGATCTGCCCGACGGTCTGCATTGAGGTCAATATCATCTAGGCGACGCAACTGTAATTGAGCATCTTTGCTCAAACCAGTATTACGGCGCACGTGAAGCTGAATTTCTCGTACTTGTTGATGTAACGGCTCATAGCTTTGTGAAAAGTCTGTTAACTGCGCTTCAGCTTGGTAGATAGCCTCTACTTTGTCAAAGGTCAGTCGTGCTTTACTTAAGCTTTGTTGTAACATTTCTGTTGCAGAAGAGGACAAATAACTCGCATCTACAGCAGCCATGGCATCAATGGCGGCAATCAGACGCACTTTGTCGCTGCCGTACAAAGTCAGCACCTGTTCCTCTAAACAAGGCTGAATACGCGGATTCATAGGTGGAGGTGCCGACTCAGAGGTCAGGTAGGTGCGGTTAGGCAAATAGTTCACCAAGCTTGGGTAAAAGCCTGTAATGACTAGGGCTAATAGCTGCAAGCCTATAAATGGCACCACGCCTTTATAAATAGAGACGGTCTTCACTACTTTGTCTGCCACACCCCGCAAGTAGAAAAGCGCAAAGCCGAAGGGTGGCGTAAGGAATGAGGTTTGTATATTCAATCCAATCATTACACCTAACCACACTGCAGTGATGTTAGCGCTTGGGTCTGCTAGCAGGATAGGTGCCACAATAGGCACTACCACTACGGCAATTTCAATGAAGTCTAGGAAAAAACCTAGCACAAAGATCACTAACATCACCACAAAGAACTGTACCCAAAAGCCTCCCGGCAAACTTGTGAGCATGTGTTTCACAAGTTCTTCACCACCAAATGCACGGAATGCCGAGGTGAGCATGGCAGCACCAATAAGGATGATAAATACCATAGACGTGGTTTTGGCTGTTTCCCCCATAACTTCATGTAAGGTGGTGCCGGTTTTAAAGACTCTCCACCCACTCCAAGTTATTGCTACCAACAAAGTAGCAGAAGCGATCAAACCTAGGGTAATACCAAGGCGATCTTCGTCAGTATTGATGTTTTTAATATTGAGGTCGAAATTGGCCACAATAAAACCTAGGGCAACAACCGATGAAATAGCAATAAAGGCAGGCCAATAACGCCTTTCATCACGGTGATGTAAGCGATAGCCTGCCATCAACATGGCACCCACCGCACCTACCGCACCCGCTTGGTTCACCGTGGCTACACCCATTAAAATGGAGCCCAATACTACAAAAATCAGACCCAGAGGTGGCAATAAAGACATTAATACTTTAACCAAAAACTGACGATCGTAAGCGCCGTCATAACCTACAGGTGGGGCCATTTTTGGACGGATGATAGCGGTGAACAATATATACAATATGTACAAGCCCACCAACACAAGGCCCGGAATAAAGGCCCCCATAAACATGTCACCGGCGCTGGCTGAGGTAATGTCCAGCACCGAAGGCATGGAAAACTCGCCCGTAATCTCACGGTATGCAGACTGACGCATGGCGCTGGCTTGGTCGGCTGCGTTACTGAGCTGGTCGGCCAAGATAATAAGTACAATAGACGGTGGAATAATTTGGCCAAGGGTGCCTGACGCACAAATGGTTCCCGTAGCTAAGGAGTGGGAGTATTTACTGCGCAGCATAGCCGGCAAAGAAATCATACCCATGGCGATCACTGTGGCGCCCACTATGCCGGTAGTCGCCGCCAATAAGGCGCCCACCAATACCACAGAAATACCTAAACCACCCGGCACTGGGCCAAACAGCTGAGCCATGGTCACCAGCAAGTCTTCGGCCACTTTAGAGCGTTGTAACATAATGCCCATAAAGATAAATAACGGAATCGCAATGAGGGTATCCCGCTCAACGTTCCAATAAAGGCTTCTAAAGTTTGTCACTCCGGCACTGAGCCATTGCACAGGGCCGCCTTCATGGAAATAGGCATCTGGATTATCGGCAAACACCCAACCGGCTAGGGCCGCCAAACCAATAGCAATGATCGACGAGCCAGGCAAAGAAAAAGCTACGGGAAAGCCGGAGATCAGCGCCGTAATCATAAGCAGGACTAAAATCCCTAAAAACAAAAGTTCCATAACGCAGTGTCCTAGGGGTTAGCCGTGGTTGTCGTTGCTTCGCCGCGTAGCACACCAAAATGCTTGAGCAAATAACTTGAAAATTGAATAATCATAGAAAAAGCAAAAATGGCCAAAAAGCCCACCATGATGTATTTCACATACATGCCATAACCACTTTGAGAAATTTCTACATTAATGAGTGGGCTATTGATACTGCTAGTTTTATCCCACATACCTAGGGTGAGGATGGTAAAACACAGGGGTAAGCCGAGTAAGAAGACCCCAAAAACATTAACCCAAGATTGGGTTCGCGCCTTAAAATGAGTGTAGGCCACGTCCACCCGAATATGCCCTTCTACAAGCAAGGTGTGTGCGGAGGCAAACAGGAACAAGGCGGCATACCAAAAACGAACAAGATCGCCCATAAACGCCTGTTCATAAGAAAACACAAAACGAGTAATAACAATTAAAAATTCAGCCCCAACCACCAACAAGGTCAGCCAAATAAATCCTAACCCTTTGCTGCGTATGGCTATAAAACAGGCCAGCAACATCAGTGGTAGGTGTACATAAGTACCACGGAATTGTGGTTTACCTAATTCAAGAGTCATGGCATCGCCAACCAAAGGCGCAAGCAGCGACTCTATGCGTAAAAACGATACCAGCATGTCAACTAAACCTACTAAAAGCACCATCCAAAAGGCGGCTTTTACACTAGTGGCGGCCCAATGGGAGACCCTCTGTGCAAGGTCGTGATAGCTTAATGCCCTCAGTGTAGACACATGAAACATGGCCAACATTGGCGCTGCTAGATAACTTAATACCTGTAGCCAGCCTAATCCGGCGGAGGTTTTTCCCACCAGGGTATTGACGGCTCCTGGCCACAAAGCCCAGAAGTTTAAAAAATTATTAACTACAAAAATAACCGTGGCATACACCACAGTAAAAGCCAAGCTGCGAAGCAACAAGTCTTGCCTAGATAAACTATAGGACGAGTTTAAAGGGTGTTGCATGGTTAAAACCACTAACGAGTAATAAAGAAAAACCCGCCCACAGCAATGCCATGGGCGGGTGTACCAAAGTACGGCTATTAGCCACCTAGAGCGCGGTTACGCTGCTGTAGGTAGGCTTGGTCAGAAATTCCTGTCCATGCACCGATATCAGTACGGGCTGTAGCAAAGCTCTTGTGAATACGCGCAGCCAAATCACTGTGCTCTTGAACTTCTGCAAACACTTCTTCAGAAGCCTCAGCAAAGCTGTCGTAAATGTCATCGCTAAACTGGCGTAGCTTAACGCCTTGGTCATTAACCAAACGTTTAAGTGCAGCACCGTTCTTGGCATTGTATTCCGCCATCATGACGTCATTTTCCATGGATGAAGCCGCTTCAATCATCATTTGATCCGCTTTGCTCAATCCATCCCACCAAGTTTTGTTCATGCCACAAGCCAACATAGCGCCTGGCTCGTGCATGCCTGGGTAGTAGTAGTACTTAGCCGCTTCGTAGAACTTCATTAGCTCGTCATTCCAAGGGCCAACCCACTCAGTTGCATCGATGGCACCAGAGATAAGGTTTTCATAAATCTGACCACCAGGCAACGACACTGGAGAACCACCAAGCTTAGCCAATACGTCGCCACCTAGACCAGGCATACGCATCTTCAAACCTTTAAGGTCGTCTGCAGAGTTGATTTCCTTACGGAACCAACCACCCATTTGGACGCCGGTGTTACCACACATCAAGCCTTTTAAGCCGTAATCTGCACCTAGCTCATCCCATAACTCTTGACCACCACCAAAACGAATCCATGCGTTCATCTCAGTGTAGGTTAAGCCAAATGGTACAGAGGTAAAGTAAGCCCAGCCTGGATGCTTGCCTTTCCAATAATATTCGGCCGAATGGTACATCTGCGCGTTGCCAGAAGCCACTTCATCAAATGAGTCAAATGCTTTTACACGCTCGTTGGCAGCGTAATAAGAAACTTGGATACGGCCGTCACTCATGTCATTTAGGCGCTGTGCAAAACGCTGCGCACCTGTTCCTAGACCGGGAAAATCACGTGGCCAAGTTGAAACCATGGCAATTTCCACACGCTCTTTTGCTATTGCTGGCGCGGCGATAGTTGAAGCAGCTGCAGCGCCGCCTAAACCAACCAAACCTTTCTTTAAAATTTCTCTTCGTTCCATTTCCGTACACTCCAGTATTTTTTTTATTGAGTTTAACCATGTCAAACTAGTTCAGGACTAACGGTGTCATTTACCTCATCTGTGGTTACAATAGGTGTTAGTTAAATAACCCATTGCAGCCAACCGTTTGTCATAGCTCGAACAAAAATACTCCCTTAGTTGGGCGCTGGCAACAAGACAAGCACACATTGGTCAGATCAGTTTCGCATTCCAACAAAAATTGTTTTTCATCAATTACTTAATCGCAATTGATGCCAACTATACGGACACACTCATGGATGTTTCTCGCCTCTTAGACGAACTCAACGGCTCACAACGTGAAGCCGTGGCAGCACCACAGGAAAACTTGCTGATTTTAGCCGGCGCTGGCAGTGGTAAAACCCGGGTGTTGGTGCACCGCATTGCCTGGCTCATTGAAGCAGAGAATATATCGCCATGGTCCATCATGGCGGTAACTTTTACCAACAAGGCAGCCCGCGAAATGCGCAGCCGTATTGAAAGCCTAATGGGGTTAGACACACAGCAATTGTGGGTCGGCACCTTCCATAGCTTGGCCCACCGGTTATTACGCCGTCACTGGCAAGAAGCGGGGTTACAAAAAGAATTTCAAATTCTCGACAGCGACGACCAGCTGAGCATCCTTAAACGCCTGTGCAAACAAATGCAGCTAGAAGAAAGCCGATGGCCCGTACGTCAATTCCAACACTTCATTAATGGCTGTAAAGACGAAGGCAAGCGCCCTCAACACATTGAAACCCATGGTGATTTTCAACTAGATACCCAAGTTAAGGTGTACGCTGCCTACCACCAAGCCTGTGAACGCGCAGGCCTGGTCGATTTTGGCGAGCTGTTGCTACGCAGCCATGAGCTATGGCTTAACAACTCGGCTTTGCTAGCCCATTATCAAGGCCGTTTTAAGCACCTGTTGGTGGACGAGTTTCAAGACACCAACACTATACAATACGCTTGGCTACGGGTGTTATCGGGCAGCGCCGCTAAAGTCATGGCCGTGGGTGACGATGACCAATCCATTTACGGTTGGCGGGGTGCAAAAATAGAAAACATCCAACACTTTGAACGGGATTTTGGCAATGCCATCACCGTAAAGCTGGAACAAAACTACCGCTCTACCGGCACCATACTGAAAGCCGCCAACGGCCTTATTGCCAACAACAGTGGCCGCTTGGGTAAAAACTTGTGGACCGATGGCAACGATGGCGAGGCTATTTCGCTGTATGCCGCGTTTAACGAAATGGATGAAGCCCGGTTTATCGTTGACCAAATTGACCAGTGGCAAAAAGACGGCGGTTTACGGGCCGAGTGTGCCATTCTTTACCGCTCTAACGCCCAGTCGCGGGTATTAGAAGAAGCCCTGATTCGAGCCAACATGCCGTATCGCATTTACGGCGGTCAACGTTTTTATGACCGTTTGGAAATTCGTAATGCGTTAGCTTACTTGCGCCTCATCAAAAACCGTAACGATGACGCCGCTATGGAGCGGGTTTTCAACGTGCCGACACGTGGCGTGGGCGCTGCTACGGTGGATAAAATCCGTCTCCATGCCCGAGCAGAAGGTTGCTCTATGTGGGACAGCGCCAAACAAATCGTGGACCACAATGCACTACCCACCCGCGCCCACAATGCGGTGCAAAGTTTTGTTGGCTTGATCGATCGGCTCGACGAAGAAAGCACCGAAGCCTTGTTACACGACATGGTGGATCACGTTATCAAGCAATCGGGGTTAATCCAACATCACCTTAAAGAAAAGGGTGAAAAGGCCCAAACTCGCATTGATAACCTCAATGAGTTAGTGAGTGCGGCTAAAGGTTTCGCCAGCACATGGAACCCAACACAAGAGTCCGATGATCCCGACTCTGCGCTAGACCCAGTAGCCACCACACCGCTAGCAGCTATGTTAGACCAAGCGGCCCTAGACGCCGGTGAACAACAAGCCGACGAGTCTGAAGACAGCGTACAACTCATGACCCTTCACTCAGCCAAAGGCCTTGAGTTTCCGGTGGTGTTTTTAGGCGGTGTAGAAGAAGGCCTATTCCCCCACAAAATGTCCCTCGAAGAAGGCGATCGTTTAGAAGAGGAGCGCCGCCTATGTTATGTGGGTATTACCCGCGCCATGCAGCGTTTGTTTATTACCTACGCCGAAAGCCGCAGATTACACGGCCAAGATACCTTTAATCGACCCTCTCGTTTTATTGGTGAAGTACCGGAAGGCCTGATGAACGAGGTACGCCTTAAGTCCACTATAAGCCGCCCAGTCACAGCAAGGCCCACACCCAAACGGCAATACGACCGCTGGGGACGACATCAGGAATTGGAAACTCCTGTCATTGCCTTGGGCCAAAACGTTAGGCACCCATTATTTGGCATGGGCGTGGTAGTCAATGCCGAAGGCCAAGGCCCGCAAGCCCGCGTGCAGGTGAATTTTGAAAACGAAGGCAGCAAGTGGTTAGTGCTGGCCTATGCCAAATTAGAGATCCTTTAGTCATGACTACCGTAAACAGCCCAACTTTTGAGACCACATACACCCAGTTGCCGGAGCACTTTTATAGCTTTGCCGAGCCCACACCGGTACCACAAGCAAAGCCTTTTGCACTTAACTTGGTATTGGCCAAGGAGTTAGGCATCAATACGGCTTGGTTAAGCTCCGAAGCAGCGGCCCAAGCACTCGCAGGCAATGCCATTTTGGACGGCTCCAAACCTCTAGCTCAAGCCTATGCTGGCCATCAATTTGGCTCCTACAATCCACAACTCGGTGATGGTCGTGCTCATCTGTTGGGCGAAATTGTGGCGCCTAATGGCGAACGTTTCGACTTACAACTTAAAGGCTCGGGCCCCACGCCCTATTCGCGCCGTGGTGATGGCCGCTCCCCTTTAGGTCCCGTGCTTCGAGAATACCTCATAAGCGAAGCCATGGCGGCCCTCAAGGTGCCCACCACCCGTAGCCTTGCCGCTGTTGCCACTGGCCAAAAAGTACTGCGTAAGGGCGCAGAACCTGGTGCCGTGTTAACCCGCATTGCCCCCAGCCACATCCGCATAGGCACGTTTGAGTATTTTGCCATGCAAGGCGACCAAGACGCCGTTAAGCAACTCGCAGACTATTGTTTACAGCGTCACTTCCCTGCTTTAACCCACGCCGAACAACCCTATTTGGCGTTGCTCAACGAAGTCATTAAACGCCAAGCCAAACTCATTGCTCAGTGGCAAGGGTTTGGGTTTATTCATGGTGTAATGAACACCGACAATATGCTGATTTGTGGCGCTACGGTAGATTACGGCCCCTGTGCCTTCATGGATCAATTCGACCCCGATAAAGTGTTTAGCGCCATCGACCGTCAAGGCCGCTATCGTTATAACCAACAGGCTGGCATTGGCCAATGGAACCTGGTACGCCTCGCTCAGGCGTTATTACCACTGCTACACCCCAATGGTGAGCAAGCCTTAGTTTGCGCCCAACAGGCACTGGACGATTACGTAGCGCATTACGGGAGCGCTTATCAGCGCGTCATGAGCAACAAGCTGGGGTTGAGTGAGCCGCAAGCCGAAGACCAAGCTTTAACCGAACAGTTATTGGCTATCATGGCCGAGCATCAATTAGACTTCACTCTGTGTTTTCGGTCCCTCGTTGACCAAGTCGCTACCAACCCAGCACACCAATCCATCGATGACGTTTTTGCCGCCCCAGACGAACTGCTTTTGTGGCAGCAGCAATGGCTACAACGCTTAGCCAATGACCCCCAAGAGCCTGAGCAACGTTACCAACAAATGAATAGTGCCAACCCAGCCTTTATCGCCCGCAACCATCAAGTTGAAATGGCCATAAGGGCGGCCGAAGATCAGCAAGATTTTGCACCCTTTGAGGCCCTACTTAAAGTGGTGCAATCGCCGTGGGAATACCAATCTCAAC
This sequence comes from Oceanospirillaceae bacterium, assembly GCA_003523085.1. Classification (GTDB taxonomy): domain Bacteria; phylum Pseudomonadota; class Gammaproteobacteria; order Pseudomonadales; family Balneatricaceae; genus Njordibacter. The sequence goes on along the minus strand of DPHD01000024.1, from coordinate 21,055 downwards.
TGAGGCCGTATGCCCTAGCGCCCACCGCTACACAAGCCGTAAAAAATACATTTTGCGGCACTTAATGCCATTAACGAGGTTACCTGATGAATCCGTTGCACTTACTCTTACCCCCATTGTTACTCGTAGGCCTTACCCTTGTGGTCATGGTCATGCTGGCGTTAAAAAAACGCACAGTAGCAAAACAAGGCCTATTACCACGGGGGTTTTTTAAACTTAATAGCGGCGCCGAAATACCGGCCGAAATGGCCCAGTTAAGCAATAACTACGATAATTTGCTGGCTTTGCCCATGGTGTTTTATGCGCTGATTGGTTTGGTGTATGCCGCCGACTTATTTCAGCCCGCTTATGTGGTGTTGGCGTGGCTCTTTGTCGCTTGCCGCTATCTCCACAGCTATGTACACATCACCAGTAACCGAGTGAAATGGCGCTATCGCACCTTTATGTGGAGCTTTGTTACCCTTGCCTGTATGTGGTTGTTATTACTAGGGCAAGTCATTTCACGCCTATAGCGCTTTTCATAACGCCATTAGCTGAGCAAACTCCTAGGCGTGACATAACCGGCAGCACGCAGCGCATTCCTTTGCGCTTCGTTTTTGAGTAACGCGCCTGCATCCAAGCTGCCAAGTGGCACGGCATCTTCACGCATCAGCTGACCGTCAGCAATAAGTGATAAATACCGCGAACAGCATACCCTTAGAAAAGAGGTGAAGTTACCAATGTCATGGTCTGCATCAAGTGATTCCAAATACAGCTTAGTGATCATTTGATTCACGGTAATGAGATCTCGATATGCAATTTCTTCCAACACACTCCAGAAGAAATGCTCCAACCTAATGGAAGTCACAACACTATCAATTCTCAAAGACTTGGTCTTTGATGTCCACATTTGACTGTCTGCTTTAATAAAAAGTTGGCACATAGCTTCACCTAAGGTTAGTTATCACATCAAAATAGCGCAACAAACTGCTTGAGCATTACCGCGTGGGCAGGCCACGCAGGGGCAGTGACTAACATGCCATCTGTCACTGCATCGTCCATGGACAGGTCCACATACTCTGCGCCCGCCATGGTTACTTCCGAGCGACACGCAGGATAAGCCGATACCCTTTTGCCCTCGATGATGCCGGCCGCAGTAAGCAACTGCGCGCCGTGACACACGGAAGCGATGGGTTTGTTGCTGGCAGCGAACTGTTGAATCAACTCTATAACTCTAGCATTCATTCGTAAGTATTCTGGGGAACGCCCACCAGGTAGGTATAAAGCATCGTAAGATGCTTCTTTAACATCGGCGAAACTAGCGTTTAACACGAAATTATGACCCCTTTTCTCGGTATAGGTTTGGTCGCCTTCAAAGTCGTGTATGGCCGTGGCGATGGTGTCGCCTGCTTGCTTTTCTGGGCACACCGCGTCTACCTCATGGCCCATCGCCATCAACGCCTGAAAAGGCACCATGTTTTCATAATCTTCTACAAAGTCACCCGTAATCATCAATACTTTTGTCATCATTATTCTCCTTGGTTAATAAAAGAGTACGAATAAAAAACACTAATATAGGCACTCAAGTACAACCATATGAACACGGTCTCAAATACTGCGGGTAACAACCCAATACTACAAAGTAAATTAATGCGCAGAGCCCCCAAACCTCAGTTACAAAAATATTGAGCACACTGTTTTTTGGCTGCCATACTTACAGGGTCCGCTAAGAGTAAGACCTATAACAACAGCGGCTTATTAACAATCAAGGAGAAGATAATGCAAGACATATGGCTCACCAGCCTAGACACACCTGACCCTCAATCAGGCTACGAATTAGCGATTAAAATGTCCAGAATGGGTGCTAAGTACACACAACCTGATGACGATATTAGGCAAAAGCTCAGGCCCATGTATGCTGAAGATCCAGCCAGTTTGATTGCTGCTTCTCAAGTCGTGGCGATCAACTTCCAGACGATTGCTTCGGCAAATAACTACTGGCGCACCTAGGTTTGTCAGCCAAGGGCAGCGCATTACCTAGCATGAGAGGCGCTAGACTTCCAACATAAAGGTTACTGGCCCATCGTTGGTTAGGCTAACCTGCATATCGGCACCAAACTGGCCGGTGGCGACGGTGGTTTTGGCGCTGGCTTGGGCCACAAAGTAGTCATATAGCTGTTCGCCAAGGGCTGGAGGGGCGGCGCTAGAAAATCCAGGCCGCAAGCCTTTTTTAGTGTCTGCGGCTAAGGTGAACTGACTGACGATGAGTATACTGCCAGCCACTTGCTGGACGTTGTTGTTCATCTTGCCATTGTCATCAGCAAAAAAGCGATAATGCAGCACTTTGTGTAACAACTGATCGGCTTTAGCTTGATCATCGCCCTTATCAACCCCTAACAGCAGCATAATGCCGTGTTCAATTTGGCCAATACACTGGCCATCGACCTCTACACGGGCGTGCGTGACGCGTTGTAATAATGCTTTCATAGATTAGTATTTCGTTAGGCGTATTTAAGGGCAAATTCGCGAGTGGCTTTCACCAAGTTGTCGATGATACCGGGCTCTTGCTGTGAATGCCCAGCGTCGCGCACGATATGCAACTGGCTTTCCGGCCACAGCTCATACACCTCAAAAGCTTGTTCGGCAGGGCAAATCATGTCGTATCGGCCGTGGACGATAATACCCGGTATATGGCTTATTTTATGCATATTATTTAACAGCTGGTTAGGTTCAATAAAACACTGATTAACAAAATAATGGCACTCAATACGGGCTAATGCTAAGTCGAAATGGGCGTCCTCATAGTCACCAGCGCTGCTTTGTGCAGGTTGCAAGGTGGCAATACTGTCTTCCCAGCCAGCCCAGGCTTTAGCTGCGGCCATGCGTTTTAGTTCATCGGGCCCAGTAAGCAACTGGTAATAGCGGTTGACCATTTGCCCTTCAGATTCGGCATTAGTGTGTGCCAAGGGTTTTTGAAAGCCGGCCCAATTGTCGATAAACATACGGCTAGCGCCACCGGCTTCGTAGATCCAATCCACATCTTTAGGTCGCCCTAAAAAAACACCCCTCAATATAAGACCCATCACCTGTTGTGGGTGTGCTTGGGCGTAAGCTAGCGCCAGAGTAGTACCCCATGAACCGCCAAATAATAACCACTGCGATATCTCGAGTTTTGCACGCAAGCGCTCAAAGTCGCCAATTAAATGCTGCGTGGTATTGGCTTCCAAACTGGCATGGGGCAAAGAGCGACCTGCACCCCGCTGGTCCATTAAGATAATGTGGTAATCGCTAGGGTCAAAAAAGCGCCGAGATGATGGTCCGCAACCACCGCCAGGCCCTCCATGAACTACGACCACGGGAATACCTTGGGGATTACCACATAGCTCTACATACAAGCTGTGGCCATGATCTACCGGTAGAAAAAATTCACGGTAGGGTTTGAGTTCTGGATACAGTTGTTGCATGGTGTCGACTCAATAGAAAAACATGTTGACGAATAATGATCCAATTTTCACCTTACTGGTGGCAAGATCAGCCCCAATATCGTAACACCGAAGTGCCGCCAACCAAAGCCGATTGTGTGGTGGTAGGTGCGGGTTTTACCGGCCTAAGTGCTGCATTCACATTGGCCAAAGCTGGCCGTCAGGTGCTTGTACTGGATGGTGAAGCTATTGGTTTTGGAGCCAGCACGCGTAATGGCGGTATGTTGGGCTCGGGTCATAAAGTGTCTGTGGCCGATGCCAAAAAACATTATGGCCCAGACATCGCCGCGCAACTACACAAAGAAGCCAATGCTTCGCTAGCCTATACTAAAAGCCTTATTGTAGATCACAAGCTCGACTGTGACTTACAAGCCTGTGGTCGTTTACGAACGGCATGGACGCCACAAGATTTTGATGCCATGCGCAACGCTAATGCGGGTTTACAAACCATTGAGCCTTTTGCCGCACGTATGGTCGAAGCCAATGAAATGGCTCAGCACATCGATACCCAACTCTATTTTGGTGGCTTAATGTACCAAAGCCATGCCTCAGTACAACCCAGAAAATTACACTACGGCCTATTACAACTGGCGCTACAAGCTGGAGTGCAAATATTTGGTGAGCAAAAAGTACAATCCGTTCAACCTCAAAAGGATGGTTTTTGTATTAGCATCAAGGGCCAAGACATACACTGCCAGCAGGTTCTTATGGCCACTAATGGCTATACTCAAACTAGGGTTTCTAAATTCCTTGCCCAGCGGGTGATGCCAGTGCCTAGTTTCATCATCGTCACCGAAGAACTTGGCGCAGCAATGGTGCAAGCCTTATTGCCTGGCGGCCATTGTATGGTGGAAACTCGCCAACGCTTTTGTTATTACCGGCCCACACCCTGCGGCAAGCGTATTATGCTGGGCTCCCGAGCGGCATTACACGCCATCACCCCAGAGCAGGCGTTACCTACCCTTAAAGCCAAATTAGCAGAAATATTTCCTAGTTTAAAAGACACGCCCATTAGCCATTGCTGGACCGGGTTTACCGGCTTTAGCTTTAGCAAATTACCCAGCATCGGTTGCCACGAGGGCATTTATCACGCCATGGGGTATTGTGGCAATGGCGTCGCTATGGCGCCCTATTTAGGCCACAAGGCGGCCCAAAAAATGCTGCAACCACAGCAGCAACACTCGGTATTCGAACAAACTCCATTACAACGCCGTTTTTATCACCACGGCAGCCCATGGTATATGCCTGCTGCCAGCGCTTGGTACCGTGTTATGGATTGGCGGGATAACTGGCAACGCAATAAAGCGCTTAAGCAGGTGAGAAAATCATAGTGGTCTCCCCACTTGAGTTGAACATGTAATTATATGTAGGTATATTTGTTACAACTTATCGATAAGGCTCAATTCTATGTCGCAAACCACAATGACCATACGTCTCAATTCCAATTTAGGTGATTTTGTAGCGCACAACGTAGGTTCTAACGGCAGTTATGACAACACCAGTGAATACGTTCGCGATCTCATCCGCCAAGACAAATCACGTTTTGAAGAACAACAGTTCCTACAATTAAAGGCTGAGCTTCAACAGGCATTTTCCGAACCTTTGAGCAGCTATGTTTCTGTGTCCGCGGACGATATCATTCAACGCAACCTAAAGCGTTAATAATGTCTAAGGGTTACAAGCTACTGCAAAGAGCAAGTCATCAAATAGATGAAATTTTCATTTACAGCCTGTCAAACTGGGGATCGGAACAAGCTGAAAACTACATCAAAGGGCTATTTGAACGCTTTGAGCAGATAGCTTCACAGCAGGCTGTTTCTCGCCCCATCAGTGCGGAATTTGGCGTCAGTGGTTATTTTTGCGTTTACCAACACCATTATATTTACTGGCGTTATTTGCCCGACAACTTGGTGGGTATAGTGGCTGTATTACACGAGCGCATGCACCAAACTGCCCGAATACAGAAAGATTTTCTGTAATTGGTGGCAACTTGACGACATTAAATACGCCCAAGCCGCTCCCAGTACATTAGCACCCTCACAAACGTATTATTCTGTACCATATAAGCCTACAATGGTGGCTAATGAGTGGTGCTGTTTGGCGAACAAGCAGTTAAATGGGAAGCGTGGACGAGATTACGGCAAACCGGTCTTGAACCAACACTGCCCCCGCAACGGTGGATCGTTAGGCGATTCAGTCCGATACCAGCCCTCAACATGTAATTAAAAACTAAATCGTGCGGTGGGTACGATGGGTATCAATATGCTTAAACCAAACTTCCCTTTTAGCGCCGTAGTTGGCCAAGCTCCTGTTAAGCTTGCACTCACCTTGCTGGCTATAGACCCCGCCATTGGTGGCGTACTGGTGAGCGGCCCCCGTGGCAGTGCTAAATCCACCCTTGCCCGTAGTCTGGCAGACCTCAAGATTGCCAACTTAAGCCAATTAGTCACCCTACCCCTAGGGGCCAGTGAAGAAATGGTGACCGGCACTATAGATTTACAAAAGGTGCTGGGCGAACAACAAGTTCAGTTTGCTCCAGGGCTATTAAGTAAAGCCCATAAGGGTTTGCTATACGTTGATGAAGTTAACCTATTACCCGATGCCTTAGTCGACTTATTACTCGACGTAGCCGCCAGCGGCGTTAATCATATCGAACGTGACGGCATTAGCCACCAACATGCCGCCGAATTCACCTTGATGGGCACCATGAACCCAGACGAAGGTGAATTGCGGCCACAACTGCTCGACCGTTTTGGTTTTGGTGTGGCCTTAGAAAACACCTACAGCGCCCAAGAGCGAGTAGAGATTGTACGCCGCAGGCAACAGTTTGATGCCAACCCAGAGGCTTTTTTGGCTGACTATGCGCAGTTACAACAGGCCTTGCGCACCAGCATTGAGTACGCCCAACAACAACTGACTCATGTGACCGCCAGCGATACCATGCGCCTCGAAATAGCGCAGCGCTGTGTCGCAGCTCAGGTTGATGGTGTGCGGGGCGACTTAGTGTGGTTGCGCGCCGCTCAAGCCCACGCCGCGTATCAGCAAACCAACGAAGTCTCATTAGGCAATATTGATGCGGTTGAAGAGTTGGTATTAATGCACCGCCGTAACCACCACAACAGCAACAGCCCTGATCAAAATCCACCCCCGAGTCCGCCGCCCTTCGAGCGCCCACAGGACAGCAAGCCAAAACCTCAAAACCGGCAGTCACAAGAAGACTGGGGACAAATGGCTCCCACCAAACAAAATACCGGTCAATTGCGTGACATCGCTGAGGTCACCCCCAACCCCAATAACACAGCCAGCTTTTTAACCAATGCCAGCAAGGGCCGACAAGGCCAAGGCCAAGGCCGAGCCAGCAACCAGTGGTCGCAACGCATCAATTGGTTTTCTAGTTTAATTGCCGGCCGTAATAAAGCCCCGGGTATCGATTTACGTTACCGTCGCCAACGTGGTGGCGACCCAGTAATGCACTTAGTCCTACTCGACACCTCCGCATCTACCTTACACGGCGACGGTCAAAGTCAAGCCAAAGGTTTAGTCGCAGGTATTGCCCAACACGCCTACTTAGCACGCCAGCAGTTGGTGTTATTAGGTTTTGGTAACGACACAGTGTCGCAGCTATACAGCCAAGGCCGTGCGCCTAAAGCCATGGCACCACTACTTAACAACATTGGTGCAGGCGGTGGTACCCCGTTAAAGCAGGCCCTCCAACAAGCCAGTGACTTTGCCACACGGTTACTTAGGCGTAACCCAGCCACCCGCATCATTAACACTATAATTACCGATGGCCGCGTGCAGCAAGATTTATCTGGCCTGCAGTTACAAGGCGAGTCCATCTTAGTCGACACAGAACAAGGCCAAATTAAACGTGGCCGTGGCCAACAAATTGCGCACACACTAAAGGCGCAGTACCTAACCTTATCCCAAGCGAGGCTTGTCTAATGAGCAAAACCCATGAAGAACGTATGACCGCCAAAAAAGCCGTCATTGATGCCCGCATTGCTAAAGCCACAGAAGAACGCGGCATCACCATCTTATTGCGTGGTAACGGCAAAGGTAAAAGTAGCTCAGCCTTTGGCACCATGATGCGCACCTTGGGCCATGGCAAAAAAGCTGCCGTAGTGCAGTTTGTAAAAGGCCGCATTGAAACCGGTGAATACAAGTTTTTTAAAGACTACCCAGGCCTAGACTGGCACGTAATGGGCCACGGTTTTACTTGGGAAACCAAAGACAAAGCCAACGACATTGCGGCCGCCGAGCAAGCATGGGGCATCACCCAAGGTCTATTGCAAGACCCGAGCATCGACATGTTGGTGCTGGATGAAATGGCTTATGTGTTCAAGTATAACTACTTACCCCTGGAGCCTGTATTAGAGGCTTTAGCTAACCGCCCCCACCACCAAACGGTGATTATTACTGGCCGAGTCATGCCAGAAGCGCTGGTTGATTACGCCGACACTATCAGTACTGTAAAAGACGATGGTCATGCCTTCCGTAAAGGCGTAAAAGCTCAAGCCGGCATTGAATTTTAATGACAGCTCTAACACCCGCCGTAGCCCACTGCCCGGCGCTATTCCTAGCGGCGCCTGCGTCTGGCCAAGGTAAAACCACCATCACCGCCGCCCTCGCTCGCTATCACCGTGACCTTGGGCGTAAGGTGCGGGTGTTTAAAATGGGGCCCGATTACTTAGACCCACAAATTCTACAACAAGCCTCCGGCCAGCCCGTCACGCAACTCGACTTGTGGATGGCAGGTACAGAGTATTGCCGCCACCAGTTTTACCTTGCTGCTCAAGAGGCCGACCTTATTTTAGTCGAAGGTGCCATGGGTTTATTCGATGGCGAACCGTCCAGTGCAGACTTAGCCGTGACCTTTAATATTCCCGTCGCCTTAGTGATGGACGTGAAAGGCATGGCCCAAACCGCTGCCGCCGTAGCCTTAGGTTTAGCGAACTTTCGCGATGATGTTGACTTTTATGGCCTCGTTGCTAATAGCTGTGGCACACAGCGCCATGCGCAACTCATTACAGACGCCCTAGATGGCCGCATGCCATTGTTGGCCAATCTGGCTCGCGACCCAGAAGTATCGCTACCCGAGCGCCATTTAGGCTTAGTGCAAGCCGAAGAAGTACGTGATGAATTAGAGGTGCGCTTTAACTTGGGTAAAGCATGGTTAGGTGGGCAAGCTATTTGCGACTTGCCGCCGTCTGTCGCTTTTGCCAGCCAAGACATTGCCGCCCCTAAAAAGCTGTTAGCGGGCACCAAAATTGGCATTGCCAAAGATGCCGCCTTTAGCTTTATCTATAGTGCTAACACCCGTTTATTAGAAGCCATGGGGGCCGAGCTGCATTACTTTTCTCCCATTAAAGACGCCCACCTTCCAAAAGTGGACGCCTTGTGGTTTGCCGGTGGATACCCAGAGCTACATGCCAAGGAATTGGCAAATAATAGCAGCATGTTAAAGGAGGTTAGCGACTTTAATGCGGATAATAAGCCTATTTTGGCAGAATGCGGTGGATTTTTATACTGCCTAGAAAGCCTCACCGATCTCGATGAAAAAACCTATTCCATGGCCGGTATTTTAGCAGGCCAAGGCGCCATGCGTGGTAAACGCGGCTGCCAAGGCATGCAGGCGGCCATGCTACCAGAAGGTGAGGTACGCGCCCATGCCCATCATCGCTCGCGTAGCCAAAACACCCCAGCGCCTGTTGCCCATGGCAAACGCCAGCGCCATCCGGCACCCGGTGAGGCTATTTTTAGGCAGCAAGGCCTTACCGCCAGTTATCTGCACTTGTTCTTCCCCTCTAATCCCGAAGCCGTCGCGCAGTTATTCACTCACCCTGTGCAACCCCAAGGTTAAGGCAAATTATGTGGCCCGAATCTAGCGAACAACAACAACCTTTGCGCACCGGTTTAACCACCGGCACTTGCGCGACCGCCTGTTGTTTAGCCGCGGGGCATTTGTTGTTGGGGCATCAGCAGAAAACCAGCGTTAGCGTGACCTTACCCAAACCCGCTGACGGCAGTAAACAGGTACAACTAGACCTTACACAATTGGCGTTTACCAACGACCAAACGGCCCGTGCCGCAACCATCAAAGACGCTGGCGACGATCCAGACGCCACCCATGGTGCAACCATTTGGGTGGAGCTAACCCTTAGCAAAGCTTTGGGCATTGAGTTTATTGCAGGCGCAGGCGTAGGCACGGTCACCCGTTCTGGTTTGTTATTGGACGTAGGCCAAGCTGCCATTAACCCTGTACCGAGGGCCATGATGACCTCGCATCTTAACCGTTTGGCTGCATTTTATGACTATGCAGGTGGTTTTGAAGTTAAGGTAGGGGTAATCAACGGTGCCGAAATCGCTAAAAAAACCATGAATGGCCGCTTGGGTATTTTAGGCGGCTTATCCATTTTAGGCACCACTGGTATTGTACGGCCTTATTCATGTAGTGCATGGATCGCCTCTATTCATCAGGGTTTGGATGTCGCCCTAGCCAACGACTTTGCCCATGTGGCTGCCGCCACCGGCAATGCTAGCGAAGCCTTTATAGCCGACCACTATGGGCTGGATGACATGCAGCTCATCGAAATGGGCGACTTTGCTGGTGCGGTATTAAAACACCTTAAAAAGGCCCCCGTTAAGCGCCTAACGATTTGTGGTGGTTTTGGCAAAATCAGCAAACTGGCAGACGGGCACCTAGACTTACACAGCAGCCGGTCTTCTATAAATTTACCGAAGTTGGCCCACATAGCCTCCAACTTAGGCGCAGATAACGACCTAATATCGGCCATCGAAGACTGCAACACCAGCCTAGAGGCCCTTGGGTTATGCCAGCAGCAGGGCATCGATTTAGCCCACGCTGTGTGCCAAAACGCCTTAACCTTTGCCCAACAAAGCGTACCCAACTCAGTGCAACTAGAGATTTTTGCGGTTAATCGACAAGGTCAATTGCTAGGCAGCGCATTAAGTCAGGCACTTTCATCATGAGGCTTCTTATTCTAGGCGGCACCGCAGACGCACGGCACTTAACTCAAGCCATTCATGAGTCATGCCCTAACTGTGAACTCATTTATAGCGTTGTAGGTTTAGTTCGTTTGCCTACATTGCCTGCTACGGTAATCAGTGGCGGTTTTACTCAATACAGTGGATTGGCGGCCTATTGCAGCAACAATCAAATAGACGCAGTGTTAAATGCCACGCACCCCTTTAGTAGTCATATGGGCAATATTGCCAACCAAACCTGCACAGCCCTTGGCATTCATTACTGGCGTTTTTTACGGCCACAATGGCAGCATCAAAGCGGAGACGATTGGCATTTATTCAGCGAACGGTCGGCGTTAATTCAAGCCCTCAGTGGCTACGAGCGCATCATGCTCACATTAGGCCAGGTCAGCGCAGCAGAGCTGGTGCATTTATCTGAGTGCCAAATTTGGTTACGCACTGCCGTCGAACCTAAGTTCAGACTACCCAACAATGTCACATGGATTAAAGCCATTGGCCCGTTTGCAGAAGCCGACGAAAAAGCATTATTGCAACAGCACCAAATTCAAGCCATTGCCAGTAAGAACAGCGGCGGTGAATCCACAGTTGCCAAATTGTCCGCGGCTCGAAGCTTGAACATACCCGTATTAATGTTGCAGCGCCCAGCCATTGCTGGGCCTGTAGAAGAAGACTTTGACGCCCTTGTAGAACAGGTCTCACAAGCGGCACAGCACACTAAAGGAAATACTCCATGAGCAGCAATGTAATTACTAAAGACGCCCCTCAAAAGCCCGCCATCTTATTTGTTGGCCACGGCTCCCGTGACAACGAGGCAGTCTCCGAATTTTACCAATTAGCAGAACAGTTTTCTGCACGTTTCCCCGACCGCATGGTAGAAACAGGTTTCTTGGAATTTGTACGCCCCATTATTGGTGACGCTGTGCAAAAACTGGTGGATCAAGGCGCAACCCATATTCACGCTGTACCGGGCATGCTCATGATTGGCGCTCACGCCAAGAACGACATTCCTAGCGAACTCAATAACCAACAGCTAAAACACGGCATTAAGATTTCATACGGTTCAGAACTAGGCGTGGATTCTAAAATGCTACAAGCGGCCCAAGACCGTATCAAACAAGCCGAAGCGCAGTTTAAAGACTATGACCCAGCCACCGACCGCAAAGACACCTTACTCGTGGTCATTGGCCGTGGCGCAACCGACCCAGATGCCAACTCCAACATTAGTAAAATTACCCGTTTCCTTGAAGAAGGCATGGGTTTTGGCTGGGCGGCCACTGGTTTTTCTGGCGTTACCGCCCCGTTAGTGCCCGAGTGTTTGGAAAAGACCCATGGCCTTGGTTTTAAACGTGTCATCGTCTTCCCTTACTTCCTCTTCACCGGCCGTTTAGTGAAGCGTATTTATGCCGCTACCGATGAATACATCGCCGCGCATCCAGATGTTGAAGTGGTTAAAGCCCCTTACCTTAACGCCCATGAGAAAGTCATCGACACCTTTGTTGAGCGCCTCGATCAAATTACCGGTGGCGACGCCAACATGAACTGCCAGCTGTGCCAATACCGAGTACAAATCATTGGTGTAGAACACAAGGTTGGCCAACCGCAAGAAGGTCATCACCACCATGTGCAGGGTATTGGCACCGATGACGACCATGGTCACAGCCACGACCATGGGCACCATCATCATCACGGCCACAAGCACTAGGCCAACAGCGATGAGTTTTGAATATCAGCCCAACCCACAGGCCATCGAACAAGACAGCTTTCGTCAAATACGAGAACTAACGGATTTGTCAGGCTTGTGCGAAGACGCTCAACAAGTCGTGATGCGTGTAGTTCACAGTGTGGGCGACCCTTTGGTGGCCACACAAATGCGTGTCAGCGCTAACGCCTGCGCCCAAGGCCGAGCCGCCCTCGCCCAAGGTAACGCCATATTGTGCGACGTCGAAATGGTTAAACAAGGCATCACCAAGCGCATGATAGCCAATCCACCTTTGTGTTATTTAAACCATGAACGCACCGCCGACTTAGCCAAACACAAAGGCGAAACGCGATCCATGGCGGCGTTAGAGTTATGGGGCCAGCAACTAGCGGGCAGTGTGGTGGTGATTGGTAATGCTCCCACGGCATTATTTCGCTTGTTAGAAATGATTAAAGCAGGCGGCGTAAAACCTGCACTTATCGTAGGTATTCCCGTGGGCTTTGTGGGCGCGGCGGAATCCAAACAAACGCTTTGGGACATGCATGAAGAACTTGGCATTGAGTGTATCACTTTGCTTGGCCGCCAGGGTGGCAGCGCCGCTGCATCCTCCGTGGTGAACGCACTATTACGCTGCAACATTGGCGAGCGTTACTGATGCCACAGATTACGGTGATTGGTTTAGGCATTTGCCAGCCCCCCTTACTCAGCGCGCTGGCCTTGACTGCGCTCAGCAATAGCGACTGCGTGATGGGTTCGCCGAGGCAGCTAGAAAGCCTGGCTCAAGTTCAAATCAACGCCTCAGCAACACAGGTGCCCCTGCCTAAACTTAAGCAGATCGCCAATGACATCAAGGGCTTTGAGCGGGTGGTGATTCTGGCCTCCGGTGACCCGTTATTATTTGGCATTGGTAAATACCTTCAGGCCCAATTTGCCAGCCATAACGTCACCTGCATCAGCGGTGTGTCGAGTGTCCAGGGCGCTTGTGAAGTCACCGGTTTATCACTACAAGACACTCAACTAATTAGCCTGCATGGCCGCCCGCTCAGCAACCTAAACCGTTATTTGCAACCTAACCGCAATCTGTTGATTCTCACCGATCAACACAGCCACCCCCAAGCCATTGCCCAGGCTTTGGTGGCCGCTAACTTAGGCCAGTCCAACCTACACGTATGCGAACGCCTAGGTTATAACGATCAAAACCACCGGCAGTTTAAAGCCTGCGAATTAGCCACATCAACCACTGCCTTTGCCGACCTGCATGTGACCGTGGTTAACACGCAAGGTGTAGGTAATGTAAAACCTAATTTTCCTGGCATACCCGATGCGCACTTTAAAACCGATGGCGAATCTGGCCAAGGCCTACTCACCAAACGCGAAGTTAGGCTTAACATTCTCTCCTTGATTCAAGCCGCACCGCGAGAAGTTATATGGGACATCGGTGCAGGTTGTGGTGGTGTAGCTATCGAACTGGCGCTGTGGAATCCGCTGGGTAGCGTTTACGGTATTGAACACCACGACCAACGCCTGGACTGCTTAAACGCCAATAAAGAAACCTTTGGTGTGAGCACTAACTTACACACGGTCCAAGGCAGGGCGCCTGATGCCTTAGTAGATCTTGATGATCCAGACAAAGTATTTATTGGTGGTAGCGGTGGCGATCTTAGCGCCATATTGCAACTGAGTTGGCAGCGGCTTAAACCCGGCGGGCACCTTGTAGCCAGTGCCGTAACAGAGCCGAGCAAAGCCACACTACGGGAATTTTCTCGGCACATTGCCCAACATCCCGCAGATTATTTACAAGTGGCTGTGAGCCGCCACGACACCATCGCTGGACAAGATCTACTACGCCCAGCCTTGCCCGTTACTTTGATGAGTTGGCACAAAGCCCTCAAGGAAACCCATTAATGCATAACTATAACGCGCAAGCCAATACATTTTATGGCGTCGGGGTAGGCCCTGGTGATCCCCTATTAATTACCTTAAAAGCCCACTATCTGATTTTGACTGCCGACGTGATTTGTTATTTGGCCAACCAAAAAGGCTCTCCCGGCGCAGTAGGCACTTCCCAAGCCCGTGATATTGCCCAACACAGCATTGCTAGCCGTAACCAACCGGCCATAGAAATCGCCATTCCTATGCCCATGAGCACTGATCGAAGCGCTGCAAACGCGGCATACGATTTGGCTGCTGAGCAAATTGCCGCACACATTAAATCAGGCCGCAGCGTGGCCTTTTTATGTGAAGGGGACCCACTGTTTTTTGGCTCCTTTAGCTATTTATTAGAACGTTTGAGTGATACATGTGAATGCTTAGTGGTGCCCGGTATTTCTTCGGTTAATGGCGCTGCGTCTGCATTAAAGCAACCGCTCACCTTACTGCAAGAATCCTTTGTGGTGATGAGCGGCCGCCATACCGATGCCCAATTACAGCAAGCCCTAACCAGCCACGACAGCGTAGTGATTATGAAAGCCGGCAGCGCCCGACCTAGAATTTTGGCCCTACTAGAACAAACGGGGCGCATGGCTGATGCTAACTACCTTGAGTATATTGGTCGTGACAATCAACATATTGTTACTGACGTAAGCCAGTTAGCCAATACATCCGGGCCTTATTTTTCTTTGTTTGTAATACTCAAACAGGAGCGTGATTCGTGATCCGAATTTTTGCTCTAACAGAGGCTGGCGCACGCCTTGGAGAACGTTTAAAGACGTTATTACTGGCGCAAGATTCAGGCGCTGAGGTGACCTTTGAGCTAAAACCACAACCCTTTGCAGAAACGGTGCAGACCGCTTTTGAACACGGCGAGCGGCTCATTCTGATCTGTGCCACCGGCATCGCAGTGCGTACGCTAGCCCCGGTATTGATAGACAAGTACCGAGACCCTGCTGTTTTGGTATTGGATGAGCAAGGCGAATTTGTCATTCCCTTGCTGTCCGGCCATGAAGGCGGAGCCAACGAATGGGGCCGCCAAGTCAGTGATTTGTTAAACGCGCAACTGGCCATGACCACCGCCCAACCCTATCTACAACCGGTTTATACCGTAGGCATGGGCTGCGAACGCGGCTGTAGCCAAAGCCACTTGCTCGAATTTTTGACGCAATGTTTGCAGCAACAAGGGCTCGCCCTTGACGACATCGTCAGCATTAACAGCATAGACATTAAAGCCGATGAAGTTGGCCTGATTGAACTCGCCAAAAACCTTGGCAAAAGCTTTCAGACCTACAGCGCAGAAATTCTCGCCGCCGTAAACGATCAACTCGTTAATCCGTCGCAATATGTGTACGACACGGTAGGTGTGTATGGCGTGGCCGAATCTGCCGCACTCTGGTCGGCCCAACAAGCCACCGGTAACACCGCCGAATTAATACAAGCTAAATTAAAAACCCCTAAAGCCACCTGTGCTATTGCTAGGGCCTACCCGCCCGGCGCGGGCTCAATTGGCCAACAAGATTAACCCCAAGCACTACCATTGAATACGAGAACAACATGAGCAAATTATTTATCGTCAGTACCGGCCCCGGTGATTCACAGCTAGTGGCACCCCGCGCCCATGCAGCGATTTCAGCCAGTACCGACTTGGTGGCCTACGGCCTCTACCTAGACATTTTGGGTGCCGTTTGTGACGGCAAAACACACCACGACTTGCCATTAGGCGAAGAGATTGGCCGTGCACGCCTAGCCCTAGATCTGGCTGCAAGCGGCAAAACCACGGCGCTTATTTCTAGCGGCGACATTGGCATTTACGCCATGGCCACCCTAGTATTTGAATTGCTCGACATGCAGTTAGAAGGCAAAGAAAACCACCCACAATGGTTGGACGTGGAACTAGAGGTGATCCCCGGCATCTCCGCCATGCAAGCTGGCGCCAGCCGTGTGGGCGCCATGTTAGGCCACGATTTTTGCACCATTTCCTTGTCCGACTTGTTAACGCCATGGGAAACCATTCAAAAGCGTATTGAAAAAGCCGGCGAAGGTGATTTTGTCGTGTCTTTCTACAACCCCGTATCAAAGAAACGCGACTGGCAGCTCAACACCGCCCGCGATATCTTGCTACAACACCGCCCAGCATCTACACCGGTATTGTTGGGCCGTCAGCTGACCCGCCCAGATGAAAGTATTAACATCATCCGATTGGACCAGTTGGACGCCAAAGACGTGGACATGTTCACCCTAGTCTCCGTCGGTAACAGCGAGTCGCGCCACATTGTTAACGGCAGTAAAGAGTGGGTTTACACCCCACGTGGCTACAAGAAAAAACTTTAATAGGACACACACATGACCGTTTATTTTATTGGCGCAGGCCCCGGTGACCCAGAACTAATGACCCTAAAAGGTCAGCGCATTTTAGATACAGCGCCTTTAGTACTATTTGCCGGCTCACTGATTCCAGAAGCAAACATGGCCACAGCCAAAGAGCGTGGCGCGTTAGTACTCGATTCTGCACCTATGGCCCTTGATGCCCAAGTAGAACTGATGGCCGATGCCCATGCTAAAGGCCACCACGTAGCCCGATTACACTGTGGCGATCCATCCTTATATGGCGCCATTGGCGAACAAATTCGCCGCCTAGAAGAACTAAACATCGATTATGAAATCATTCCAGGGGTCATGGCCACCTCCGCTTCTGCGGCTTGGTTAGGCAAAGAGCTCACCCTTTCAGGCGTGTCACAAACCTTGATTATGACCCGTTACGAAGGCAAAACTCCCTTCCCAGAGCGTGAGCGCCTCCCTGCTTTAGCTGCCACTGGCGCGACCTTGGCCATTCACCTAGGGGTCACACGTATTCACAAAATAGTAGAAGACTTGCTGCCACACTACGGCGCAGACTGCCCCGTAGCTGTGTGTTACCGCACCAGCTGGCCAGATCAGGACAAGGTCGTGGGCACCCTAGGCGACATAGTCGCCAAAGTAAGGCAGAAGAAATTCACCCGCACCTCGCTGGTATTGGTTGGCCATGTGCTTGATACCGATAACTTTAACGATTCGTATTTATACGACGAAAACAAAGCCCACATCTACCGCAAAAAAGACCATAATAAAAAGGCTGGCTAACACTCTCAGCCATCCATGTTGTTCCCATGCTCAGCGTGGGGACCGCTAAACTGTTGACGTATAACGCCGAACGGCACATACTCAATCGATGATTGAATCTTTTGCCGACAAAACCACTCAAAAGTTGTTCGAGGGCAGTAGCCCTAAAAGATTCCGCTCGTTTCAAGCTCAAGCTGAGCGCAAGCTCCAATTACTGGATTCTGCAACACATTGCGAGTTTTTACGGTCGCCGCCGGGCAATCACCTTGAAAAGCTAACGGGCAATCGTAGTGGCCAATATAGTATTAGAATCAATAAGCAATATAGGCTTTGTTGTAGCTGGGACGATAATCAGCCGAATCCCAGTGCCGTAGAACTTACCGATTATCACTAAGGAGTGAGTGTAATGCTAACCAATAATATGCGTCCAATACACCCGGGAGAAATCCTACGTGAGGAATATCTAATTCCGCTAGAAATGTCTGCTAATGCCTTGGCCATCAAACTACAAATTCCGGCCACCCGTATCAGCGCAATCGTCAATGAAAAACGCGCAATTACCGTTGACACAGCCTTACGCTTAGCACGATTTTTTGGTGGCGATGCCCAGTCGTGGCTTAATCTACAGCAGGCTTTTGATATCAAGACAATACCAGCAGAGCTAGAACAAGAATTGAACTACATTGTACCTATGCCAGTCTCAGCCTCAGCAGTAACTGCTTAGTGATGCCTAACCATTCCAACACCACACCCATCCGCATTGGTATAGGAGAATTTATATTTCTCATGGCCTCATTAATGTCGGTGGTGGCTTTGTCGATCGACGCCATATTGCCTGCGTTGGGCTTTATGGCGCGAGACTTTGATGTTGATGGCAGTGAAATCCAACTGGTCATCACCACCCTATTTGCTGGCTTTGCCATTGGCCAACTCATATACGGCCCCATTTCTGATCGGGTAGGGCGCCTACCCGGAATTTATGTGGGTTTTGGCTTTTTTATATTAGGCTGTATTTTGTCCATGTCGGCGCAATCTCTAGAAATGATGCTTGCCGGCCGGTTTTTACAAGGTATAGGAGCCTCTGGCCCACGCATTATGGTATCGGCCTTAGCCAGAGATTGTTATAGCGGCCGAGCCATGGCCCGCATTATGTCCTTGTCTGGCTCAGTGTTTATGATGGTGCCTATTTGCGCGCCGATGTTGGGTCAGGTATTGCTGTGGTTTGGGCCTTGGCACATCATTTTTGCCACCTACATCATATTAGCCCTGTTGTTATGTATCTGGACATGGCTGCGTCTTGATGAAACGCTACCCCAGGAAAAGCGCCGATCTATACACCCTAAAGTATTGTGGCAGGCATTGGTGTTGGTGCTGAGCAACCGCGTTGCTGCCGGTTACACCCTTGTGAGCGGTTTAGTGTTTGGCGGATTTTTGGGTTATTTAAGCTCTAGTCAGGTGTTATTCCAGCAAATTTACGACGTAGGTGAGGCCTTTCCGCTGTATTTTAGCGCCTTAGTTTTTCCTAACCTCATTTCATCCTACCTCAACGCCAAATTGGTTATGCGCTGGGGTATGTTCAGGCTGGTGCAACTCACAAATGCGTGGGTGTTTATCGGTTCTTTGGGCCTGTATCTGTACGCTCAGCTCTACGCCGGTGTGCCGCCACTCATGCATACCATGGCATTTTTGTTTGCGATTTTTGCTGGCATTGGGTTTCAGTTTGGCAACCTTAACGCTTTGGCTATGGAGCCGTTAGGCGAGGTTGCCGGCATGGGCGCGTCGGTAGTAGGTGCTGGCTCAATGTTTGTATCCATTCCTATCGGCGGCCTTATTGGCATGTCGCTCAATACCGATATCTTCCCCATTGCCTTAGGCATGGCGGCTTGCTCACTAGCGTCTTTGTTGCTGATGCACTGGGTGCGTTTTGGATTTGGTAAACCCAGAGCAGGTGGCGGTGTGGGCGTTTAGCTCACGTCAAAATTGCATGCTAGCGCCTATCTCGATGATCTGCTCCCATTAAACAACCCATAAACCGCGTGATCTACAATTCGGCCATTAAGGTTTTCGGCGTTTGTAACAATGCCTTCTAGCGCCATTCCCAAGCGTTCAGCCACGCGTCGACTGGGCGAATTTTGTTCCGCAGCAGACAATTGAACCTTTGCCACGCCAAGCTCGTTAAAGGCTATATTAATCAAGTGGTTACAGACTTGTGTGACGATGCCTATACCCTGAACAGACTCGATGATCCAATATCCTATTTCGGCTCTTTTTAGGTTCTGATTAATACTGTTAAATCCTGCCGTGCCTACAAGTTCACCTTGGTAAAAAATCCCACATATCATCGACTTACCACATGCATATTCAGTCAAACTTCGCTCAATAAAACCACCAAAGTCGGCCGCCGTTTTGTTAAGTGATGGCCACATTAACCATTCCTCTAGGTAATCGTAGTGGTCCCTAGCCAAGTCAACGTATAGCGGCGTAAAAGAAGGCTGCAATAGCGCCAGTTGAATCTCATCGGTTACCTGTCTTGTGAACATTAATTACTCCTTTTTCGCACGCATCCTGTCGAATTGCTTAACTATATGTCATTGAGATATCATGTACAAATAAACGTACAGTACACAGGAGTTCAAAATGGATGCGGTAAGTTATACGGCTGCTAGAGCAAATTTGGCCAGCACCATGGCCAAGGTTTGTAATGATCATGCGCCGATTATTATCACACGAAAAAGTGAAGCACCGGTTGTAATGATGTCATTAGAAGACTACAACGCAATGGAAGAAACTACTTATTTATTGAGATCTCCCGCTAATGCTAGAAGCTTGCTCGAGTCCATTGCAGAGCTTGAAGCAGGTAATGGTACGACAAGAGAGCTTCTAGAGTGAACATCGTCTTTTCTACCAAAGCGTGGGAGCAATACCTTTTTTGGCAAACCACTGACAAGAAAATACTCAAACGCATCAACTTGCTCATTCGGGATATCCAGCGCTGTCCAAATGATGGTATTGGTAAGCCCGAAGCCTTAAAACACGGATTGTCTGGGTACTGGTCTCGCCGCATTAATGACGAACACCGGATTGTTTACAAACACCAAGATAACGCCATTCTAATTGCACAACTACGCTACCATTACACCACTTAGCTACAATACCGCCGATTTACACCCGCATTTTATACTGCAGGCATCGGCAGTTGGTCGTCGACTAAAAACTGAGCTCTTGGAAAATGTGTCACTTGAGATGCACCCGTCTGCTTAAAACTAACCCCGGCGCCCGTAACTTCGCATAGCCACTGCTGCTGCCAAATGGGCTCACGCTGCTTGAACAAACTCCCATTAAATAACGTCACACATGCACCGCCATTGGTATCACGGACCGAAACATATTCAACTGCCTCTACACCCGCTAGCCTCATATCAGAACCCAAGTCCTGAGTAGCTGCATAACTACTGGCCGACGTCAGCTCGCTTTGATAATGTTCGAAAGTGGGCTGCGTAAGATTGATTCCATACTTGGTTTTGAAGTCTACCGCGAACAAGGTGTGTTTAGACCGCAAGCGAGGCTTTACCGGTTTAGCCAGACTCATGGATTGCCAAAACAACAACCGATAATAGGCCGACTCTGCCAAACAGCTTGATTCATTGATAGCTGCATAAAACAAACTGGGTTGTGACGCCGTACCAAACCGAGAGCCCCATCGTAATGGTGGATACCTAAAGGGGGATTTGAGTAGATAGTGTAAATCTTCGGTATGTAATGGATATGCGGGCTTACTCTTTTCAAGTAGCTGTTCCAACACAGCCTGTTCTTGCAAGGAGTCAACCAAAGCTAACGTCGCTACCTGCTCTTGGCT
>DPHD01000038.1:20363-52338 GCA_003523085.1 Oceanospirillaceae bacterium | reverse complement strand
ATGCCCATGAACTACAACACCTTGGTAGGCGACATGGGTGCGTCTTTGTCTGGCGGTCAAAAACAACGTGTGTTGTTGGCAAGGGCTCTGTATAGAAAACCCGACGTGTTGTTCTTAGACGAAGCCACCAGCCACTTAGACATTGCAGGCGAGTCTATTGTTAACGACCATATAAAACAGCTTAACATCACCCGTATTATGGTGGCCCACAGACCCGAGACTATTGCTACGGCGGATCGGGTGATTGAAATCACCAACTAGTCTGCAAAGCTAAGTAAAGCCAATAGCGCTAAGCACAAGGTTTGGTTACACTGTGGCCTTACCGTGTTAAACCTACACATAAGGAATACCCTTGGCCTATTTACCGCGTCTTGCCGCCCTTTTCGTCACTCTTATTGCCACCAGCGGCACCCACGCCAGCCAACTGCAAGACCTGTATCAACAAGCTCAAGCCAACGATGCAAGCTATTTGGCGGCCCAACACAGCCTTAACGCTAAGCTACAAATCATTCCCCAAGCCCAAAGTGCACTCATGCCTCAGGTCAGTGCCAACTTTAACCAGAGTTTGCCATTGGATGCCCGCGCAGACAGCCACAACTACAGTGTACAAATTGCCATACCCCTAAGGCTAGACGCCTATTACGGCATGAAAGTAGCCCAACAAAGTGCGGCAAGCGCCCGCACCAGTTTTGAAAAATCTGAGCAGAGCCTTATTTTTTCGGTAATAGAACGTTATTTTGCCGTGTTAAAACAGCAGCGCCAACTCACCTCTAGCCAAGCAGAGCTAAAAGCTATTCAACAGCGGCTCAAGCAAACCCAACAACAAGTAGACGTAGGTTTAGCCAGCAACATACAGTTGCAAGACATGCAAGCCAACGTACAGCAGGTACAGGTCGCCTTATTGCAGGTGCAGCAGAACCTCAACCTCGCTCGCGCCGACGTAGAAAACCTGACCAACCAACCGTTGACTGAGACTCTGGCTAACTTATCCGCAGATTTTGGCCCACACCTGATTGATCATCAAAACTTACAAACATGGTTTCAACTGGCCAATAGCAATAACCTAGACATTATTAGCAATGGCTTTGGCACCCAGCAGGCCTACCACAACTACCAGGCCAAGGACGTTGGCCTGTATCCCAAAGCCACCATAAGCTTAGCGCAAGCTTTTAACAGCGCCCTGCCAACGAAAGACTCTACCAGTTTTACCATTGCCGTTTCTGGCACCCTGTACGATGGTGGTTTAAATAAAGCCCAAACCATGGAAGCGCAAGAAAACTGGCATGCCAGTCAACAACAAGGCACTGCCATACAGCGAGCCACGCAACAGCAAGTGAGGCGCTGGCACCAAGCCTTAGAAACCAACCGCCAACAAATTCAGGCCTACACTCAGCTATTGGCTTCTGTGCAGTCATCTTTGTCTGGCAAGACCAAAGAATATGAACTGGGTTTACGCGATGTTAGCGACCTGCTAGATGCTGAGAAACTGGTATTTTCAGCCCAAAGAAATTTGGCCAATGCCCGCTTGGACTTGGTATTGAACCAACTCCGTTTGAAGCAAGTGAGTGGTGTATTAAGTAACCGTGATTTGGTGCAGCTGGATAGCTGGCTTAAGCAATAGCCGCAATCAGTTGGGCCACATCGGCCTGCGGATTTTGCTCACTAACGGCGAGCAAATCTAGCATGGTTTTTATCGCCAGACGTGGATTCAAGAAGTACTGATCGCCATACACAGTACGGCACTGGAGC
Organism: Oceanospirillaceae bacterium; assembly: GCA_003523085.1. Lineage (GTDB taxonomy): Bacteria > Pseudomonadota > Gammaproteobacteria > Pseudomonadales > Balneatricaceae > Njordibacter. Next base: position 50,589 of record DPHD01000038.1, on the reverse strand, counting down.
AACAGTGCCCACAGCTCCATGTCATCTATTAAGTAATCCTTAGCATTGCCGTAAGCCTGTAGGTCCCGTAGCTTGTGGAGCAGATCATCCATCTCCATCTCTTGTAATGGTTGCAATTCAATAACCGGGCCCGAGACGTCTTTTAGGCCGTTTTTGGCCATCACGTTAGGCGCCAACCGACTCTTTAAGGCCGGCATACTAAACAGGCCTTTTTTGTCGTCGTAAACAAACTCAGGCGTGCCCAAAAAAACAAACCCCATGCCCTGCACCTGCCCCTGAAGGCAGTCATTTACAATATTCAAGATTTCATTAAAGTTGTTAATGCGTGCCTGTTTATGGCTCAGTTCATGTAGCGCCACCATTTCGTCCAAACAAATAAGCAGCCCAGGGTAGCCCGCCATACGTACAAACTGGCAAAGCATTTTTAGGCCGCTAAAAAAGTTACGGTAATCGATGATACTACGTACGCCCAACGCCGCCCGTGCATCAGTCAGACTACTAAACTCGCCTCTGAGCCAACGTAAAGCGGTGCTTTTTAACGCCTCATCTTGATTTTCCAGCCCTAACCAATAGCGCTGAATCACCTTGATAAAATCAAAGCCGCCAGCTAACTCTTCAAAATCACCTAATCGAAAGGCGATATGTTGCTCTGGCCCCACGTTGTTAACATGAGCTTCACGTAAGGTGGTTAAAATAAAGCGTTCAACAATATTCACCAAAGCCGTACCGTCTGGCCTAGCCTTGGTGCTAAAGGATCGCACTAAAGCCGAGTAGAGATTACGGGTTTCTCCAGTCCGAGCTTGTAGACGCTTGTCTGGTGACAGGGCTGCGCTAGCCACCACCAAGCCCTGCTTAATACCCTGCTGCCGCGTTAGCTCGCCAATGAAGGTCTTACCCGTACCATAGGCACCGGTGACAAAGCGCACACTAGAGCCGCCCTTACTGATGTGCAATATGTCTTTAGCCAAGGTGGCTTGCTCACCCGCTCGACCCACTTGGATCAAATCGATATGATCGGCTGGCACAACGCCTGCTCTAAGGGATTTGAGCACCTGATCACTTTGCATGGAGGAAACGTGGGTCATAAGTTAAATGGCTCGTTAACTGTCTTGGTCTATACGGCTAGCTACAGCGCTATGCTGGTTTTTATACTTGGCATCAAGCCGCTTGTTATAGGGCCGTAATGCGGGGCTCGATAGGGTTTCGAAGTTGATGGCGCCAATGGTCATATTGGGCTTTAAGGCCAAAGGTAACTTGCCACTATTAAAACACTCTAACACAATCGCACCACTCCAACCCGGATCGATCCGGTGAGCTGTGACATGCACCATCAACCCAAGCCGGGCTAAGGACGAGCGGCCGTCGAGCCAGCCCACATGATCATCCGGGATAGTCACCGACTCCAAGGTCACCGCGAGGGCTAGTTCGCCTGGATGTAAAAAGAAGCTTTCACCTTGGGCGATGGTGATTTCCTCACTCATAATCGCTTCAAGGGTATTGTTAATTTCCTCACGACTTGCGCTAACGTCCACAAAAGGCCGCGCATGGTCTTTAAATACACGAAAACTGTTACCCAAACGCAAATCTACGCTGACGCCGGTAATAACGCTATTATCCGGGCGCGGTTCGATGGCGAGTTTGCCGCTGTCTAAGGCGGCGATGATGTCTTTGTCACTAAGTCGCATAGGGCTTTAATCTTCGTCAATAGAAATACTAGGCATCACCTGAGCAACACCGTCTAGCTTCAATACTAACGCATTAGCCAAACGTTTGTAGGTGTGGGTTGCCGCAGCCTGCGGGCTTGCCACGACCGTCGGTTTACCGCCATCCACCTGTTGCCTAATGGCCATACTTAAGGGCAAGCTAGCCAACAACTCTGTGCCATATTGCTGGGCTAAAGCAGCGCCGCCGCCTGCACCAAAAATGGCCTCTTCGTGGTTACAGTTACTACAAACATGGGTACTCATATTCTCAACTACACCCAACACTGGCACATTAACCTTGTTAAACATCTCGATGCCTTTACGGGCATCAAGCAAGGCCAAATCTTGCGGTGTCGTCACAATCACACTGCCTGAAACCTGTGCTTTTTGACACAAGGTTAATTGGATATCACCGGTGCCCGGTGGCATATCAACAAACAGATAATCTAACTCGCCCCATTGGGTTTGCAACAACATCTGCTGTAGTGCACCAGCGGCCATGGGGCCACGCCACACCATAGGTGAATTGGCATCCACCAAAAATGCCATAGACATGACCTTAATGCCATAGGCGTCAATAGGCACAAACCATTTTTCGTCCATTGTTTCTGGGTGAGTACCTTCGGCTATGCCCAGCATCAACCCTTGACTAGGGCCATAGATATCGGCATCTAACACGCCCACTTTATAGCCCGCTTGAGCCATAGCCAACGCTAAGTTAACGGTAGTCGTCGATTTACCTACGCCACCCTTACCCGAAGCGACGGCGACGATGTGTTTAATCTGTTGTAAGCCTTCGGGCCTTGAGTCAGTCATGATGCTACCTTTTTGTTATGTTTGTGAAGCACCACACCGCATTCGGCATGGTGGGTATATGGGAACTGATCAAACAACGCTAAACGTTTTAGATCGTGGGTTTGTTTGAGGTGTTGCAAGTTGTCTAACAAAGTTTCAGGGTTACACGAAATATAGATCACCTGATCAAATTGCTGGACCAATGCTAACGTATCCGGATCTAGGCCTGCACGCGGCGGGTCTACCAAAATAGTACCAAAATCAAAACTGCTTAAATCAACATCAGCCAAGCGTCTAAAAGGCCTAACACCAGCCAATGCCTGCGTCATTTCTTCGCTCGATAAACGCACAATGGTGACATTATCAATGTTGTTTTTAGTTAAGTTAAAGTGCGCCGAATTAACCGACGACTTAGCAATTTCGGTGGCCATCACCTTGCGAAATTGACCGGCCAAAGGCAGGGTGAAATTGCCATTGCCGCAATACAGCTCTAACAAATCCGGTTTAGTTATTTGTGGAAAGCGCTCAACGCTTTCGCAGGCCCAGGTAATCATCTGCTCATTAACGCTAGCGTTGGGTTGGGTAAAGGCGTTCTCTACCTGCTGATAATGAAACTGCTGAGCACGGATTTGCAAGGTTTCCATAATGTAACCTTGGCCTAACACATGTTTTTGTTTGCGCGCACGGCCAATAATGTTGATGCCTAGCTTTTGCCTTAGGGCTTCTGCTTCGGCCAGCCAATCGTCACCCAATTGCTTGTGGTAAAGAAGGCTGACTAATATCTCACCGCGCTGGCTACTAAGAAAGTCCATCTGAAACAGTTTATGCCGCAGCACCGTGGACGCTTTTACACTGTCCAACAAGGGCTGCATAAGCGCATTAATAGACTCACTGGCCTGAGGAAAGGACTCAATACGAATAGGATCGCGTTTGTTACCCACGGCAAACATAGCATAAAACAAATCGTCATTTTCATGCCACAAGCGAAACTCGGCGCGCATACGGTAGTTCTGCGGCTTAGACGCATACACTTCCAAGGGCATGGCTGCGGTAAAATCGCCTAATTCATCAAAGCAGGCTTGAATGTGGGCTGTTTTGGCTTCAAGCAATGCTGGGTATTGCTGCGTCTGTATTGGCTCAAGGGCCACAGGCATACTCCTTAAAGGTTTGCCTTTTGAGGCATTTTAATTGGCGAGGATTATAGCAGGGCAAGGCTATGTTTTGTACAATAGCAGTTGAATTGTATTAACCACTTAAAGCGACCACATGACACACACTCCAGCACGCGAAATACTTGTAACTAGCGCCCTTCCCTATGCCAACGGCTCCATCCACTTGGGGCATATGCTGGAGTATATTCAAACCGATATTTGGGTACGCTTTCAGCGTCACATCGGCAATAAGTGTCACTATGTTTGCGCCGACGATGCCCACGGCACTGCCATAATGCTTCGAGCTGAACAAGAAGGCATCACTCCCGAACAGTTAATTGCCAAGGTACAAGCAGAGCACGAACAAGATTTTGCTAACTTTAACGTGTCGTTTGATAACTTCTACTCAACCCACTCGCCAGAAAACCGCGAGTTTTCGGAATTCATTTATAAGGCCTGCGAAGCCAAAGGACACATTGCCACGCGTACCATTACCCAAGCCTTCGACCCCGAAAAACAGCTGTTTTTAGCCGACCGCTTTATCAAAGGCACCTGCCCAAAGTGTAAAACCGAAGACCAGTATGGCGACAATTGCGAGGCCTGCGGCGCAACCTACTCGCCGACCGATTTAATCAACCCTAAATCGGCTATTTCTGGCGCCACGCCGGTGCAGAAAGACTCGACCCACCTATTTTTTAAGCTACCAGATTTTGAAACCATGCTGAAAGATTGGACCCGCAGTGGTAGCTTACAAAGCGAAATTGCCAACAAATTGGCCGAATGGTTGGATTCTGGTTTACAAGAGTGGGATATCAGCCGTGACGCACCTTATTTTGGATTTGAAATCCCAGGCCAAGAGAACAAGTTCTTTTACGTATGGTTAGACGCCCCTATAGGCTATATGGCCAGTTTTAAAAACCTATGCGAGCGCACAGAAGGACTCGAGTTTGATCACTACTGGAATAAAAACTCCAGTACCGAGCTGTACCACTTTATTGGCAAAGACATCATCAATTTCCATGGCTTGTTTTGGCCAGCCATGTTGCACGCGGCAGAATTCCGCACCCCAACAGCCGTATACGCCCATGGTTTCCTTACGGTCAACGGCCAGAAGATGTCCAAGTCTCGTGGCACATTCATTAAAGCGGGTACCTACCTGCGCCACTTGCAACCGGAATACTTACGTTACTATTTTGCCGCCAAGCTTAATAATAAAGTAGACGACCTAGATTTAAACCTAGAAGACTTTGTGCAGCGGGTGAACTCAGACCTAGTCGGCAAGGTCGTTAACATTGCCAGCCGTAGCGCTGGTTTCATCAGCAAAAAGTTTGATGGCCAACTTAGCGCTAGTGTCAGTGAACCCGAACTCATCGCTAGCTTTACTAACGAGCAAGACACCATTGCCAAGTATTACGAAAATCGTGAATTTGGCAAAGCCATTAAAGCCATCATGGCATTAGCCGACCAAGCCAACCAATACATTGCCGATAAGGCGCCGTGGGTATTGGCAAAGCAGGAAGGCAGCGAACAAGAAGTGCAAGATGTTTGCTCTACCGGCCTCAACTTATTTCGTATGTTAATGATCTATTTAAAGCCTGTTTTACCGATAATGGGCGACAATGCCTCCATTTTTCTTAATGATGAGCTTGCTTGGTCTGGCCTCAACGACCCCCTAATTAGCCACAGCATCAACAAATTTAAACCCTTGATGACCCGCATCGAAGCCAGTCAGATAGATGCCATGCTGGAAGACTCTAAAGTTGAAGTAGCCAAAGAGTTAGCGCTTAAGGAAAAGCAAAACCCAACGGCTAAAGCCTCACCGCTTGAAGCTAACCCCATTGCCAAAGAAATTAATTTTGACGATTTCTCGAAGGTCGATTTGCGGGTCGTACGCATCGTCAAAGCCGAAGCCGTTAAGGGCGCCGACAAGTTGTTACGCTTGGAGTTAGACTTGGGTGGCGAAAGGCGTCAGGTGTTATCGGGCATTAAGTCAAGCTACAAGCCAGAGGACCTGACTGACAAAATGACTATTTTAGTGGCTAACCTGGCCCCTAGAAAGATGAAGTTTGGTGTTTCAGAAGGCATGATCTTAGCCGCTGGCGGCGATGAGGGCATTTACCTGCTAGAACCAGACCAAGGCGCAGTGGCCGGCACTCGAGTTAGTTAAAGCAAATAGCGTTCAACACCTAAGCTCTTGGCAGCCTTTAGCAAGTCGCTATCTAAACTAGCCAAGGGCAGCTCTTCCCTAAGCGCCAGCTCCAAATACGCAGCATCGTAACTGGTTAAATTATTCTGCCTCGCTATCGCCATGGTGTCTCCAAATACCCGATTAGTCGTTTGAGAATCCAAAGTAATGGGCAGTGATTGTAACTGGTCGATAAATACTGCACTCGCTGCAGGCGTAATCGAATTGCGCTTTTCTGACACTAGCAGTACGTTGGCTACTTCCAAGCGCCATAGTGTTGGCACAATGGCAACCGCAGTGGATATGCTATCCAGCACTAGGTCAGCATATTTTTGGTCGTCCGGTTTTAAACTGGGCATTAACCAACGCATTGAAACCGAATTATCGAGAACAAAATCACTCACTTTTCACTTTCGTCCTACGTTTTTAAGCTCTGCTAAGTATTCATCCGATATAGGGCTCACTCTAGCAGCTAACATGGCCTTTATTGTCTTTTTCGTTTTAGACTCATTTCTAGTTCGACTGGGAATTATATCTGCAACAGGGTTTCCGCGATTAGTAATAGTAAACGACTCCCCCGCTTCAACACGCCTTAACAGTTCTGCCAATTTAGTTTTAGCGTCATAGACCCCAATTTCCTCATGCACCAATCTAGCATTTTTCATGATAGTCACCTCACATCCATTAAGACCAGTATACTGGTCTTAATTAGAATATCAAGCGAGTCCCTAGCTTACTCTGAAACGCAAAAAGGCCACCCGAAGGTGGCCTTTTGTTTAAAGCAGAAACTTAACTAGAGCTTAGCTCCAGCCAGTCACTTCTTTAAGTGCAGCGCCAATGTCGGCTAAAGAACGTACGGTTTTAACACCGGCGTCGTTCAAGGCTGCAAACTTCTCATCTGCAGTACCTTTACCGCCAGAGATGATAGCGCCTGCGTGACCCATACGTTTGCCTTCAGGTGCAGTAACACCAGCAATGTAAGATACAACCGGCTTAGTGACGTTAGCTTTGATGTAAGCTGCAGCTTCTTCTTCTGCAGTACCACCAATTTCACCAATCATAACGATGGCTTCAGTAGCTGGGTCTTTTTCAAACAATTCAAGTACGTCAATAAAGTTAGTACCTGGGATTGGATCGCCACCAATACCTACACAGGTAGACTGGCCAAAACCAAAGTCTGTAGTCTGCTTAACGGCTTCGTAGGTCAAGGTACCAGAACGAGATACAATACCTACTTTACCTGGCAAGTGAATGTGACCAGGCATAATTCCAATCTTACATTCACCCGGTGTAATCACACCCGGGCAGTTAGGTCCAACTAAGCGTGCGCCAAGTTGATCACAAACCACCTTACACTCCAACATGTCTAGAGTTGGAATACCTTCGGTAATAGCAACAATAAACTTAATGCCGGAATTAGCGGCTTCAAGAATAGAGTCTTTACAAAAGGCAGCCGGTACGTAAATCACAGAGGCTTCTGCGCCTGTCGCTGCAACCGCTTCTGCAACGGTGTTGAAAACTGGCAAACCAAGGTGTGTAGTACCACCTTTTCCTGGTGTTACACCACCAACCATTTTAGTGCCATATTCAATGGCTTGCTCAGAGTGAAAAGTACCCTGACCGCCAGTGAAACCTTGGCAAATCACCTTAGTGTCTTTGTTAATTAAGATGCTCATGCTTCACCTCCAGCTGCAGCAACCACTTGTTGGGCTGCACCAGCCAAGCTGGTGGCGGCAATAATATCAAGGCCACTGTCGGCCAACTTTTGACTACCAAGTTCAGCGTTATTACCTTCCAAACGCACAACCACAGGCACACTTACACCCACTTCTTTAACCGCGCCAATGATGCCTTCAGCAATCAAATCACAACGTACAATGCCACCAAAAATGTTAACCAATACCGCTTTAACACGTTCATCAGACAAAATAATCTTAAAGGCTTCGGTCACGCGCTCTTTGGTTGCACCGCCCCCTACGTCCAAAAAGTTGGCCGGGAAGCCACCGTGGGTAGCAACAATATCCATGGTACCCATGGCTAGGCCTGCGCCGTTCACCAAACAACCGATGGTGCCGTCTAGAGCAACATAGTTTAGCTCCCAAGATGCCGCATGGGCTTCGCGTGGGTCGTCTTGGCTTGGGTCATGCATGGCTTGAATGTCTTTGTGACGATACACAGCGTTGCTGTCAATCACTACCTTAGCATCCAAACAGTGCAAGTCGCCCTGCTTAGTGACGACTAAGGGGTTGATCTCTAGCAATGCCAAGTCTTTGTCTTGGAACAATTGCGCCAAACCAATAAAGATTTTGGTAAACTGTTTAACTTGGTTGCCCTTAAGGCCCAATTTAAACGCCAAATCACGAGCTTGGTATGGCTGCGCGCCAGTTAAGGGATCGATTTCGGCCTTAAGAATTTTCTCAGGTGTCTCTTCAGCCACCTTTTCAATTTCTACGCCACCTTCGGTAGACGCCATAAATACAATACGCTGGCTGCTACGGTCCACAACTGCACCAAGGTACAATTCTTGGTCAATGTCAGTACAAGGCTCGATGTAAACTTTAGAAACGGGTTGACCGTCTGCATCAGTTTGAAAGGTAACCATACGGTTGCCTAACCATTTATTAGCGAAGTCAGCCACTTCCTGCTTAGAGGAAACGAGCTGAACACCGCCTGCCTTACCGCGACCACCCGCGTGAACCTGGGCTTTAATAACCACGGTATCACCTGGAATTTGATCAAAAGCCGCCATGGCTTCTTCGGCTGTATCTACGGCGATACCGCTAGATACGGGCAAGCCGTACTGGGCAAACAGTTGTTTGCCTTGATATTCATGAAGATTCATTCTATTGCCTGTTTATTTAAATTTAAATTTAAGTTAATAGTTACTTTTTTCTTTTTTTACGGTTTGCCATGTGGATGGCATGACCATCCACGGCTAATGCGGCTTCGTGTACAGCTTCACTCAATGAAGGGTGCGCAAACACAGTGAGTGCCAAATCTTCGGCACTGGAACCAAACTCCATAGCGATGACAGCTTGAGCAATAAGCTCAGAGGCGTTACCACCAATAATATGGCAGCCCAAGATGCGATCGGTTTCGGCATCTGCAATCAGTTTTACAAAGCCTTCGGTATCGTTGGCAGCCATGGCACGACCAGATGCTGCAAACGGGAATTTACCCACTTTAACTTCTACACCTTCGGCTTTAAGCTGTTGTTCTGTCTTGCCTACCCACGCCATTTCTGGGTGCGTGTAAATCACAGAAGGAATGCAGTCGTAGTTAATCAAGGCCTTATGGCCGGCGATCAAATCGGCTACCATCATGCCTTCTTCGGAGGCTTTGTGAGCCAACATAGGCCCACGGACGATGTCGCCAATCGCATACACACCCGGTGCATCGGTCTTACAGCGAAGGTTTACATGGACAAAACCACGCTCGTCCAAGCCCACACCTGAGTCTGCCGATAACAGGCCTTCAGTATAGGGTTTACGACCTACAGCAACAATCAACTTGTCGAAGGTAAGGGTCTCAGTGTCGCCATCGGCCTTTTTAACCGCGACTTTAACTTCGTTGTTAACGATTTCAGTGCCCGTCACAAGCGCACCAAGGCGAATATCCATGCCCTGCTTCTTTAAAGACTTAGCGGCTTCTTTGGCCACATCTTTGTCGGCCATAGCTAAGAAACTATCCATCGCTTCTAGCACCACCACTTCACTGCCTAGACGCTGCCATACTGTACCCATCTCTAAACCAATAACACCAGCACCAATAATACATAGGCGCTTAGGTACTTCAGAGATATTCAAAGCGCCTTCGTTATCAACAATCAAATCATCGGTTAATGGGGCTGGTGGGATGTTTACTGGCACAGAGCCAGCAGCCAAAATAACATTAGCGGCCTTTAGTTGCGTTTCACTGCCATCAGCGGCGGTGACTTTTACTAGACGGTCTTTTTGTAACTGACCGGTGCCAGGGATGAGGGTTACGCCATTAGCCTTAAATAAGCCAGCAACACCCATGGTAAGGTTATTTACGATGGTGTTTTTGCGCGCCAACATGGTGGCCACGTCCATCGATACTTCACCGGTGTTAATACCATGCACTTCAAACTCATGTTTTGCATCGTGAAACTTGTGGGTGGAATCCAACAAGGCTTTCGATGGAATACAACCTACGTTCAAACAGGTACCACCTAATACTGGTGCGCCCTTGTCGTTAGTCCATTTTTCTACGCACGCGGTTTTTAAGCCCAGCTGTGCGCCGCGGATAGCAGCAACGTAACCACCAGGGCCACCACCGATAACAACCAAATCAAATTCTTGGGACATAATATTTTCTCAATATAGAAAGCCTGCACTGGATCACAGCGCAGGCTTAGGTTTAAACGCGGGCTTAGATCTCAAGCAATATACGCGCTGGGTCTTGCAGCAATTCCTTAATGGTAACTAAGAACTGAACTGCTTCCTTGCCGTCAATCATCCGGTGGTCATATGACAAGGCTAAATACATCATTGGGCGAATGACCACTTGGCCATTTTCGGCAACCGGTCGATCTTGAATAGTGTGCATACCCAAGATGGCCGTTTGAGGTGGGTTCAAGATGGGAGTCGACAACAAAGAGCCAAAAATACCACCATTAGTAATGGTAAAGGTGCCACCTTGCATCTCTTCCATGGTGAGTTTGCCTTCTTTGGCCTGCGTGGCCAAACCAACAATACCTTTTTCGATATCGGCCAAGCTCATAGCGTCAACATCGCGTAACACCGGTACAACTAAGCCACGCTCGGTAGAGACCGCTACACTAATATCTTGATAGGCGTGATACACCATATCATTGCCGTCCAGCGAGGCGTTAACTGCAGGGTAACGCTTTAACGCTTCTGCTGCGGCCTTAACAAAGAACGACATAAAGCCTAAACGGGTGCCGTTATGGGCTTTTTCAAACTGCGCCTTGTACTGCTTACGCAAGGCCATAATTGGCGACATGTCCACTTCGTTGTAGGTGGTCAACATGGCCGCATCATTTTGCGCCGACACCAACCGTTTTGCGATAGTGGAACGCATACGCGTCATAGGCACACGACGCGAGGTACGATTTAACTGGCCGCTTGAGGCCGCCGTAGCGGGTGCCGTAGCAGCAGTTGCCGCAGGCGCAGCGGGTGCCGCTTTCAAGTGGTTCAAGACGTCTTCTTTCAACAAGCGTCCGTCTTTGCCAGTGCCGGCAATTTGGCTAGCATTAAGGTTGTTTTCGTGCAGCAATTTACGCACGGCTGGACCGCTCACATCCGATGCGTCAGCGGCAGGCGCGTCGGCCGCTTGTGGGGCGGCTGCAGGTGCAGCGGCTGCAGTACCAGCAGCACCTGCACTAAAGCGAGCAATTAACTGGTTGCTCAGTACAGTACTGCCTTCTGGCATAACAATTTCTGCTAAGCTGCCATCGGCAGGCGCAACCACTTCCATCACCACCTTGTCGGTTTCGATATCAACGATTAGTTCGTCGCGTGTACACGCCTCACCTGGCTGCTTGTGCCATGTAGCAATAGTGCCATCAGCCACAGACTCAGGAAAAGATGGGGCTTTAATTTCAATAGACATGGTTTATCTCTTCGCTCTAATGATAATGTGGGTATAGTTGATCAACCCATTCATGATTCTAAACCCAAGGCTTGGGCCACTAAATGCTGCTGTTCTTCGAGGTGCACGGACATATAGCCACATGCAGGTGCTGCCGACGCAGGTCTAGATGCCACGATTAAGTCCAACTGTGGTTGAACCTTGTGAATCACCTTACGCATATGATGCTGACTACAATACCAAGCACCCTGGTTAAGGGGTTCTTCTTGGCACCAAACAGTCAGTTCCAAATTCGGATACTGCGCTAGAACTTCTTCCAAACGTTGCTCTGGGAATGGATACAGTTGCTCAATACGCACGATGGCAACATGATCTAACTTGCCTAAGCGACGTTGCTCTAACAAGTCGTAATAAACTTTACCACCGGTTAGAACCAAGCGCTTGACGTCGGCTTTACTTTGGTCGTCAATATCGTCGATTACTGTTTGGAAGGCGCCTTCAGACAAGTCCTCTAAACTAGATACGGCCATTTTATGCCGTAACAAACTCTTAGGCGTCATCACGATCAGGGGCTTACGCATAGGGCGAATGGCCTGACGACGTAACAAGTGGAATATTTGTGACGGCGTGGTGGGCACACAAACTTGAATATTGTGCTCAGCACACAACTGTAAGTAGCGCTCTAGACGTGCAGAGGAATGCTCTGGGCCTTGACCTTCGTAACCATGGGGCAACAACATGGTAAGGCCGCACATACGGCCCCACTTATGTTCACCACTGGTAATAAACTGATCGATCACCACTTGGGCACCGTTGGCAAAATCACCAAACTGCGCTTCCCACACCACCAGACCTTCAGGCGCCGTAGAGGCATAACCATATTCAAAGGCCAGCACAGCTTCTTCTGATAATAAGGAATCAAAGATGGTAAATTCAGGCTGTTGATCAGATAAATTACGCAGCGGTACGTAAGCACCACTACCCTTCTGATCATGTAAAACGGCATGGCGATGGGAGAAGGTACCGCGGCCAACATCTTGGCCCGTTAAACGGATTGGATAACCTTCTTCTACCAGTGAAGCATAAGCCATCACTTCGGCAAAACCCCAGTTAATTTCTGCCGCACCAGCGGCCATCTTTAAACGATCATCAAGGATTTTCTTAACTTGTCGCTGTACCACAAAACCGGCGGGCACCTGGTCAAGCCGCTGACCTAAGTCTTTAAGTACATCACAGGCAACACGAGTGTCCCCTGGAGCAGTCCATTCGTGACCTAGATAAGGTTTCCAGTCTACAAACGAGCTAACATCGGGCACGGTGACTAATGCCTTAGCCACATGCTGGCCGTTATCGAGTGCATCCCTATAGTCGTTTTGAAAAACAGAGATATCGGCAGCGCTAAGCACACCTTCCGAAACTAACTGCTCACCGTATAAGGTTGCCACTGTTTTACGCGCTTTGATGGCGCTATACATGAGCGGCTGGGTGCCCGAAGGTTCATCCGCTTCATTGTGACCACGGCGGCGATAACACACCAAGTCGATGACCACGTCGCGTTTAAATTCGTTGCGGTAATCTAGCGCCAATTCGGACACAAATGCCACCGCGTCAGGGTCATCACCGTTAACGTGGAAGATAGGTGCGTCAACAAACTTAGCTACATCAGTACAATATGGTGTTGAGCGCGCATCTTCTTTTTTACTGGTGGTGAAACCCACTTGGTTGTTAATCACAATATGGATGGTACCGCCGGTTTTATAGGCCCGGGTTTGAGACATTTGTAACGTCTCCATGACCACGCCCTGACCTGCAAACGCCGCATCACCATGTAAACAAATGGGTAGCACCGTGTCGCCTGCAGTATCTTTACGTCGATCTTGACGCGCACGTACTGAACCTTCAGCAACCGGGTTGGCAATTTCTAAGTGCGACGGATTAAAGGCCAAAGCCATGTGCACTTCGCCACCCGGGGTATTGACGTTGGTAGAAAAACCTTGATGGTACTTTACATCGCCCGAGGTATTGAGTGGGCGCTTACCTTCAAACTCTTCAAACAAATCGACCGGATTTTTACCAAAGATGTTGATTAATACATTAAGGCGGCCACGATGAGCCATGCCAATAACAATTTCTTTGGCTTTGTGACTACCCGAACGTTGGATAATGTTATCCAACATAGGGATTAGCGTTTCGCCACCCTCTAAGCCAAAGCGCTTGGCGCCAGCAAAGCGCGACCCAAGGTATTTTTCAAGGCCTTCTGCCGCAATTAAGCGCTCAAAAATATGTGTGCGCTTTTCAGCCGTATGTTTAGGGTGGCTACGAACCGACTCTACACGTTGGCGGATCCACAACTTTTCGTCGGTATTAACGATATGACTGTATTCACAACCTACCGTTGAGCAGTATGTCTGTTCAAGTCCAGCAATGATCTCAGACAAAGGCATTTCGTCTTTGCCCAAGTAAGATGCGCCCACTTGGAATACTGTGTCTAAATCGGCAGCTGACAACTCGTGAAAATGCAAATCAAGTGTTGGCACTATTTCTTTAGGCTGGAGTTCTAGCGGGTCTAAACTTGCGACTTGATGGCCATGTACACGATAGGCGTTAATTAAGCGCACAACGCTTACTTGTTTACGCTCGTGATCACTGCTCAAGCTCGCCGTTTGAATCGGGTGAGATTTGCTTTGATTCTTACCTAAAAGAACAAAGTGCTCTTTTATGGTGGAGTGAGGCACGTCGCCAGCGATGGCATCAGGCACTCGAGGTAATTGATCAAACTCTTGTCGCCATTGCTCAGGTACAGCATTGGGGTCACGCAAATAGATTTCGTACATTTCTTCCATGTACGCAAAGTTTCCATCAGAAAAGTGAGACTCGCGCCTCTGCAGCTCCATCATGCTGTCTTGCATTTTGGTATCACCAAATAATCTTTGTTTGTGGTCAAACTTAACCAAACGCGTCCATTATAACCCGCTACGCGTCACAGGGTTAAGCAATAAAACTAATTATATATCCAAATGCCTGAACTAGGGCCCGTTTAACAAAGCCCTAACTCAAGCGCAGATATCAACTAGGTCGCTCGTGCCAATAACATATTACGAATATGACCAATGGCTTTAGTTGGATTTAGGCCTTTAGGGCATACGGTGACACAGTTCATTATACCGTGGCAACGGAACACACTAAACGGATCATCCAAGTCAGCTAATCGCTCTTCAGTTGCCGTATCACGGCTGTCCGCTAAAAAGCGATACGCCTGTAGCAAACCAGACGGGCCAATAAACTTATCCGGATTCCACCAAAAAGAGGGACACGCTGTAGAACAACAGGCACACAAGATACACTCGTATAGACCATCTATCTTTGCGCGCTCTTCAGGCGACTGCAAACGCTCAATGGCGGGTGCAGGAGTATCGTTCAACAAGAAAGGCTTGACCTTTTCGTATTGCTTGTAGAACTGATCCATATCGATAACCAAGTCGCGGATAACCGGCAATGCCGGTAACGGACGCAAAACTAGCTTATTGTTTTTTACACAAGCAGAAAGCGGCGTAATACAAGCCAAACCGTTAACGCCATTAATGTTCATACCGTCGGAACCACACACACCTTCTCGGCATGAGCGACGATAGGCCAAACCACTGTCTTGGACCTTAAGCATGTTCAACACATCCAATACCATCAAGTCTTTACCACCGGTATCCACTTGAAAGTCTTGCATGTATGGTTTTTTGTCTAGCTCTGGGTGATAGCGATATACACTTACTGTTAACATGTCACTACTCCTTAATAAGTACGAATTTTAGGTGGGAAAGCGTCAACGGTCTTAGGTGAGAAGTTCACCTCGCGCTTACCAATTCGCTCTTCTGTCGGATAGTACACAGAATGCTTCAACCAGTTTTCGTCATCACGTTCAGTGAAGTCATTACGTGCGTGAGCACCTCGACTTTCCTTACGCTCTTCCGCCGCGATCGCCGTAGCAAACGCCACTTCAAATAGGTTTTGTAACTCAAGAGCTTCGATACGGTCGGTGTTAAAGGCGCCGGTTTTATCTTTCAGGTATAAATTGTCGACCTTGAGACGCAACTCACGCAACAGACCTAAGCCTTTTTGCATGCTTTCGCCTTCGCGGAACACACCAAAATAAAGCTGCATTGTTTTCTGCAGTTCTTCACGTACGTCAGAGATATTTTCGCCTGATTCAGATGTATTCAAGGCGGTCAATCGCGCCATAGCGGCATCTAAGTTGGCCTGAGTAGCCGACTCAACCTTATAGCCTTCACGCATTGATTTTTCGATCTGAATACCCGCAGCACGACCAAATACAACCAGGTCTAACAACGAGTTACCACCTAACCGGTTGGCACCATGCACCGACACACAAGCCACTTCGCCACAGGCATACAAGCCATCAATGACACGGGTTTCTGTTTCCGATTCTGGATACAACACCTGACCGCCGATATTAGTCGGCAAACCACCCATCATATAGTGACAGGTTGGTACTACAGGTACAGGCTCGAATACTGGATCGGCATGGGCGAAGGTACGCGATAATTCGCAGATACCTGGTAAGCGGCTTTCCAACACTTCTTCACCGAGGTGATCAAGCTTAAGAAATACGTGATCACCATTTTCACCACAACCACGACCTTCAAGGATTTCCATAACCATGGAGCGGGCAACCACGTCACGACCAGCAAGGTCTTTAGCGTTAGGCGCATAACGCTCCATAAAGCGTTCGCCGTCCTTATTAATAAGATAACCACCCTCACCTCGACAGCCTTCGGTCACCAACACGCCAGCACCGGCAATACCGGTAGGATGGAACTGCCACATTTCCATGTCTTGCACGGGTAGCCCCATACGCAAGCCCATACCGACGCCGTCGCCCGTGTTAATCAGGGCATTAGTGGTTGATTGGAAAATACGGCCTGCGCCACCGGTGGCTAACACCGTGGCTTTAGCTTCGATATAAACGGTTTCTCCAGACTCGATACAAATAGCAATGACACCGACGATGGCACCATCATCATTTTGCACCATATCCACTGCAAACCATTCGTTTAAAAATGTAGTTCCGCCTTTCAAGTTGCCCTGATACAAGGCATGGAGCAAGGCGTGGCCAGTACGGTCGGCTGCGGCGCAGGTACGTGCAGCTTGCCCACCTTCACCAAAATTCTTTGACTGACCGCCAAATGGACGCTGGTAAATGCGGCCTTCTTCAGTGCGTGAAAACGGCAAACCCATATGGTCAAGCTCGAATACCGCTTGAGGGCCTACACTACACATATACTCTATGGCGTCTTGGTCGCCAATATAGTCCGAACCTTTAACGGTATCGTACATATGCCAGCGCCAATCATCATTGGGGTCGTTACTAGCGATAGCACAGGTAATTCCGCCTTGTGCCGATACCGTGTGTGAACGGGTAGGAAATACTTTAGTAATACAGGCTGTTTTTAAACCTGATTCGGTCAACTGCAATGCGGCGCGCATGCCTGCACCACCGCCACCAATTACAATGGCTTCATAAGACATTTTACGTAACGTGTTAGACATGACTTATAGACCCCATAACAACTGAACACCCCAAACGGTATAGACGAACATTAATGCGCCGATTACCATTTGAAATACAAAACGAAAGACAAACGGCTTGATATAATCGGTAGACACCGACCACAAACCAATCCAACAATGGGCGCCTAGAGACAATAGCGCCATTAAACTAAAGATGCGCATACTGGTCATGCCGAATAAGGCGTCCCATTGGGGGTAGTCTAATTGTGGATTAAGCAGCAGATAAGCCACCATAAACAGCGAATATACGGCCAGAACAACAGCGCTTATACGTTGAACTAACCAGTCGGCTAAACCGCTTCGACCGTAGCTCGTAATTGTAGTTACCATACCCAAACTCCTGCTAATACAGCCAATACCACGGTAAGGCCAACAACCATTTTGGCGGCATTGTTGGCAGAATCGAGTTCTTCACCAACACCAACGTCCATTACTAGGTGCTTCATACCGGCACTAAAGTGAAACCCTAGTGCGCTCAACAGGCCCCACGTAATAAACTGGGCAACGAAACTGGTTTGCAAGGTGTCTTGGGCAGCAGCAAAACCTGCTGCACCATTCAAGGACGTATCAAACAAACAGAAAAGGAAAACAAGGCCAACAAACAACACCACACCAGAAATACGGTGACTGATAGAAACCACCGAAATAAGTGGGTGTTTGAATGTGCCTAAATCAAGGTTAACGGGTCTTTTATCGCTCACGGCTACCTGCTCTTGGCTGAAATTAGGGTTAACTAAAGATACAATCACTACGTTAAATCGACACTCACTTAGCTGTAAGCGTCACGTAGGGCGCAAGTATAGTGATTTGAAGGACAGAAAACAACGCAACCTTTAGTCGTATATGAAATCATTTATGGCGCTATACATGACCCTAAAACCAAGCAGCAAGGGATTATCCGTAAGCCCTTACAATCAATAACCCTTTACAAAACGCCTCAATAAGCGGATCATATAACCCTAGCTTTGTAGCAACAACCTTCTATATCACTAGTAGTTATACCTACAATCAGTATACCGAATCACCTCTAAGCCCTAACTAAGGTAAGATAGGCTCCAGTTTTTGGAGGCGTACGACTTTCGTCCGCTGTTTTTTGTTTGGTACTGACGCTATAGTAGCCCCCGATATTTGGTACTAACCCAGCCAATACTCCAATTCAACCTTTTAGGAGCCACGAAATGTCCGACAGAAAAGCCACTCTTCACGTAGAAGGTATGGACCCCATTGAACTGCCCATCTATTCTGGCAGCACTGGCCCCGATGTAATCGATGTACGCCAACTAGTAAGCAAAGGCCTATTTACCTACGACCCAGGATTTGTGTCGACTGCGTCATGTGAATCTAAAATCACCTACATTGACGGCGATAACGGCATTTTATTACATCGCGGTTATGCCATCGAAGATTTGGCTGCTAACTCCAACTACCTTGAAACCTGCTACCTATTGGTGCACGGCGAGCTTCCAACAGCCGAGCAACTAGAAGAATTTACCGCTAACATCACCAACAACACCATGGTGCATGAGCAGCTCACCCACTTCTTCAACGGTTTCCGCCGTGATGCACATCCAATGGCCATCATGTGTGGTGTTGTCGGTGCCTTATCATCCTTCTACCATGATAAATTAGATAACGCGAATCCAGATCACCGCGAAAAAGCCATTCACCGCTTGATTGCAAAAATGCCGACCTTGGCAGCCATGTGCTACAAGTACTCTATTGGCCAGCCGTTTATCTATCCGCGCGATGATTTAAACTATGCCGAAAACTTCTTGCACATGATGTTTGGCACACCTACAGCGGAAAGCAAAATCGACCCTGTCTTGGCCCGCGCCATGGACAAAATCTTTATGCTGCACGCCGACCACGAGCAAAACGCCTCAACCTCTACTGTTCGTTTGGCTGGCTCTTCGGGCGCCAACCCATTTGCATGTATCGCCTCAGGCATAGCCGCCCTATGGGGCCCTGCCCATGGCGGCGCTAACGAAGCCGTACTGGACATGCTAGAAGAAATTGGCGACGTATCAA
This sequence comes from Oceanospirillaceae bacterium, assembly GCA_003523085.1. GTDB lineage: Bacteria > Pseudomonadota > Gammaproteobacteria > Pseudomonadales > Balneatricaceae > Njordibacter. The sequence goes on along the minus strand of DPHD01000038.1, from coordinate 31,570 downwards.
ACATCGATGCCTTTGTTGCCAAAGCCAAAGATAAAGACGACCCATTCCGCCTGATGGGCTTTGGCCACCGCGTTTACAAGAACTTTGACCCACGTGCCACGGTAATGCGCGAAACCTGCGACGAAGTATTAGAGCTACTGGGCGTAGAGAACGACCCATTACTTCAAATTGCTAAGCGCCTAGAGCAAATCGCTTTAGAAGATGAGTACTTTATTCAGCGTAAACTTTACCCTAACGTAGACTTTTACTCTGGCATCATCCTTAAGGCTATCGGCATCCCAACGTCGATGTTTACGGTAATTTTCGCCCTAGCACGTACAGTTGGTTGGATTTCCCACTGGCACGAAATGCTTAACAGCTCGTACCGTATCGGCCGTCCTCGTCAGCTATATACAGGCGAACCTCAGCGCTCATACCCTACCAAGTAGCCTGCCTTACTTGGCAGCCTTAAAACCACCTTCGGGTGGTTTTTTTATGCCTGTTTATCACTCAACTGGCACACTCTTTGCAATAATAACGGTAACGGCTTACTAACAGCGGATGCGTGCCTTTACGCACCATTAACTGTCAGCCAAGCAGCTCGAACGCACCAATAGAGTGCATATTAATAAAGTCAGCTACATCTAGGAGTTACCTTGGATACTACAACTAGCGCAGTCGCCACCCTGGTGCAAAGTTCCAACACCTTATTTATTTTACTGGGCGCCATTATGGTGCTTGCCATGCATGCGGGCTTCGCCTTTTTAGAGGTCGGCACCGTACGCCACAAAAACCAAGTTAACGCCCTCGTTAAGATCATGACCGACTTTGGTTTTTCTTGCCTAGCATACTTTTTTGTAGGTTATTGGGTCGCATATGACCAACACTTCTTTGCCAGTGCGCAAGCACTCAGTGCCAACAACGGTTATGAACTAGTAAAGTTCTTCTTCTTAATGACCTTTGCTGCCGCCATACCGGCGATTATTTCTGGCGGCATTGCGGAGCGAGCTCGCTTCTGGCCATTGTTAGTCGCCTCTGCGTTAACCGTAGGCTTGGTGTACCCATTGTTCGAGGGCATTGCCTGGAATGGCAATTACGGCTTCCAAAGCTGGTTAGAAGCCAGCTTTGGCGCAGGCTTTCACGATTTTGCGGGCTCCGTGGTTGTACATGGCGTAGGTGGCTGGTTGGCATTAGTAGCCGTGGTGTTACTAGGCACTCGTAATGGCCGCTACCGCAAAGGTAAGTTAATGGCATTTGCACCGTCCAGCATCCCGTTTTTAGCCCTGGGTTCTTGGATATTGACCATCGGTTGGTTTGGCTTCAACGTCATGTCTGCACAAACCTTAGACGGCATCAGTGGCTTGGTGGCAGTTAACACACTCATGGCCATGGCTGGCGGTACGATCGCTGCCTTGGTGGTGGGTAAAAATGACCCAGGTTTCGTCCACAACGGCCCATTGGCAGGCCTAGTGGCCGTATGCGCCGGTTCTGACCTAATGCACCCCATCGGCGCCTTAGCTGTAGGCTTAATTGCTGGCGGCTTGTTTGTGTATGCCTTCATCCTCACTCAAAACCGCTGGAAGATCGATGACGTACTTGGTGTGTGGCCATTACACGGCTTGTGTGGCGTGTGGGGTGGCATTGCCGCGGGCATCTTCGGTTTAGAAGCCTTAGGCGGGTTAGGTGGTGTGAGCTTGATGTCGCAACTGATAGGTACGGCACTCGGCCTAACCATCGCAGTGGTCGGTGGTATTCTGGTGTATGGCGGTGTGAAAATGGCGGTAGGTTTACGCTTAAGCGAAGAACAAGAGTTTAACGGCGCCGACTTAAGTATTCATAAAATCGGCGCTACGTCGACGGATTAACTAGCCGCTAGCCTTTATCTAACCAAGGATTAAAGTTCGCTTTGTCCTTGGTTGCTCGCGTCACTTCCTGCTTAACTTCTGGTTTAGCAGCCTCCACTTCAGTTCGCGCAACAGGCTTATCAGCCAACTGGGCGGCTTGCCTAGCCTTAGCGGCAGGTTGAGAGGTTGCATAATCTGCGCTATAGAATTCCGACTCCACCACCACTTCAGGCTTATACTTACGAATTTCCCAACAACGGTGAATTTTTTTATTGCGTGCAAAGTCCTTGTCTAAGGTTTGTTCGCTAATGTCCACAACGTGGTTGTGTTGCTCTACCTTTTCATCCAATTCAAAGCGACGGTAATTCGTCGAGAAGATTAACAGCCCGTCTTCGGCTAACAAGTCCATCACCTTGTGGATCATCCATGCATGGTCACGCTGCACATCTAATACACCGACCATTTTCTTGGAGTTGGAAAAGGTGGGTGGATCAAGGAAAATTAGGTCATATTCTCCTTTATGGCTCTTAATAAACTCCATACAGTCATGCTGTTCAAAACGATGCACTTGATCGCTAAAACCGTTTAAAGCAAGGTTCTTTTTACCCCAGGACAAATAAGTCGCAGACATGTCCACACTTAGGGACTTGTGGGCACCGCCTTGTATGGCATGCATGGTTGCGGTGCCGGTATAACAAAATAAATTCAAGAAACGCTTAGCGTGGGCCTGTTGTTGAATTTTTTGACGCACTGGCCGATGGTCTAAAAACAAGCCCGTGTCTAAGTAATCATTAAGATTGACCAGCAACTTACAGCCACCCTCCTGCACCTGTATATACTCGCCTTTCTCATCGTGTGTTTGGTATTGGTCTTTGCCGGTTTGTTGGCGACGTTGCTTCAACACAATACGTTCGGCTGGAATCTGCATCGCTTGTGGCAATGCCAGCATCACCTCTTCTAAACGTCGTTGAGCCTTGTCAGCGTCAACGGTCTTAGGCGCGGCATATTCTTGTACATGCAACCAATCGCCATAGACATCAATAGCCACAGCATACTCAGGCATATCGGCATCGTATAAACGATAGCATTCAATGTTCTGCTGCTTCACCCATTTACTTAACTGCTTGCGGTTTTTCACCACCCGGTTGACAAACATTTGTGCCCCTTCACTGAGGGCCTGCAATGGAATTTCACCGCTGGCTTGTCGACGATCTGCAAAGCGGTTAGTGGCTTCCAGGTTATACATCAACAATGAACTTTTAATGGCTCCATTGTAGAAGGCATATTGCTTATGGGAGCGCAAACCCACTGCTTTGCCTAGCTCTAAGTTGCCAGTAAATACACCTAACCGCCAGCCAACAAAATCCTGACTTAGGCGTTCACCTAAGTGCTGGTACAAGTACTGAATGTCGGCCACTTCACTTAAACGCTCGCCGTAAGGTGGGTTAGTAATCACCAAGCCCACCTGCTGCTCGGCCTTGTGAGTCAAGGGTTTTAAATCTTTAAGCTCTCGATGACTAACGCGAATACGGTCTGTCATGCCGGCTTGCTTTAGGTTTTCACGACACTTGGAGACCGCTTTTGGCTGCCCGTCATAGCCATGAATTTCGCTGCTAGAAGCGGCTTCGCCTGCTTCTCTGCGTAGCTCTGCGGCATCCCAAACTTCACGCCATAGCTCTACATTGTGTTGCTTCCACGTTTGTAGACCAAAACGCCACCTTAACAAACCAGGCGCCGTGTCAGAGGCCATCATGGCCGCTTCGATCAAAAACGTACCCGAACCACACATAGGGTCCATTAACGGCTTCCCAGCGGCAGCCATGGCTGGCCAGCCAGCACGAATCAACAGTGCTGCAGCTAAGTTTTCTTTAAGTGGTGCCATACCACCTTCTTTGCGATAACCACGTTTATGCAAGCTCTCGCCAGATAAATCTAAGCTAATACGCACCCGACCTTTGGTCACAAACACATTAATTCGAACATCAGGTTCTTGTTTGGAGATATTGGGTCGCAGCTCACCTTTGGCACGGAACTGATCCACAATGGCGTCCTTGACCTTAAGGGCACCAAAGTGAGTATTGTCTATGCCCCGCATCCGACCTGCGTAGTCGACTAAGAATGTTTGATCACTATCAAAGTGTTCGGTCCAATCCACCTTACCTATGGCGTCATAAAGCTCATCCACGCTATCGACAGCTTCATCGTGTAACAACATCAATACACGGTTCGCCAAACGGCTCCACAAGCAAGCGCTGTAGCCTACCTTTAAATCACCATTAAAATACACGCCACCTTGGGTAAGCTTGAGATCTTCAGCACCTAAGGGGCTAAGTTCATCCGCTAGGATAGACTCCATGGCTTTGGGACAAGTGGCAAAAAAGGCGTAGGTCATAGGAAAGTACTGCAGTGATAAAAGTGGAGACGCAGTATAACACCAAATGTGTGCTGAGGTAGGAGTTCCCGCGCAAGGCACGGGAACCAGCAGCTATAGGACGTTAAGAGATTACTAGGGGCAAGAAGGTTGCTGACAATACTACCGCCGTAATTAAAAAACCGACCAATACACAAAGGCCTACGGTCACGATCGATATACTAAAGAAGAAACCACGCTCTTCAGAAACGTTCATCATCACCGGCACGCCGACGAACATGAGGTAACAAGACATGGCTGTGGCGGCCATAATGACGCCCACATCGAGCCATAAAATAGGCAATAGGCCAACAACGCCAGCAATCAACACCGGTGAAGCAACAAATGTCGCCAACACCATACAGGTATCAAAACTTGAGCGGGAGCCGTAGGTACGTTCCATCCAATGAATACCGGTAGCTAAACCAGCAACACCCACCAAAATCGCCACATACATGGCCACCGCAATAGGCAGAGCGCTAGCAATAGTTAGGGTGTGGTATGCACTGCCGCCATGGCTCCAGCCCATTTGCGTGGTGCCGATAAAAAAAGCAGCAGGTGGAATCAACGCCAGCCAGATAAGCTGCGCTGTGTAACAGTGTATAAGGGTGTAGTTTTGACGACGGATTCGGCGCCATGCTCGTTGGGGCTGGTATACCAAATCCCAAATGTATTCAAAAATCATAATTAGTCCAATCTGGATTATTTTTATTAGTCAGATACGTAACATAAACCCATTCACAAAACTAATAGTGAACATCGCCTAAGCCACACCCCCTGTATAACAAATTTTGCTAAACAAGGGAAGAAAAAACTAACCAAATCATGATTTTACACACTACTATTTGCCAATTTTAACTAAATGGGCAAATAGTGATCCACAAGCAACAATACAAACAATACCATTAGGTAAATGATTGAAAACCAAAAGGTCTTCATGGCCTGCTGGTAGGCACCACGGTAGAGTTTCCAAGCCCAATAAAGAAAGCGCACATTAAGCACCGTAACACCCACCAAATAGATAAAGCCACTCATCCCCACCACATAAGGCAACATGGTGGAAATGACCAACAACACGGTGTACAGCAACACTTGTAAGCCGGTAAATTCTAAGCCATGGGTGACGGGCAGCATCGGCACTTCCACCTTGGCATATTCATCACGCTTATGAATAGCTAAGGCCCAAAAATGGGGCGGCGTCCAAGTGTAAATAATCAACACCAACAACAACGCATTGGGATCCACGGTACCGGTAACGGCGGCCCACCCCAACAAAGGTGGCATGGCACCGGCGATACCACCGATAACAATGTTCTGCGGTGTGGCTCGCTTCAGATAAAGGGTATACACCAGTGCATATCCCACCGACGAGGCCAAGGTAAGCCAAGCCGTTAAAGGGTTAATCAACACATAGAGAATGCCCATGCCCAACACCGCTAAAACAGCAGCGAAGATTAGCGCATGGGCTGGTGCTACCTTGCCTTTTGCCACGGGTCGATTGTGGGTACGGCCCATTTGGCCGTCAATACGGCGGTCTATAACATGGTTCACCACGGCTGCAGATGCTGCCGCCATAGCGATACCTAGGTTACCCCACACCAGCACATCCCAAGGCACCATGCCAGGCACGGCCATAAACATACCCACAAGTGAAGTCAGCAGCATCAACAAAACCACGTTGGGCTTGCACATTTCGTAATAGTCGCGCCAATTTAGTTTAGGCGTTGCGGCACTAGTTTCAAAACTCATCAAGCTGTCCTCGGCCAGAATGGGCCACGTAATTAAGGCTCACGGCGAGTACAAATAGACATGCACCACCAAAATTGTGTGCCACTGCCACAGGCAAAGGCAATAGGTAAAAAATATTTGCCAAACCTAAGGCAAACTGGAGCATAAATAACACAATAAAGGCTAACCCGAAGCGCCTTAAACGACGGTCTTGCTGGCCCATCAAACGGTAGCTAGCGAGCAATAAAAACAATCCCAAAACAATAGCGCCGTAACGGTGCAACACATGAATCGCTTGGCGCGCCTCACTGTTCATCAGGCCACCAAGGTAATTCGGCCCCAGAGATTGAGTCAGATTAAAGCCTTGTGAAAAGTCCATTGCGGGCCACCAAGAGCCATTACAATCGGGCAAACTCGAACAGGCTAAGGCGGCGTAATTAGAGCTCATCCAACCACCCAAAAACACCTGCAACACAACTAATAACAGAGCCGCAAATGCCCATAATTTAAGCTTACCATGGCGCATATTAGTTAACCGCAAGGGTTTGGCTGCCCTACCCATGCTGCGTAACTTAATCAGCAACACTGTTAACAAACTGGCGGTGATAAAGCCACCAAATAAATGTGCCGTAACAACCTGCGGCCATAGCTTCCAGGTGACCGTCCATGCGCCAAATGCGCCTTGCAGAATAACCATAGCCAACAGGGCTTGGGTTAATACAAACGGGTAATATAAACGCTTACGTTGCCCCCAAGACAAGGCCGCTAAAATCAAGATTACCAAGCCCAATGTGGAGGCAAAATAACGATGTGTCATTTCCATCCAACCTTTAGCTGTTTCAACCGGCGCATCGGGAAATAACGCTTGAGCTGCAGCTATTTCGGCGGCTGTTTCAGGTACCAATAAAGAGCCATAACAGCCAGGCCAGTCGGGGCAACCCAAACCGGCATCGGCCAAACGAGTCCACGACCCAAGCACAATAACGCAGGTTACTAAGGCCAAGCCACAATAGGTTAAAAACAAACTCCACTTGGGAGCTGAGAGCGAAGTAGTCATAGTCGTCTATCAGCCTATATTGGAGTTTTTAAGCAATTTCTTTAAGTCTTTAAGCAATTCCTTACCTACAAAGTCAAAGTCATAATGCATCATTATGTTACCCAAAGGGTCAACCAAATAAATGCCGGCACCTTTAACGAAGGTACTAGGCACTAGACTCTCTAACTGAATCAAAGCGGGGTAATCTACCGCCATCTGGATTTTGTCTTGTCCTTGCTGATTAACCATCAAACGGGTCACTCGATGGGCTTCTTTACCCAACGCCACATGAATCTGGCGTAACAAGTGAGTCGCTTCAACACAGTCGGCTAAGCATTCGGGCTGGGCCAGGTAAACCACGAGCCAACGTTTATTGGCTTCTAGTTGCGACCAATCACTGCTATCAGCTGTCTGTAGTTGCGCGTCTTGCAACTGTTGAGGTGGCAACAATAGCTCACCAAAATTTGTCCTGCCGTCGGGCACTGCCCAAAGGTTAAAATACATGATCATGGCAATCATTAATGGAATTGCCGTCACTGCAAACACAGCGTACAAGGTAAATCGATTACTTTTATTGGAGCTCATTGATGGGCCTTAAATTATTTTTTTAATGTCTTTCACTAACGTAATGGTGAATAAAATACTCGATAAATATATAGTAAACAAAGGGTTAAAGCTAGGCCAAACCATTGCCATGCATAACCCAAATGTTTTGCAGAACTCATGCTACTGGCCTGCCAGTGGGGCGTTAATAGTGCCGGACTCGGAGCATCCAACATTAACACCCAAGGTAGCAGCGGTAGCTCAAATTGTTGCTGCAACTGAGGCAGGTCCAACGCTTGCACCAGTTGAGGATAATCATTGGTGTAAACATCCGCCGCTAATTGGTAGGGGTTAGCCGTCTTTGGCACCAGTCTACCGGTGAGGGTAATGTCGCCTTCAAGCCAGTCTATGTTTGGCAACGGATTTCGTTGGCCATTGGAGGCAAACCATCCTCGATTGACCAATAATAACTCAGGGCCAACTGCAACTACGCCGATGGCATCGTACCCCACCTTACCTTTGACCACTTGATTATCCCTAAACCAGACATAGGGCTTGATAAACTGAGCGTTGAGTGTCACCCTTTGATAATCGACCAAAGCGGTTAGGCTGTCTGCAGGTGACTTATGGAGCGCCTGCTCTAAGGCTGCCAGACTCAAAGCCAGCTCGTCTTTTTGTTGCGCTCGATCAAGTTGCCAAACGCCTAACACCAAAGTCAGCGGCAAAAAAAACAATGTGAATACAGATAAGGCCCAATGGTGCCTTACTTTAGTTACAACCGTCATGAAATACACCAACTGAGGTTCTTTGTATGATCAAAATTGTGATTGCCATAATACTATTATTGGCGCTAATCAGCCTTACCAGCGGCTTCTTCTTTTTAATCAAGGACGGTGCCAAATCTACCCGCCTACTGACATCGTTAAAATACCGCATCGGCCTTATCGTACTATTAATAGCGGTGGTCAGTTATGGTTTTTGGAGTGGCCAGTTAGTCACTCATTCACCATGGGCTGCCATTCATTAAAAAAGGCAGCCTTAAAGCTGCCTTTTTAAGTTCCCCACTTCTGTTTACATGATATAAACGAAGATAAACAATCCTACCCACACCATGTCCACAAAGTGCCAATACCAAGCGGCAGCTTCAAATCCAAAATGCTGCTCCGGCGTAAAGTGGCCCTTAATTATACGCAGTAACATGACGAACAGAATAAACGCACCAATGGTAACGTGAGCGCCGTGGAAACCGGTCAGCATAAAGAAGGTCGAGCCATAGATACCTGAATCTAAGGTTAAGCCTAATTCTGTGTACGCCTCAATGTATTCCAATACCTGATAATAAACAAAGATGGCGCCAAGAATCACCGTGAATGCTAACCAAAAAATGGTGCGCCCACGCTGCATCGCCCTTAGGGCATGGTGAGCAAAAGTGAGCGTAACACTAGAACTCATCAATAAAACAGTATTGAGTAGCGGGATATGCCACGGATCGATGACTCCGTTAGGTCCCGGCAAGTCGGCACCTGCAGGGTTATTAAACATAGGCCAAGCATAATCAAAGTCAGGCCATAACATATGGCTACTGCCCTTATCCCCTTGACCATCTAACCAAGGACCTGCCCATTGGCGCACGTAAAGCAAAACGCCAAAGAAGGCGGCAAAAAACATGACTTCAGAAAAAATAAACCAACTCATGCCCCAACGGAAAGAACGGTCCATTTGTGGGCTATACATGCCCGCCCGGCTTTCAGTAACAACTTTACTGAACCATGTAAAAAGCACATAGGCCAATAACAAAGCCCCTGCAAAAAACACATAATGCGGAAATGCATAACCTACTTCGCCAGCGCTCATTTGATTCATCATGCCACCGGCGCCCGATGCCATACCAAACAAACCTATACTCGCCACTATGGGAAAGTGACTACTCTCTGGTACGTAATAACTGGATGTTGCCATGTATTGCTCCTTGGTCGAAGACTTATTATTGGGCTGCAAAAACAGCCTTAAATTTGTTTTAAAAGGCGTTAACCCTACTTTTCAGCAAAGGCTCCCGCATCAAATATAGTATAAGACATAGTCACCGTACGAATATGCGGTGGCAGCTGCGGATCAAGAGCAAAGATAAGCGGCATTTTGCGCCCTTCTCCTGCTGCTAACGTTTGCTGACTAAAACAGAAACATTCTGTTTTTTGCACATACTCTGTGGCTTCCGACGGCGATACACTAGGTACCGCTTGGCCCACCATGTCTTGCTGAGTTGGGTTCAAAGCCCAAAACTCCACCTGCGTCCATGCCCCTGGGTGAACTTCAATTTCTTCTTGAAGTGCTTCAAACTCCCATGGCATACCCGCGTTATTGGTAGTAATAAACTGCACTTTAATGGTACGACTGGTATCTACCCAATGTTCAACTCGTTCAACAGGCCCGGCAATCTTACCGTTGATGCCTGTAAATTCGCAAAACACATCATACAAAGGCACCAATGCAAAGCCAAAGCCAAACATGGCAACCGCCGCCAACACCAGCTTTAAGGCCGTTTTACCTGCCTTAAAGCCTGTTTTTGGTGAGCTATCCACTACTTAACTTCTGGCGCTTCAGCAAAGGTGTGATAAGGCGCTGGTGATGGAATAGTCCACTCCAGACCTTCCGCTCCTTCCCAAACTTCGTCTGTCGCTTTCTCACCACCACGAATACTCTTGATCAACACATACAAGAAGATCAGCTGCGAGAAACCAAAGATAAAGGCTCCAACAGTCGCGATGGCGTTAAAATCCGCAAACTGCAAGGCATAGTCTGGGATGCGTCTTGGCATACCGGCTAAGCCGATAAAGTGCATCGGGAAGAAAGTCACGTTGACACCGATAAAGGACATCCAAAAATGGAATTTACCTAACTTTTCGTCGTAATAATGTCCGGTCCACTTAGGCAGCCAATAGTACACGCCGGCGATAATGCCAAACAATGCACCAGGTACCAGCACGTAGTGGAAGTGAGCCACTACAAAGTAAGTATCATGGTACTGGAAATCGGCTGGCGCAATGGCCAACATCAATCCAGAGAAACCGCCAATGGTAAACAGCACGACGAAGGCAAGGGAAAACAACATTGGGGTCTCAAAGGTCATAGACCCTCGGAACATAGTAGACACCCAATTGAACACCTTGACGCCAGTGGGAATAGCAATCAGCATAGTGGCGTACATAAAGAACAGTTCAGTTTGTAACGGCAAACCCACGGTGAACATGTGGTGTGCCCAAACAATAAACGACAAGAAGGCAATGGAAGAAGTGGCATATACCATCGACGCATAACCAAACAACGGCTTACGCGCAAAGGTAGGGATGATCTGCGACACAATACCAAAGGCCGGCAAAATCATAATATACACTTCAGGGTGACCAAAGAACCAGAACACGTGCTGGAATAAGACTGGGTCACCGCCACCGGCAGCATCGAAGAAACTGGTGCCAAAGTGAATATCCATCAACATCATGGTCACCACACCTGCTAACACTGGCATTACAGCAATCAGAAGATAAGCCGTAATTAACCAAGTCCATACAAACAGCGGCATCTTCATCAAAGTCATTCCCGGCGCCCGAAGGTTAAGGATAGTGGCAATGATATTGATGGCACCCATAATGGAAGAAATACCCATCATGTG
>DPHD01000038.1:7149-20110 GCA_003523085.1 Oceanospirillaceae bacterium | reverse complement strand
CCGGCTTCGGTAAATAAGGTGAACAACAACATGCCGAAGGCAAATGGCAAAATCCAAAAGCTCCAGTTGTTCATACGTGGTAAGGCCATGTCTGGGGCACCTACCATCAGTGGCACCATCCAGTTAGCCAGGCCAACAAAGGCCGGCATAATGGCGCCAAACACCATGATCAAACCATGCATGGTGGTCATTTGGTTAAAGAACTCAGGTTCGATGAGCTGCATACCCGGCTGAAATAATTCAGTACGAATGATGAGCGCCATAGTACCGCCGATAAACAGCATGGTAAAAGCGAACCAAAGGTACATAGTACCAATGTCTTTATGGTTAGTAGTCAATACCCAGCGCATGATACCTTTAGCAGGCCCATGATGGCCGTGATCGTCGTGATGAGCGGTCGCAGTTGTCATAATCTAGCCTCCTATTGTTTCGCGTCAATGATCATTTTTGGAGTCACCGTATCGCCGGTATCATTACCCCAAGCGTTACGCTCATAAGTAATTACCGCGGCTAAATCCACTTCGCTTAGCTGAGCCGCATAGGCCTGCATAGCGGTGCCAGGTTTACCGTTGATAACGATATTGATGTGCGCTGCCATGTCGCCAGTGGCGATTGGGCTACCCGCTAGGGCTGGGAATACACTACCCATACCTGCTCCCGCTACGCCGTGACAGGCTGCACAACTACGGGCATAAACTTCTGCACCTTTAGTCATCAGTTCTTCATGGCTAAAGTCGCCTAAGGCCGCCGCTGCTTCTGCTTCGGCTGCAGCACGTTGATCAACTAACCAAACCTCATACTCGGCTGGCGTTACGGCTTCTAGAACGATCGGCATAAAGCCGTGGTCAACACCACATAACTCAGCACACTGGCCACGGTACAAACCTTCTTGGCCTTCTGGGACGATGGCCCAAGATTCGTTAATGTAACCTGGTATGGCGTCCTTTTTAACGGCTATTTCTGGCACCCACCACGCGTGGATAACGTCATTAGACGTAATTAAGAAGCGAATTTTTTTACCGGTTGGCACAACCACATGTTTATCAACCTCTAACAAATAGTTTTCACCTTTTGCTGTGCGGTTATAAATCTCGTCTTGACTGGTGATTGAATTACTAAAGAAACCGACGTCTTCACCAAGGTAGTCGTACTGCCACTTCCATTGATGACCGGTGATTTTAATATCAATGTCAGCATCGGTAGTGTCGTACATTTCGATCAATGTGGAGGTTGCAGGCACCGCCATAGCAATAAGAATTGCAGTGGGTACGGCTGTCCATAACAACTCTAGACCGAGACTTTCGTGGAATTGAGAGGCTTTTGCGCCCTTGGACTTACGGTGTTTGAAAATGGAGTAAAACATTACTCCAAAAACCACCACGCCGATCCAAACGCAAATCCAAAAAATAAGCATATGTAAGTCGTAGATAGATTGACTTACTTCTGTGACTCCTTGAGGCATGTTCAATTCCCAATCTGCCATAGCAGCGGGTGCTGAAACCAAACTCAAGACTACAGAACTTAGGCGCTGCCAAGTTCTTGAAAACATACCTGCCCTCCTTATTATTTTTGTGGGGGGTGTTAGTTAGTGGGCCCTAAACAAGACTGCATTTAAGGAGACATGATTATTATCAATTTAGGGGTCAACAATCAAGCATTATTTTGAGTATTTTCCTAGACTTATCAATCAGGAAGCGCACTATTGACCGCCGTAACAACGATCAATACAAACACCACTAAAGTACCCAAACCTATGTATATCATGCGCTCTAGACCACCTTCATTAAGGTCCTGTTCACGCTTTTCATTAGATTGGATGCCAATTAGGCCCGCTAACACACTTTGGGCGTAACTTAACAACCATCGCCAGCCACTTTTTTGTTGCGGCATAATTGCTCTCCCTTTGATTAACCAGTTGACTCTCTATAGGCCGTCACACACTCTTTTACTAAGCTCGGCCCCTGGTAAATTAAGCCACTGTAGACTTGTACCAACTTGGCTCCGGCGGCCATCTTTTCCAAAGCATCAGCGCCACTAGAAATACCACCCACACCTATAATTGGCACTTCATCGGCTAATATCGCGTACAGATCAGCAATGGTTTGTGTCGACTTCTGTTTTACCGGCGCTCCACTGAGGCCACCTGCTTCATCGCCATGGGCCAAGTGCTCCACTCCCTCCCGACTCAAGGTGGTGTTAGTAGCGATCACCGCGTCCATTTTTTGTTCTAGTACACAGTGGGCTACGCCTTGTAATTGCTCAGCATCCATATCCGGGGCTATTTTTACCGTGAGTGGAACATATCGGCCGTGCTGCTCAGTCAGTAGGGCCTGCTCCTGCTTGAGGGCCGACAACAGTTGATTGAGCGATTCACCGTATTGTAGGTCACGCAAACCGGGAGTATTAGGCGAGGAGATATTAACCGTGATGTAGCTGGCGTATTGATACACCTTTTGCATACAAATAATGTAATCGTTAGCCGCATCTTCGACCGGCGTGTCAAAATTCTTGCCGATATTAATGCCCAGCACACCATCAAACTTGGATTTTTTGAGGTTGGCTATTAAACCATCCACACCATCATTGTTAAAACCCATACGATTAATGATGCCTTGCGCATCAGGTAAACGAAACATGCGTGGCTTGGGGTTGCCTGGCTGTGGTCGCGGGGTCACTGTGCCCACTTCTACAAAACCAAAACCAAAGGCCGACAAGCCGTCAATGGCGGAGGCATTTTTATCTAACCCAGCTGCCAAGCCGATAGGGTTAGGGAAGTCGATTCCCATCACCGTTACCGGTGCATCTGGCACCTTCGGCATTAACGCCGGCAACAGCCCCAAGCGCGCGCCTGCGGCCAAGCTCTCTAGGGTTAATTCATGGGCCGTCTCAGCAGACAATTGAAACAATAAACTACGAGCAATGGAATACACGGCATAACCTCTAAAATGAACAAAACTTACCTATTGAGTGGTTATTATAGCCTATGCTCCACCAAGGTTACATTTGAATACAAAGCACAACAGGCAAAAAACCTAATACTTGGTCAGGGTTACACAAGTACTCCACTACACCAACACAAAGTTAGGGCGCAAACGATACACTAAAGCTCACCCCCAACCCATTAGGTTAAGACTATGCACAATCAGGAATTACCAGAAATCGGCGAACATACCACCGTTAATGAGTTGGCCGACATCGTTCGTCAGCTAGAGCAGTCGCTAACCCTACGTATTTACGATGATCATAACGAGGTATTTGGTGCGATCCGCCTTGTCAGTGCCGACGAACTCAATCAAATTGATCGCCTTCGTCAGCAACCACAGCATGCATCAATGCACTAAGCGCTGTCTTGCACCAGCTGACGTAACGACACCAAATTTTGCATACGTTTGCCCTGTTCAAAACAAAGGTGGGCCTGTGGGTATACCCGCCCCAACAACTTAAGCCATTGCTTAATACGCGCGTCTTGGTACTTAACCTCAACCGTTGACTCTACAAGGTCAATAAAATAAAGCACCGTCGGCACTAAGGCGGTCCAACTCCAAGCTTGATGGGGCTCACCAGCTTGCTGATGGGCTATTTGTAAAGCTAGGTCTGGTTTCCACACCAAACCTCTACCGATCATCACGTCATCACTGCCACTGGCCTGTTTACAGGCCTCATAATCTGCCGGCGTCCAGACTTCACCATTGGCAATCACTGGAATACTCACCTGCTGACGAATTTTGTTAACCCATTGCCAATGGGCTGGCGGCCGATATCCTTCAACCTTTGTACGTGCGTGCACGGTGAGTTCGTTTGCCCCGGCGTCAGCTATACCCTTGGCATTGTCTAAGGCTAAGTCCTTGGTGGCAAAACCAAGACGCATCTTGGCGCTCAACCAGGCATCATCACCAATGGCTTGCCTTACCGTTGCCACGATATGCGCCACCCGCTGCGGCTCCTGTAGCAAAATGGCGCCGCCTTGGCTACGGTTTACGGTTTTGGCAGGACAGCCAAAGTTTAAATCCACCCCCGGAGAGCCTAATTCAAGTGCCCGCACCGCATTGGCCGCCAAGGCCTTGGGGTCACTACCTAACAATTGAATACGTACCGGCACCCCGGCCGGCGTTTTACAACCATGGGCCAGTTCGGGGCATAAACGCTTAAATACTTTAGCCGGTAGCAGTTGAGTGGTGACTCGAATAAATTCGGTGACGCACAAATCAATGCCGCCAATTCGCGTCAGGCAATCACGAAGAATGTCGTCGGCTAGTCCTTCCATAGGTGCTAAAATAATGCGACTCACAAACTTGCCTCAATCTCTACTTCGCAGCACCCTATAGCTCTGCTAACATAGTGTTCCCAGTTACTTGGGGTCATCATTTTTTTACTCAATAGGCGCATCATGTTTACCGGAATTGTCCAAGGCCAAGGCCACATTGAATCCACTGTAGAAGGCCACGGCCAACGCAGCTTTAATATTCGTTTACCTGCCGCCATGAGCAAGGATGTTGCCATTGGCGCCAGCATCGCCATCAATGGCACTTGCCTTACCGTAACCGCCCAAAACAGCAACCTGTTTAGCTTTGATGTGATTGGCCAAACATTGAAACTAACCAACTTAGGGCTGCTTGAGCAAGGCCAGTTGGTCAACGCCGAACGCTCGCTTAAATACGGCGATGAGATCGGCGGCCATATTATATCGGGGCATGTGTCGGTAGCGGTAGAAATTAGCCGTGTAGACCAGCAGCAAGATAATACAAGGGTGTGGTTTAACTTGCCTCAAGCCCACAAAAAACACGTCTTGCCACAGGGTTTTATTGGCCTCAACGGCTGCAGCCTTACCGTTGCTGATGTTACTGACACCCACTTTTGCGTATGTCTTATTCCTGAAACCTTACGCGCCACTGGCTTCGGTACAGCTCAGGTTGGCGAACAAGTGAACATGGAAATAGACCACCAAACTCAAACCATAGTGGCGACTGTAGAGCGGGTGCTGGCGCAACGCGCCCTTTAACCCGTCTCTGCGGCCCCCTACTCCGTCTCTGCGAGCGTATTACTCCGTCTCTGCGAGCGCAGCGAAGCAGTCCACCTTGGCCTGCAGCAATTCACCCAAGGCATCAATTTGGCCTTGTGTTTGGTTGAGCGCGGCAATGTAATTGAGACTTTGGCCACCTGCAGCCTTAAAATGCTGGGCAAAACCAAGCGCCACTTCTTCTAAGGTTTCCAAGCAATCCACCGAAAAACCCGGACAAATCACATCCACCTGCTGATGACCCTGTTGAGCTAACTGCGTCAGGGTATCATCGGTATAGGGCTGCAACCACGGCTGATAACCAAACCGAGACTGAAAACAGACACTATAATCAGCATCTTTTAAACCCAGCTTTTGCACCAGCAAAGCCGCCGTTTGCAAACACTGCTGGTAATATGGGTCACCTTTTTTACGGGTCGCCTCAGGTGTTCCATGAAACGAAATCAATAAGTGGTTGGTTTGTTTTTGTTGACTCCCATGGGCTAGAACAGACGCAGCTAAGGCGTCTATATGCAGTGATTGATCATGATAATCGCCAATCAAACTCATCGGCAATTTACACTTCAACTCATGTGCCGCTCGCACATACGCATCTTCAACGGCCGCGGTAGTGGTGGTGGAATACTGAGGAAATAGGGGCAACAACACCACCTTGTCTACACCCGCCTGTATCAACTTTTGTAACGCCGATACCACACTAGGGTTACCATAGGTCATGCCTAATTCCACACAACAATCGAGCTGCTGAGCATTAGCCCATGCCTGCAGCGAGGTTTGAATAGCGCGGCTGTAGACCGTTAACGGCGCACCTTCATCTAGCCAAATTTTATTATACAAAGCCGCCGAACGTGGCGGCCGTTTACGCAAAATAATACCGCGTAAAATAGGTTGCCAAACCAAGGCCGGTAGATCTACCACGCGCCGGTCCGACAAAAACTGCTTCAAATAAGGTTTAACAGCCTCTGCCGTGGGCGCATCGGGTGACCCTAGGTTCACCAACAACACACCCACTTTTTGACCTTTGTTTTGTTCTAATATCGCCATAATCATTGGGCCTTTGGGCTTAATTAGCCGCCAAAGCTTTACTCACCACTTCAAATACATCTTTACTAAGGTCCGCCTGGCTTAAACGGGTGAGCTGGGCTTGCATCAGTTGTTGGCGACCTGGTGTATGGCGCTTGTAACGACCTAAGGGTTTCGCCAAATTAGCGGCCATCATGGGGTTAATACCATCCAAACGCAGCACCATGTCGGCGACAAACGCATAACCACTGCCGTTAGCCGCATGGAAATTAATCACACTACGAATAAAGCCGCCAACCACACTGCGCACCTTGTTGGGATTACGAATATCAAACGCTGCATGGTCTAGCAAGGCTTTTACCTGAGCTAAGCGACCAGCTAAGTTGGCGCCAGCCTGCATAGCAAACCACTGATCAACCACCTGTGCATCCGTATGCCAACGCTGATAGAAGTCGGCCAATAAAGGCTCTGCAATTTGCTCATCCGGCAAACCGATTAGAATCTGTAACGCAGCACCCACATCAGTCATGTTAGCTTGTAGTTGATATTGGGCTTGCGCCAAGGCGTGATATTGCGGTTTAGCCAAACAGTTTAGGTAAGCTAGACAACTATTTTTTAACGCCCGTTGACCAATGGCTTGACCAGTCTGGCTAAACGGGCCCACATGGTGACAGCGCTGGTAGCAGGCCAATAATGGCGCTTCTAATGCCGTGGCAATGGCCTTACGCATGAATTCACGGCTATTATGAATAGACTCTACATCTACTGTGGTTTGCGTTTCTGCTAAGTAGGCCTCGCTAGGTAACTGGATTAACTTGGCCACCATAGCTGGGTCTAACTCTGGGTTAGTTAAACTGGCAGACAACATATCAATTAGGGCGCTACTTAACGAGGTTTGTTGGTTAGGGGACGCCATCACTGCTTCTGTGGCTTCAATTAACAACCGTTGAGTGGCTTCCCAACGGTTGAAACCATCCTGGTCATAGCTAGCCAAGAACAATAGCTGGGCTTGAGTATAGTCATAGGCTAATTTAACCGGTGCAGAAAAACCCCGTAACAACGAAGGCGTAGGCGCTTCGGTACAACCAGTAAATACAAAGCTCTGTTGGTTTTGGGTAATGTCCAATACACACTCGATGCCCGAGATGCTCGCATCATCCTGTAATTGTAACGGCATAGGTTGGCCAACGGCGTTGAGCAAGGCCATGCGCAAGGGCATGTGGAACGGCAACTTGTGTTCACACTCAGCCGTGGCTGGCGTGCTTTGAGCCACCGTGAGGCAGTATTCTTGTGTTGCTTGGTTATAGCTGTCGGTAACCGTTAAGGTCGGCGTGCCCGCCTGACAATACCAACGTTTAAACTGTGTCAGGTCGACGCCACTGGCGTCACTCATGGCCGCCACAAAGTCATCGGTGGTCACCGCTTGACCATCATGACGGTCAAAATAGAGGTCACTGCCCTCTCGGAACCGATCTGCACCCAACAGGGTGCGTAGCATGCCCACCACTTCGGAGCCTTTTTCATACACGGTTACAGAATAAAAATTGTTTATTTCCATGTAAGATGCAGGCCGAATGGGGTGCGCCATAGGGCTGGCGTCTTCGGCAAATTGGTGAGTACGTAATAGGGTTACATCATCAATGCGTTTAACCGCAGCAGAATAAGTGTCGGCAGTGTATTGCGCGTCCCTGTATACGGTAAAACCTTCTTTCAAACTGAGCTGAAACCAATCACGGCAAGTCACACGGTTACCCGACCAGTTATGAAAATATTCGTGGGCCACAATGCCTTCTATACGTTCGAACATGGCGTCACTGCTAGTGGCAGGGTCAGCCAACACACAATCGGAATTGAAAATATTCAAACCCTTGTTTTCCATGGCCCCCATATTGAAGTCATCGACTGCCACAATCATGAACAAGTCTAAATCATATTCTCGGCCATAATTTTGCTCATCCCATACCATTGAGCGTTTTAGCGACGCTAAAGCATGGTCACATTTATGGGCATTGTGAGCTTCAACAAAGATTTGTAAATCGACCTTGCGCCCAGAACGGGTGGTAAATTGATCTGCCTGTTGAACTAGGTCGCCCGCCACCATGGCAAACAAATAAGCCGGTTTAGGGAAAGGGTCATGCCAAACAGCAAAATGTTCGTCATGGTCCAAATCACCCTGCTCTACCGGGTTGCCGTTGGCGAGTAGGATTGGGTAAGTGGCTTTGGGTGCGCTGATGCGCGTGGTAAAGACCGACAAGGCATCGGGGCGGTCTAAGTAATAGGTGATATTGCGAAAACCTTCGGCTTCGCACTGGGTACAAAACATGCCACCTGATTTATACAAGCCTTCTAAACTGGTGTTATTTTGCGGCTGAATCAAGCACTCTGTGGTGAGTACAAATTCATTAGGGCATGGGTCAACACACAGGTTTGTACCCTGCATATGATAGCTGTCCTGCTCCAAGACCAAACCATCCAGCATCACTTCTTGTAGCTTAATGTCTTTGCCGCCAAACAACACCAGTGGCGCGTTTGGGTTGCTAGACTTAGGGTTACGCTGCATTTTTAAACGCGCAACCACCGAGGTGTACTCTTCACCAATACGAATATCCAGATCAGTGGTAACAATAACAAAATCTGGCACTTGGTAGTCGGCTAGATAGATAACTTGGGCGTCTGTTTTCATGAGCTAAATTGCACCAAATAGGAGGAATATTTACGAATATTAATAACCGCAGTATCAAAAATGAGGTATTGGCCTTTAATGCCCATCAACCGACCTTCAAGTACCGGTTCCTTGTCTAGGTTGTGAGACACAATTTTGTTGGGGTATTCAAGCACTGGGTAGCGCATACTAATCGCAGGTGTATCGAGCCACTGATAATGGGTGTGGTTTAAATTACCCAGCAAAGCCTCAAGGTCCGCTTCGGCCTGGTTCAACAAGGCATCTGCCGCATGGGCAAGGTCAACATGCTCGGCATCGCCTTTGAGAAGTTTACGCCAATTGGTTTTATCGGCAACGTATTGTTTCAACACGGTTTCCACATCGCCAGATAGCTTACGGGTGGCCACTTGCATGATAGGCATGGCCTGGGCAGCGCCCTGATCTAACCAGCGCGTAGGCATTTGGTTAACACGGGTAATACCTACCTTTAAACCTGAGGAATTAGCTAAATACACAATGTGCGGTTGCATACAAAAGGCCTGACCCCAGGCTTCGTCACGGCAGGTGCCGGCGTCAAAGTGGCAGCGTTCAGGGCTCATGATACATAAATCACATTGCGGCAACTTTTGCATACAGGGAAAACAGTACCCTTGGCTGTAACTTTTTTTGGTTTTACGACCACAGTTAGAGCAATTAATTTGGCCTAAATGTTCCAGCCGAACCTGTTGGCCTATGAGGGTATTAAGCGGAACTCGCTGCTCATCCAAAACTAAGGTATATTGCACTTGCGCGTCGGGCACGGCATCAATATGGGTCACGAGCTTAGTCAGGTGCCCGCTATGGACTTGGGAAGTATTCATGATGGGTGTACTAGTGGATTTTGATAACTTGTTCGTCAGACGACTCGGATTTACAGCTGCCGGTCATGTAGCCTGAGTGTTGGGTTGGGTCTAATTTGAGCGATTGGTAACGTAAAACCGCTTCCATACAGGAAGCCTTTTGTTCGTCACTGAGTATACGCCCGTCGGGCCACTTACCAATTTCAATAGCAGTTTTTAACCGCATATAGACTTCTGGCGTGAGCTGAGCAATGAGTTGATTATATTCCATGGGCCACAGGATAGCATAATTTGCCTTTGATGGCGGCCTGTTTTGAGCCTTATTTGGCGGTTTTGTTAATCCAGACGCTATGCCAAAAACCAATCACGACACCTGCCAAAAGGCCTCCCAAGTGGGCCATGTTCGCCATAGCGCCAAAACCTACGACAGACCATAGATTACTCAAGCCCAGCAGCAACCAAAGCAACATAAACACCAGGATACTTTGCGGCAAATGGTAGCGTGGTGCACTCAAACGGTCGATGATCCACATATAGCCCAACAAACCATAAATCACACCCGACAAGCCACCAAATAAACTCGCGGCTTGCCAAGCTTGAGCTAGGTTTCCAGCCACACCTGTAGATAGCAATAACACCCACAGCAGCCATGTCGATTGAAGCTCAATACGACGACCCAAATCCACCCACCACAAGCCATTAAACACCAAGTGCAACCAGCCAAAATGCAACAATACCGGGCTAATTAAGCGCCACGGTTGTTGCCATAAATGATCAAACCCAGTCACCAAATAGACTTGTGTATCAAACAACATCGGGTAAAAGGTCAGTGATGCCAGCAGTGTTAACAGCTCACCAAACTGCGTCATGAGCGCAATGACTAAACTAAGTATCAGCACAAGAGCCGTTAGGGGTGAGGTTAAAACCCACCCTTTGACTCTTATTAGTGGGCCAACTGCAGCGACGTCTTCCACCAATGGGGACACGCCGGAAGTACACAAGGCGAGCGCAGCTTCGGCTTGGCTAGCATCTTGCAACCACAGTTGCTGCTCGCCATTCAACTGCCTTACACGATGAGGGATCTTGTGCTGCCACAGGCTTTGGGTTAGACGTAATAAGTCCACATCTGCCGCAAAACTAAGCAGGTGTATCATTGCGAAACCTGTGTATCAGCCGTCTTCATTAGCCCTACCATGCCAACCCAATTTACTACGGCAACGTTGATAAAAATGATGCCCTAACGGGTGCAACACGCTCAACCGGGCCTCGTGGCGCCTTATTAACACCTGATCGCCCGGTTCACACACTATGTGCTCTTGACCGTCACAACTTATAATAGGTTGGGCGCCGTTGTCATCGCCGATATGTAATTCAAGCTCGGCATCAGCAGACACCACAAGGGGGCGACTGCTTAAGTTATGGGGGTTCATAGGCACTAAGGCAATGGCATCCAAGCTTGGGTGCATGATCGGCCCACCTGCTGACAGCGCGTAGGCGGTAGACCCTGTAGGCGTAGCAATGATGAGACCATCTGCACGGGCAAAATAAGCCGGCGCGCCATCAATAGTAATATCAAACGCCAACATCCGTGCCGACTGGCCCGGGTGCAGCACCACGTCGTTAAGGCCACTACCGCGCCCAATTTCCGTACCGTTACGCAACACATGGGCCGACAACATAAAGCGATCGCTTACCTCATACTCACCAGCAAGCACTTGAGTCAGCGACGCTTCCACTTGGTCTGGGGCAATGTCGGTTAAAAAACCCAACTTACCACGGTTAATACCAATCATCGGCACACCATAGGTCGCCATGACTCGCGCTGCAGATAACATACTGCCGTCACCACCCACCACAATCACTAAATCACATTGCTGACCCAATAAATGGATATCCCCCGCAGTGTACTGACCAACACAATGATCTACGTCGTCAAGGGAATCAGATATACGCTCATCCACCCAAATTTGGCGACCAGCTTGCTGTGGGTTTTTCTCGTTAGCAAGGCTCAAACACGCCAATACGCGATGTAGCGTTTCCACCACCGCAGGGCTATGTAAGCGACCGATAAGGCCAATATTATTAAACTGTGACACGCGACACCCTATTAAATGCAAACCATAAACAAAGCCTCAGTCTATGCCAGCGTTGCCTGTACTAGAGACATGAGTTCATCCTCATGATTAAAACGCTCAGTTAACACTTCACCCAAACGTGAAAGACGGCCACTAAAATGACCCACATCTTGAATGGTAAGTTTTGCAACAGAACCATACTCATCATCAAATATTACAATTTTATCGGTGGTGTCATGAATTTTTCCAAGCAACACTTGGGCCTTATCTTGC
This sequence comes from Oceanospirillaceae bacterium, assembly GCA_003523085.1. Lineage (GTDB taxonomy): Bacteria > Pseudomonadota > Gammaproteobacteria > Pseudomonadales > Balneatricaceae > Njordibacter. Next base: position 8,221 of record DPHD01000038.1, on the reverse strand, counting down.
TCGCCAGCATTGTGGCTTTTAATGTGCTGCAACAACTGTTCGTACACATTAAAATGACCACGTGAGCTATAATCCACCATGGCCTCGCACAAACCGTGCAATGCCTCTAGCACACCATCGGTAACACTCATTTGAGGCAAGGCCACAAACTGCATCAATAGCGCCTGACGTTCAATTAACCATGCATCTATAATCGCATCAAAAGCGTCATCTAAACTTTGACCTTGTTGAGGCACCATGGGGACTCTCCGAGAAATATTGCTACAAAAACAAAAGGGTACCTTGTTACCCTTAGTTGGACAAGGCTATTTTACAAGAGGATCAGAGGCAAGTTAGGAATGTCGCTGCTATATCTGCATCATAATAAGCCATGCCTAATTTATCCAAATACTCTAGACGGTTTGCATACATTAGGTCGATATCAGGGGCGTCAAAGTCATTGGCCAAATAAATGCCTGCTAAAAACGCCATGAATTGCTCGCCCTCCTTGATCAGCAGCAGGCTTGCTGCGCCAACATCGGCTTTCACTTTGTCATTCAAGGCCTCAGGTAGATTGACTGCGATTACCGCGGGTAACTCACTTCCTTCTATTCTGACACTGCGGTTTCTAACGGTTTGCTGGGCCCAGTAATAAGCCAGCTCTTTACTTTGTGTTAAAAACACAGGCTCGACGGATTCAGTGTAATTATTACCGATGGTGGCCATGGTTTGTTTGGCAGCGGCTTTAACAGCTAAGTCACCTGAACGCTTCAGACCGTGTTCTTTAATTGAGTCAATTAGCACCGATGAGGTGCCGTGATACCAAATATTACTGGTAGCAAACCCTTGCGTGGTTAATAAATCTATAGCATCTTGAAAAAAAGTCGGTGTCGTCATAGTCAAAATCACTTAATCGGTTTGCAGTAGAAAACTGCTTGAATTTTAACGTAAAAAAGCGGCACCTATCAAATAGGGGCCGCTCTTTTTATTGATAGTGGTTAAACCACTATGAAAGCAGTCTTAGCCGAACTGGTTAGACGTATTCTTCGCGCCGCCAGCTTTAAGAGCATTTTCACCAGCAAAGTATTCTTTG
>DPHD01000038.1:4194-7005 GCA_003523085.1 Oceanospirillaceae bacterium | reverse complement strand
TTTTCACCAGCAAAGTATTCTTTGTGGTCATCACCCATGTCTGAACCAGACATGTTTTGATGTTTAACACAGGCAATACCTTGACGAATTTCTTCACGCTGCACCTTCTTAACGTAACCCAGCATAGCTTGCTCACCGAAGTACTCTTTCGCTAAGTTGTCTACAGACAAGGCCGTAGTGTGGTAAGTCGGTAGCGTGATCAAGTGGTGGAATACGTTGGCTTCACGTGCTGTATCAGCCTGGAAAGTACGAATACGTTCGTCAGCTACAGCAGAAAGCTCAGTTTCATCGTACTCGGCGCTCATTAGCTTAGCACGCTCGTATGCAGAAACATCTTGACCCGCTTCAACCATTGCATCAAAAGCTTGCTGACGGAAGTTTAGTGTCCAGTTGAACGATGGCGAGTTGTTGTAAACCAATTTAGCATCTGGGTGTACTTTACGCACGTCATCCATCATGCCTTTGATTTCGTGTACGGTTGGCACAGCAGTCTCGATCCAAAGCAGGTCAGCACCGGCATTGATCGCACCAATACAGTCAAATACACAGCGTTCATGGCCAGTGCCCTGACGGAACTGGTATAGACCAGAAGGCAAACGCTTTGGACGAACTAGCTTGCCGCCACGGTTAAACACAACATCGCCTTCACCCATGTCAGCGACGTTAATTTCTTCAACGTCTAGGTAAGAGTTGTAGACATCACCCGCATCGCCTGGCTCATTGACAACAGCAATCTCTTTAGTAAGGCCAGCACCTTCAGAGTCAGTACGTGCAACGATAACACCGTTGTCGACACCCAATTCTAGGAATGCGTAACGTAGGGCACGAATCTTAGCGTGGAAGTCAGCATGGGGCACAGTGACTTTACCGTCCTGGTGACCACACTGTTTTTCGTCTGCAACTTGGTTTTCGATCTGTAGTGCACAAGCACCCGCTTCGATCATTTGCTTAGCCATTAGGTAAGTCGCTTCAGCGTTACCAAAACCAGCATCGATATCAGCAACGATTGGCACTACGTGAGTTACGTGGTTATCGATCTGATCTTGAATGTCAGCTTGTTCAGCAGCATTGCCCGCTTCACGTGCCGCATCTAGCGAACGGAATAGACCGCCTAGTTCACGCGCGTCAGCCTGACGAAGGAAAGTGTAAAGCTCTTCAACCAAGCTAGCTACAGAAGTTTTCTCATGCATAGACTGGTCAGGAAGAGGACCGAAATCAGAACGTAGGGCTGCAACCATCCAACCAGAAAGGTACAAGTAACGACGATCCGTTTTACCACCGAAGTGCTTTTTGATAGAAATCAGTTTCTGCTGACCTACAAAACCGTGCCAGCAACCCAAAGACTGAGTGTACTGAGTTTTGTCTTGGTCGAATGCCGCCATGTCAACACGCATAATGTCAGCAGTGTAACGGGCAATGTCTAGGCCAGTTTTAAACTTGTTCTGAGCGCGCATACGTGCGGCAGATTCTGGGTTAATCGCATCCCAAGCACTGCCTTGAGCAGACTTAAGGTTAGCAACGGCTTGAATATCGTCTTGGTATGTGGACATAACATTTCCTTGGTTAAACGGCTGTTTTGATGGATGCAGTGTAAAACGCCTCAACAGGTTATGACAGGGGCTAGAAGTTATGCCTACTATTCTGCATGTGAATACCAAACGCAAATGTATGCCGACAATCTGCAATTCCTCGACAAACGCCAGCTTGCATGCCATAATTTACCATAACTATTGCATTATACTTTGGTATTATACAGATGAATAACGGCCCCTGACCCAGCATAAATAGCGGCCTTTACCTAGATGGAGTTTGATTATGAGCATCGATCGTGTCGACCTAAACCTGTTAGTCTATTTAGACGCCCTATTAAAAGAGCGCAACGTAACCAAAGCTGCAAATCAACTCGGCCTAAGCCAACCCGCCATGAGCAACGGCTTACGCCGCCTACGGGAAGTATTTGAAGATCCTTTATTAATTCGCACCAGCGACGGCATGACACCCACCGAACGGGCCCTGGGTTTACAGTCGACTATTCGTGACGTATTAGCCACCATCGACAAAGCCATTCAGCCGCAAGCCGATTTTGACGCTCTGACTTCAACCCGCGTGTTTCGCATTATGGCCAGCGACTACTCGGAACCCACACTTATACCGCCATTAGTGGAACGCCTAAGAAAAGAAGCGCCAGGCATTAGCCTGGATATTATGACACCGTCTGACGTTGATTTTTACGATGTAGAACAAGGTAAAGTCGACCTTGTCATCAACCGTTTTGATTCCATGCCGCAATCATTCCACCAAAAAATCCTTTGGCGCGACCAGTTTATTTGCCTCATGAATCGTGACAACCCAACCGCACAAAACTTCACCTTAGAAAGTTACCTGCAAGCCCACCATATTTGGGTCAACAAAACCGGCATGGGTGCGGGCGTTGGTATGAACCCTAAAGATGTGCAGCGACGTGGCTGGGTCGATAACGCCCTCTCCGAGCTCGGCAAAACTCGCAACATTCGCGTCTTCACTCGTCACTATCAAGCCGCAGTACAACTGGCAAGCCAAAAAGACCTCATTGTCACCCTACCCCGCAAGGCCACCCTACAAACCACATCGAAAGATGATGTAGTGATGCTGGAACCACCATTTCCTATTCCAGAAATGACCTTAACCATGGCTTGGAGCCCTCTGTTACAACATAACCCAGCCCACCGCTGGATTCGAGGACTCATCACAGAGATCGCCCGAGAAATCGACGAAGACTAGCCTACTCGTCATTGCGGCGCCACAGATTCGTCATTCCGGCGCAGGCCGGAA
>DPHD01000038.1:0-3951 GCA_003523085.1 Oceanospirillaceae bacterium | reverse complement strand
TCAGCAGGACGGCAACACCCATTCCCCAATCAAATAACCAACATATTCTCATGCGACTAAAGACCACTCGGTCATCATCCTTGTTTCCTATATAATGCTTTTGTAGACTTTACGAAACAAAACGCATTATTGTCGCATGCACGTAGGAGCCTGGAATGAACGCCCATACCAACACAAGAATTGGCAATGCCAACTTATCTATTGATACTCAGTTATACCAATTGGTAGAAAATGAAATTCTACCCGGCCTTAACCTAAGCAGCGACCAAGTGTGGCAAGCCATGTCTACCCTGCTGAGCGAATTTCAGCTTCGCAACCAAGACTTGTTAGCCAAACGTGAAGACTTACAACAACGCCTAGACAACTGGCATCAAAACAATCCCAAGGCCGACGCAGCTGCCTATAAAGCCATGTTGCAGGACATTGGTTACCTATTACCTGTGCCGCCTCAAGTTGACGTCACCACCGCTAATGTTGACTTAGAAATCAGCACCGTAGCTGGGCCGCAGCTAGTGGTGCCTATTAACAACGCACGCTACGCTATAAATGCCGCCAATGCACGCTGGGGCAGTTTATATGACGCGCTGTATGGCACCGATGCCATCCCTCGCTCTGGTAAGGCCAAAAAAGGTTATGACCCCAAGCGCGGCGGTCAAGTTATCTCCTTTGCTAAAGATTTATTAGACACTCACTTACCACTGGTACAAGCCAGCCACGGCCAAGTGTGTCAGTACAGTGTTAACGACGGCCAATTGATTTGCACACTGGAAAATGGTCAGTGTGGATTATTGGCGGATGCCGACCAGTTTGTCGGTTACCAAGGCGAAGCGAATGCGCCTACCGCCATCTTGTTGAAGCACAACAACTTACATTTAGAACTACAAATAGACCGTCAACACGTGATCGGCAGCACCGACCTTGCCGGCGTTAAAGACATCCTCATGGAAGCCGCCGTATCCACCATTATGGACTGCGAAGACTCAGTGACCGCCGTAGACGCAGAAGACAAAGTCATTGTCTATCGCAACTGGCTTGGTTTGATGAAAGGCGACTTATCCATTGAGCTTAACAAAAACGGCAACACCATCAGCCGCACACTCAATGCCGACCGCCAATACCAAGACCGCCAAGGCAACGACTTTGGCCTACACGGCCGCAGCTTGTTGTTTGTACGTAATGTGGGCCATTTGATGACCAACAACGCCATTCTTAACGCCCAGGGTGACGAAGTTCCCGAAGGCATTATGGACGGCCTACTCACCAGCTTATGTGCCTTACATGACATCCGCGGAGCTAACGCCAAAGGCAACAGCCGTACGGGCAGCATTTACATTGTAAAGCCTAAGATGCATGGACCAGAAGAAGTCACCTTCACCTGCGACTTGTTTGGCCGTATTGAAGATTTATTGGACCTACCGCGCAACACCCTAAAAGTGGGCATTATGGACGAAGAGCGCCGCACCAGCATCAACCTAAAAGCCTGTATCGGTGCCGCCAGTGAACGTGTGGCCTTTATCAATACCGGCTTCCTTGATCGCACCGGTGACGAAATTCACTCATCCATGCAAGCCGGCATTATGCTACCCAAAGGCATTATGAAACAGCAGGACTGGATTGCAGCCTACGAAGGTAATAACGTAGAAACAGGGCTAGCCTGTGGCTTACAAGGCCGCGCTCAAATTGGCAAAGGCATGTGGGCTAAACCCGATTGCATGGCAGAGATGCTAGAAACCAAAATAGAGCACCCAAAATCGGGCGCCAACACCGCGTGGGTACCCTCGCCCACTGCGGCCGTTTTGCATGCACTGCATTACCATGAGCTGTTGGTGCAAGAGCGCCAAAACGAACTATTGAACAGCACTCCAGTTAAACAAGATAATTTGCTAAAAATACCGTTGTTGGGCCAGAACAAACTAACCGCTCAAGACATTAGCCGCGACCTCGACAATAACTGCCAGGGTTTATTGGGCTATGTAATTCGTTGGGTAGAAAGTGGTATTGGCTGCTCTAAAGTAGCCGACATCAACCAAGTTGGGTTAATGGAAGACCGCGCCACTTTGCGCATCTCTTCCCAGTCACTAGCTAATTGGTTAGAACACGGCTTTGTAAGCAAACACATGGTCATGGATAGCCTACATCGCATGGCAGCCCTAGTGGATGAGCAAAACGCCGGCGACCCAAGCTACCGCAACATGGCACCGGATTTTGAATCTAGCATAGGTTTCCAAGCCGCCTGCGAGTTGGTGTTTGAAGGCACTGCTCAGCCAAGTGGCTATACCGAACCGGTATTACACCGTCGCCGCCAAGAAGCTAAGCGGGTTTACGGCCACTAACACGGCGCACTAACTCAGGCCTAAGGCAGCCCTCAAGAAACCTCTACCTATTGCAAGGCAGAGGTTTTTTTATGCCTGATCAGTACCGGCTTCATCAGCGTCCAATACAATTGTTTCCTCAAGGCCTGCGGCAATCCAAGCGCCTACCGCAGGGTTGGCCAACAATCTATTCATGTACCCTTGGGTAACCGCACTCACAGCCACTTGATAACCCTTTAAACGCACCACTACGGGCGCAAAAAAAGCATCAGCAATAGAAAACTCACCCAGCAGATAAGCTTGGGTCTGACCCTGTTCGGCAGCACTCGCCATACATTGTGCCCATAGGGCCTCTATCTGATCAATGTCGTTACGGCAGGCTGGGGTAATAGCTAACAGACGCTGATGTGCACGGCAGTTCATAGGCATTTCGCCTCTTAAGGCAAAAAAGCCGCTATGCATGCGCGATACCGCATTGCGGGCCATAATTTTAAGTCTAGGGTCGGCGGGCCACATTTGCGGATAGGTATCCGCGAGGGTTTCTAAAATGGATAAGCTATCGGTGGCTGTACCATGCTCTGTGATTAACACTGGCACCGTTTTGGCACTGCTGTAGGGCGCCATTTCGGCTTTAAAGGTGGGTGTATCTAACCACACTTTGGTTTGTTTAAAATCAATGCCAAAGTGGGTCATGGCCACCCATGGGCGCATGGACCAAGAAGAATAGTTTTGATTACCAATGATAAGGTGCATAAGCACTTCCGTAACAATTCAAGAAGTGCTTAGTATAGTCAAGCCTTGGTAAAAAGGCTGTTAATGGGATTTGTTTTTTTCGTGACGCTTTACTTCTTTCCACATAGCAATGGCACACACCACCATTGCAGTGGCAAACGCACTTGCAGCAGCTACAGCAATTACTAAATTAAGCATTTTCAATGTCCTCCAGAAGCTGAACTAACCGTCCTTTCAAGCTCCACATTAACACAAGCCCAGCAGCTACAACAATACCGCCCATGACGGACAGTAGCCAATGTTGAGTGAAGTTAGCGACCAACCAACCTATAACAGCAAGGTCTACTGCAATAACGATAGTTAACAGATGCTTGTATATGTTCAACTCTTCCTTAAGTCGGTCTAATTTGGGCATAGTACGGGTCCTTCCAGCAAGTTACACCTCAACTATAGACCAGAAATTCGTACTCTGCCGAAACGTTAACTACCTAGAACGCCTCATCTTCTGAGATCGTGGCGAGGTATGCTTAGTCATGCCCTGCCTGCCCTTCTTGGCCTTGGGTACAGCTTTACGGGCTTCTTCGCGGGTTTCGGCCGGCACCAAACAAGTGGGGCCTTTGCCGATGAGTTTTTTCATACCCATTTCGGTTAACGCATCACGGATTTGAGCCCAGTTTTTAGGGTCGTGATAACGCAAAATAGCCTTATGTAAACGGCGCTGTTTAATACCCCGTGGAATGCTCACACGCTCACTTTCGCGGGTAATTTTCTTCAGCGGGTTAACCTCGGTGTAATACATAGTGGTGGCATTACACATAGGCGAAGGATAAAAGTTTTGCACTTGGTCCAAACGGAACTTGTTGGTCTTCAGCCACAGCGCCAAATTCACCATGTCGATATCACGCGT
>DPHD01000047.1 GCA_003523085.1 Oceanospirillaceae bacterium | reverse complement strand
CCATCGCATAGTTGATGCGCTAGTACTTAAAAATAACAACAAAATGGAGGGAGACAATGACTCCTGAAGAAATGCAGGCAGCAATAGAGGCGTTGCAAGGTTTAAGCAACACTAACCTCGAAATTTTTTATTATTGGTGTACCGCCATAATGATTTTGATTCACGCGGGCTTTCTCATGTACGAGATGGGCGCCTCGCGAGTTAAACACTCATTGGCATCAGGTACTAAAAACATTCTCGCGTTCGCGTTTATGATTCCTACCTTTTACATGTTCGGCTGGTTGATCTACTTGTCCATGTGGCAGGGCTTTACCTACGACCCAGTTTGGGGCGAGTTTGGTTTACCTATGTCGGCGATCATGGGACCTAACATGGCAGACCAAGCCACAGGCGTATTCTGGGGTGCTTTCACTCTGTTTGCTTGTACTACGGCTTCGATTTTGTCCGGTGCGGTTATCGAGCGTATTCGCATGGCGTCTTTCGTTGTGCTAGCGGTTATCTTAGGTTCTGTTGTTTGGAACTTGGCAGCCTCTTGGGGCTGGCATCCAGCCGGTTGGTTAGTCACCGAATGGGGTTATCATGACGCTGTAGCATCGGGTGTGGTACATACTATCTCTGGCTTCTTCGCCTTAGGTGTATTGATCAACCTTGGCCCACGTATCGGTAAGTTTAATGCCGACGGCAGTGCTAACGTTATCCGTGGCCACAGCTTGCCTATGACCATTACTGGTTTGATGCTAATCGTTGTAGGTTTCTTCGGCTTCATCGGCGCTTGTGTGTTGTATAACTACGGCACCAATGGCGGTTGGGTGAACATCTACGGTGGTCCGACTACCCTTTCTGCGTACCTATTCAACACGTTAATGGCTGTTGCTGGTGGTATCATCGGTTGTTACGCTTGTACCCGCGATCCTTTCTGGATGATGTCTGGTGCTTTGTGTGGTGTTATCTCAGCAGCAGCTGGCCTTGACTTGTGGTATCCACCACTAGCCTTTGCTATCGCCTTTGTCGGTGGTTACTTAGGTCCTTGGGCGGCTAAGCAAATCGAAAAAATGGGCATCGACGACGCCGTAGGCGCGGTTTCCGTACACGGTATTTGTGGAGTTTGGGGTCTATTAGCTGTGGGTATCTTCCTAGGCGGTTACCCAGGCTTTAGTTCTTGGGATGGTTTTGACGTACCTTCTATCAGCATGATGGGCCAGATTGTTGGCGCTGCTGTGATGATTGCGACAGGTTTCATTCCTGGTTATGTATTGTCTTGGCTGTTTAACAAGGCAGGCATTCTTCGCGCTGGTGACGGCGTACAGCGTGACGGTATGGATCACGAGTTGGAAGGTATTGCTTACCCAGAAGAGATTCGCTCTCACTAGGGTCATGTTCAAGCTAAGCCTTGCCTTTGCGGGTTAGGGCTTGGCTTGAAACCCATAACAATAAGAGGATTGTATAATGATTAATTCATCACCAATTACTAGCTGGGAAGGTGCAGAAGCTATTTTCACCTTCGCCGACAGCCCCATGGGTATGGCGGTATGCTTTTGGGTTATGACAGCCATGCTAATAGTGCCACTAGTGGTGTCCTATAACGCAGAGGAAAGAGCAGAGGTTGAGCATCAGTAATTGATGTCTCTGTGACTAGGCTCAAAGTCTAGACCTAAAAAAACCGCCTATTGGCGGTTTTTTATTGCTTAACTAAAACCTATTGATAGGCCTTACACCAAGTGAGCAATAGCGTCGCGCTCTTCTTCTAGCTCTTGGCGCGTCTTGTCGATGTAAGCTTGGCTCGCCGCATCTATAGAAAGGCCTTGAACAATGCTGTACTCGCCATTCTGGCAGGTGACAGGGAAAGAGAACATTAGGTCCTTAGGGATGCCGTAGCTGCCGTCGCTAGGAATGCCCATGCTGGTCCAATCTCCATCTACTGTGCCCGCTGCCCAAATACGCATGTGGTCAATGGCAGCGTTAGCTGCAGAGGCCGCAGAAGAGGCGCCACGGGCTTTAATGATAGACGCACCACGTTGGGCGATTACCGGGATAAAGTCTGTGTCGATCCAGTTTTGGTCTACTAGGTCCGTTGCTGCTTGGCCTTTCACAGTGGCATTGGTCACGTCTGCATACATGGTGGCTGAATGGTTGCCCCAGATACACAGGTTTTTAATATCGCTTACACCAGCGTTAGTTTGGTTGGCCAACTGAGTTAAGGCACGGTTGTGGTCTAAACGAGTCATGGCCGTAAACTGCTGTGGCTTAAGGCTAGGCGCACTCTTCATAGCAATGTAAGCATTGGTATTGGCCGGATTGCCGACTACCAGTACTTTAACGTCGCGGTTGGCGTTGTCGTTAATGGCCTTGCCTTGGGCAGTAAAGATGTTGGCGTTGGCTTCTAGTAAGTCTTTACGCTCCATGCCTGGGCCACGAGGACGTGCGCCTACTAGCAAACAATAGTGGGCATCATCAAACGCCACTGCCGCGTCGTCGGTTGGCGTGATAGAGTTGACTAGTGGAAAGGCACAATCTTCAATTTCCATAACTACGCCATTTAGGGCGCCAAGGGCTGGAGTGATTTCCAACAGTTTTAGGTTAATTGGCTGGTCGCTACCTAGCATCTCGCCTTTAGCAATGCGAAAAATAAGGGAATAAGAAATTTGACCGGCGGCACCGGTGATAACGACGTTTACTGGGCTCTTCATAAGATACTCCGTAGCGTGAACCCTTTGAGCGACAAAACGAGGACAAAAGGCGTAGAAATAGACCAAATGTCGCATTGATACGCGCCAAGGTCTTAAATGAAGCGGCATTATACCTAATAATGTTTAGATTCGGTATGCGACAAAGGCCTATTGCAGTTTATACAGACTATTTCGGGAGCAAAGCAGATGCATTACGTAACAATAAACGGTGGTGGCCTAGGTGTCGTCATTAACCATGACTTAATAGACCTACAAGCGGCAAGCATCGGCTTAGGTTTAGCTTTGCCAGTTGCCGACATGTGGGGTTTGATTGACGCCGGTAGTGAGGCGCAATCAGAGATTGAAAATGTGGCACGCCAAGCACATGAACAAGGTATTGCTTGCAGCCCCTATGGGCCACAAAAAGTCACCTCGGCACTGCCTTACTTGCGCCGAAACGTATTCTGTATTGGCAAAAACTACGCCGATCATGCGGCAGAAATAGCCGATAAAATGGGCATCAGTGCCGATCTTCCAAAATGCCCTATTGTGTTTACGAAGGCGACCAACACCCTCATTGGGCCCTTGGACACCATTCCCCTACATGCAGGCATAACCCAAAAAATCGATTACGAAGGCGAGCTGGCGCTGGTGGTGGGTAAATCGGGAATCAACATACCCAAGCAAGATGCTTGGCAGCATGTGTTTGGTTATGTTTGTTACAACGACGTGTCGGCAAGAGACCTGCAAAAACGCCATGGCCAATGGCACCTGGGTAAAAGCCTTGATGGGTTTGGGCCCATGGGCCCAGCCATTACACCGACCTATGGCAAAGCGTTAAGCGATGACATACGACTCACCTGTAAGGTCAACGGAGAAGTGAGGCAAGATGCCACTTTGGCGCAGATGATTTTTGACATACCGACTCTAATCGCCACCTTATCGGCGGGTATTACCCTAGAAGTGGGTGATGTGATCGCCACAGGAACACCCGCAGGCGTCGGTATGGGTTTTACCCCTATGCGCTTTTTGCAGCCGGGAGATGAAGTGGAAGTGGCCATTGATGGCTCACTCCCCCTCACTAACAGACTGGCATTAGCCTAGCCGTTGTTTTCACCCGTGCCTAGGTAACACGCTAATGAGTCATCTAGGGCATCCTTCCAGGGGGTGTGATGCGCGGGTGCCGTTTTGCCCGTCAGAGCCGACTTGTAGCCGTGGTCACGGAAGGTCATGATGCCCTGCTTTTTATGCTTCTTCCATTGATAGAAGGCTTGGTTACAGTCTTCAAGGTCAATGGCCGGGTAGTCGGTTTTGGCCATTAATTCCATGGTGTAGCGACCTTGGAAGGCAATGGCTGCGTAATCGTCTGCACAGGCGTCTTCTTGCTCGCGCCAAGCATCAATATCAGCTTGCATTTCTGGCTGTGTGGGTAGCGCTACTCGGCCCATCACCACATCTCGTGCATACCATGCTTGGGCATCAAACATGTTGAAGGTATACCATTGGTCCTGCATGCCTAAATACATGAGTTTAGGGTTATGTTGCCACACCACACCGTTATATAAATCGACAGGATAGAGGCGGTTGTTAGTTCTAAGGTTCAGAGACTCTTCCATAAATGGGAAGTGGTGAACGTAACCGGTACACAAAATAACGGCATCTACTTGCTTTTGCGTGCCGTCTATAAAGTAGGCAGTAGTTTCGTCCATACGCTCAAGCGCAGGTACTTCTTCCCAGTTGTCTGGCCAATCGTAACCCATAGGCGCGGTACGATGTGCCACAGTGATCGTTTTGGCACCGTATTTCCAGCACTGAGAACCAATGTCTTCGGCAGAATAAGAGGTGCCTAAAATGAGCACGTTTTTGTCTTTGAATTCAAGCGCATCGCGGAAGTCATGAGCATGCAAAATACGGCCGCCGAAGTGATTGAAGCCAGGGTATTCTGGCACATTAGGCGTAGAAAAGTGGCCGCTCGACACGATTACATAATCAAACTCTTCTTGATATTGTTTGTGATTGGGCAGGTCTTCTGCCGTCACCGTAAAAGTGTCTGTGCCTTCGTTGTAAGAGACGTTACGAATAACATTAGAAAAACGAATGTATTGACGCACATCGGCCTTTTTTACCCGGCCTTCAATATAATCAAACAATACCGCTCGGGGCGGAAAAGACGCAATTTCTCGGCCAAAATGTTCATCAAATGAGTAATCTGCAAACTCCAAACCTTCCTTCGGGCCGTTAGACCAGAGGTAACGGTACATGCTGCCATGCACCGGTTCGCCGTATTGATCGACGCCCGTGCGCCAAGAGTAGTTCCATAAGCCACCCCAATTGTCTTGCTTTTCAAAACACACAATTTCTGGAATGTCCGCGCCTTTGGCTTGGGCCGACTGGAAGGCTCGTAGTTGAGCTAAGCCGCTAGGGCCAGCACCGATAATGGCAACACGTTGTTTACTCATAGCACACCTTTTTTATTGATCTATAGCAACTGAATTAGTTGATTGATTACAGGCTAGCGCAGATGCTGGGGCTTGAGTATTGTGGAATACCCGTAGTCCGCTCACAGTCCGCCTTTGCGAGGAGCGCTGCTACGCGGCAATCCATTGCTTCACTGGGTTCGTAAAGGCTTGATGCTAAGGTAGGTTTTAACCAATTCTGGCAGTGTTTTGACTGCCAGTTTAGTCATTACCTTGGCGCGATGGACTTCCACCGTGCGTTCGCTAATGCCAAGGTCTGCAGCAATCACCTTGTTGGACAAGCCGTCTACCACCAACTGCGCTACTTGGCTTTCACGGTGGGTGAGGCTGGCGAGTTGCTGGATCTGGGCCTGCTGGGCTTGGCGCTGGGTAGCGCGAGCTTGGTCTAAGGTAAAGGCCTGTTCAACTAAGCGTAATAATTGCTGCTCATCCACGGGTTTGCGCAAATAATCTAATGCCCCGTTACGTATCGCCTGCACCGCCATTGGCACGGTGCCATGGCCAGTAATAAAAATCAGCGGCAACTTACAACCCAGCCGATTGAGGTGCGACTGTAACTCTAAGCCATTCATTCCTGGCATCCGAATATCGGCAATAATGCAGCCTTGAAAATCACTTGAATACTGCCCTATAAAATCTTCAGCATGCTCAAAGCAACGGCAATGATAGCCATTGCAGGAGAGCCATAAGCTAATGGCGTCGCGCACGGCCTCGTCGTCGTCAATGATCAATACATGGGGCTCTTGGCTGGGCATTAGGCTTGCCTGCTCGGAAGTGCTAGATTGAAGCTAAATTCGGCGCCATTGGGGCGCAGGTTAGAATAATTTAGGCGGCCACCGTGAGCTTCAATAATGGCCTTGCCAATAGTTAGGCCTAAACCCATGCCCGCGGCATTGTCGGTATTTTTATTAGAGGCAAAGGCCAAAAAAAGCTTATCGGCCATCGAAGTCTCAATGCCAGTGCCCCGGTCTCTAACGTAAATCCATAGCTGTTCATCGACCACCTTGGCAGCGAGTACAATGGCACTGCCAGCGCTACACAGGTTGACTTGCATGGCTTGCATGCCATTACGCAGCAAATTTAAAATTACCTGCTGAATTTGGATAGGGTCACAGCTAATGCTGGGCAGCTCATGGGGCAACTGTAGTTCAATGGTATAGCCGTGAACTTGCGCCTCAATCTCAGCCAAGTCTTTGATTTCTTTAAGGAGGTTGATTGGGTCGATGTGATCTTGCTGATGGCTGCTCTGGTAACTCATCGACTGCATACGCTCAATCACCGCCCCTGCACGTAGTGACTGCTGAGCTAGCTTACTGAGTACCTGTTGTAATTGTTCTTGCTTGCCCTGTTGCGCTAACAGCTGCGCCGACTTACTGTACATGGCAATGGCAGTGAGCGGTTGGTTGAGTTCATGGGCAATGGCGGCGGTCATTTCGCCCAAGGTATTCAGCCGCTCCACATGGGCCAGCTGTGCCCGTTGATCGCTGACGGTACGTTGGGCGTCGCGTAAGCTGGTGATGTCGGTGATAAAACCCTCCAGCACGGCCGTGCCATCTTCTAACCAGTCCACCACGCGACCCCGTTCCCACACCCATTTATGTGGGCCCGTGCGGGGCACAATGCGGTATTCTACTTCAAATGGCTGACCCTTCCGGGCCGCAGACTTTACCTGCCGGTCCACTTCGGCGACATCATGACGGTGAGTAAAGTCGCCCCATAACACTTCTTGACTCTCCAATTGCTGGCTGGTGTAGCCACACAGCGCCTCGCAGCCTTCGCTAACGAAACTCATGGGCCAGTGGTCTAAATTAACGCAACGGTAAGCCATGCCCGGTAAGTTTTTAAACAGGGTTTGCAGGCCGTCGTGGGCGTCGTCGCTGGTATTGGTGAGCTGTGTCATAGGGTGCACTAGAATATGAGTAACCTGTGGCGTATGTGCCAACTGCTGCTATGCTTTAGGTTAAACCTAATGGATTAGGAGCATGGATGCAATGGCGATTACACAATGGCCCGATACCGAAAGGCCCAGGGAGAGGCTGCTGAAATATGGGCCTAAAAGCTTAACCGATGCGGAGCTGGTGGCTATTTTTTTACGCACCGGCTGTGTTGGTTTGTCGGCCGTAGACGTGGCGCGGCAATTACTTAGCCGCTTTGGTGGTTTACATCAACTGTTAGACGCAGGCATGGAGCAATTTTGTCAGCAGCAAGGTATTGGCCCTACTAAATACGTACAGCTCCAAGCGGTACGCGAGCTGGGCCTGAGGCTACAGCAGCAAGAACTCGAAACTTTAACCAATCTGGACACTAGCACTAAAGTGGGCACTTACTTACAGTGTCAAATAGGCCATTATCAGCGAGAAGTATTTTGTGTCTTATTATTAGACAACCAACACCGCTTGCTAGAACTGATGGAGTTGTTCCAAGGCACCATCGATAGCGCCAGTGTACACCCACGAGAGGTGGTTAAGCTTGCACTCGCCAAAAATGCCGCTGCCGTGATTTTGGCCCACAATCACCCTTCTGGAGTGGCCGAACCCAGCGCCAGTGACCGCTTAATCACGCAAGCCTTGGTCGATGCCCTCGCCTTAGTTGATATCCGTATTTTGGACCATGTGGTGGTAGGCCGGCACGAGTGGGTGTCGTTTGCCGATCGGGGGTTTATGTGAGCCCAATTGTCTTGCTTGTGGTTGCTTAATCTGCTAAAGTCCGGCCTCCATATTTCCACCTCCAGAATTCAGGTGTCAATATGGCTGGTACGGATAATGGCCCTCTGGAGGGCTGCTCCGCCTGAGATCTAGGCACAAGGTTTAGATCAAGACTAAAATTGAGGAAGTTAAAATGTCCAGAGTATGTATGGTTACCGGAAAGCGCCCTGTCGCTGGTAACAATGTGTCACACGCACACAACAAAACACGTCGTCGTTTTTTACCAAACTTGCATTGGCATCGTTTTTGGGTAGAAAGCGAAAACAAATTCGTTCGCCTTCGTGTATCTTCTAAAGGTATGCGTATCATCGACAAGAAAGGTATTGATACCGTACTTGTTGACGTTCGTGCCAACGGCACTAAGGTTTAAGGAGAAGACTCATGCGCGATAAAATTAAGCTGGTTTCCAGCGCCGGTACTGGTCACTTCTACACCACTACAAAGAACAAGCGTACCATGCCTGACAAAATGGAAATGAAGAAGTACGATCCACGCGTCCGTAAGCATGTTATGTACAAAGAAGCCAAAATCAAGTAATTGATGCTTCTTTAAAGGGCCGGCCTCTAGCAATAGACGCCGGTTTTTATTTGCCAAAATTTAATGGCTAGGATTAACCAACGCAGTCAGCACATGGTCTTCCCAGGTGCCGGCAATATTAAGGTAGGACTTGGCGTAACCTTCTTTTTCAAAACCTAGCCGTTGCAACAGCGCTTGGCTACGAACATTGTTGACCATATAAGTCGCCATCACCCGGTGAATATTAAGCTCATTAAACATATAGGCTAAACAGGCAGGCATGAACTCCTGCATTAGGCCTTGGCCTTGGCGCTGGGCATCAATGGAGTAGCCGACAAAACAGGCCTGCATGGGCCCGCGAACGATTTGAGAAAAATCGATACTGGCGATCATTTTTTGGTTGTGTGGGCAAAACACCCCTAACTTTACTTGTTTGTCGGCATGAAATTCGCCTTCCGCTTCTAAAATACGGTCAAGCATATAGGTGTGCTGGTAAAAGTCAGGGCTGCGCACCGGCTCCCAGGGGGCAAAGTGAGTGCGATTGCGGTTATAGTAATCGGCCAGTTCGACGGCGTCGTTAGGGCTGATAAGACGAATGAGGCCATTAGGCGTGTTGAGCGCGGGTTTGATCGGCATAGTGCTGACTCATATTGTTATTATTATCGTCTACGGTTCATTATAGTGCAGCTAAGGCTTCTTGCAGGCTTTTTACGCCAATCACTTGCATGCCATTTAGGTCGTTAGATTTGCCCGTGGGTACATTGGCAATCGGTACGATGGCGCGCTTAAAGCCGTGTTTAGCCGCCTCGCGGATACGTTCTTGGCCACTGGGCACTGGGCGTATTTCGCCGGACAAGCCTACTTCCCCAAACACCACTAAATTTTGATCTAAGGCTTGGTCACGCAGGCTAGACACAATGGCCATTATCATGGCTAAATCGGCACCTGTTTCAGAAACCCGTACGCCGCCCACCACGTTCACAAAGACGTCTTGATCACCGGTGTGTAAACCACCGTGACGGTGTAATACCGCCAGCAACATGGTCAAACGGTTTTGGTCGAGGCCCACGGCAACGCGCCTTGGGTTGTTCATGTGGCTGTCGTCCACTAAGGCTTGTAACTCCACCAATAATGGCCGTGTGCCCTCCCAAATCACCATCACGAGGCTGCCTGCTGCATTGCCTTCGGCGCGGGACAAGAAGATGGAGCTGGGGTTTTTAACTTCTTTAAGGCCCTTTTCCATCATGGCAAACACGCCCAACTCGTTAACTGCCCCAAAACGGTTTTTATGGCCCCGCAAGGTACGGTAACGGCTGTCGTTATCGCCTTCTAGTTGCAACGAACAATCAATCATGTGCTCCAGCACTTTAGGCCCAGCAATGCTGCCGTCTTTAGTCACATGACCGACTAATAATAAGACTGCATTGGATTGTTTTGCATAACGAATGAGGGCGGCAGCCGATTCGCGCACTTGCGATACACTACCCGGAGCGGAACTAATGTCGGCCAACTGCACCACCTGAATCGAATCCACTACAATCAATTTAGGCTGCAGTTGGGCGCAGGTGGCCAGAATAGCCTCAACGTCGGTTTCTGTGAGCATCTTGAGGTTGGCGGTAGGTAACTCTAAACGCTGGGCGCGCAAGGCCACTTGTTGTAATGACTCTTCGCCGGTGACATAAAGGGCTGGCATTTGTTGGGCTAAGCTACACATTAATTGTAACAACAAGGTGCTTTTCCCGGCCCCAGGGTGGCCGCCAATTAGAATGGCAGATCCCGCCACCAAGCCACCCCCTAACACGCGATCGAGTTCACCAATGCCGGTGCTAAAACGGGGTACCGAGGCAATATCAATGTCACTTAAATCTTGTAACTGTGCCGCTACCCCGGCATAACCTTTGGCGGCACTGACCCGAGTGGTAGCACTGACGTGACCGCCGGTGGGTGCGATACGGATTTCCTGCAGACTGTTCCAGGTGCCACAATCACCACATTGACCTTGCCACTTGGCGTAATCGGAGCCACATTCGTTGCATACATAGGCGGTCTTGGCTTTGGCCATGATTGGATCCTAGGTCAGGGGTGAGTTAAGCGTTTAACAGCTGGGCTGCGTCTTTAGCAAAATAGGTCAAAATTCCATCGGCGCCAGCGCGTTTAAAGCCTAATAACGATTCGAGCATGACACTGTCTTTGTCTAACCAGCCATTTTGGAAGGCCGCCATGTGCATGGCATATTCGCCACTTACTTGGTAAGCAAAGGTGGGCACTTGTAGCTCACGCTTAACGCGGCCCACAATGTCTAAATAAGGCATACCCGGTTTAACCATCACCATGTCGGCACCTTCGGCAAGGTCTAGGGCCACTTCGTGCAGTGCTTCGTCGCTGTTGGCAGGGTCCATTTGGTAACCAAATTTATTGCTTTTGCCTAAGTTGCCCGCCGAGCCTACGGCATCCCTAAAGGGGCCATAATAAGCTGAAGCATATTTAGCGGCATAGGCCATAATGCGGGTATTGATATGGCCTGCCTGTTCAAGGGCTGAGCGAATATTGCCTATACGGCCATCCATCATGTCAGAAGGGGCCACCACATCGGCACCGGCTTCGGCATGGGAGAGGGCTTGTTTGATGAGGATTTCTACGGTGATGTCGTTGAGCACATAACCTGTGTCGTCAATAATGCCGTCTTGGCCGTGGGTGGTAAAAGGGTCTAGGGCCACGTCGGTAATCACACCCAGCTCTGGGCAGGCGTCTTTTACGGCTTTAACTGCACGCTGAGCTAAGCCGTTTGGGCTGTAGGCTTGTTCGGCCAGCAATGATTTGGCTGACAAGGGTGTGACTGGGAATAAGGCAATGGCAGGGATACCTAGTTGCACCAGTTGTTTGGCTTCGG
Source organism: Oceanospirillaceae bacterium (assembly GCA_003523085.1). Classification (GTDB taxonomy): domain Bacteria; phylum Pseudomonadota; class Gammaproteobacteria; order Pseudomonadales; family Balneatricaceae; genus Njordibacter. The sequence goes on along the minus strand of DPHD01000047.1, from coordinate 32,321 downwards.
CCACTAACAGATCAATACTCAAGCGCTCTACACCCGGCATAGAGGCAACCGCTTGGCGTTCGTTAGTGCCTTCGATGACGAACATGGGGTAGATCAAATCGTCGGTAGTGAGCTGGTTTTCACGCATCAAACGGCGCGAAAAATCGTTAAAACGCATACGGCGCATACGGCTGTTAGGGAACTGACGGTGGCTAGTTTGAAAGCTCATAGGTGCGCCTTGGTAGGTTATGGGGTCATTGTCTCAAGCCGGTCCTGTTGCTCTAGCCACTGCTCTTCACACATTTCGTGTTGTTCGCTGGCATGGGCTTGCTGGGCCAATAAGTCTTTTAGTGTGGCCTTATTCTCGCTTTGATACAAGCTAGGTTGGGCTAATTCGGTTTCCAATAAGTCGAGTTTGGCCTGCCAGGTGTCGATGTCTTTTTCTAATTTGGCAATCGACTTTTTCAAGGGGCTCAGTTGTTTGCGGTGCTCTGCTTGCTGACGTTTAAGCTCTTTGCGTTCCAAGGTGGTGAGTAGCTCGTTGTTACCCGCTTGCGATGCCGAACGCTTGGCCTCAATTTTGTTTTTTGCTTGAGCTAAAGCTAAGCTTTGTACTTGGGCTTGGTAATCTTGTAAATCACCTTCAAACTCTTTGACTTTACCATTGGCCACGAGCCAATATTGGTCGACTACTTGACGCAATAGGTGACGGTCGTGGGAGATCACCACCAAGGCGCCTTCGTAGGCTTGTAAGGCCATGGTGAGGGCATGGCGGGCCTCTAAATCCAAGTGGTTGGTGGGCTCATCTAGCAACAACAAATTGGGTTTTTGTAGGGCAATCATGGCTAACGCTAAACGCACTTTCTCGCCACCAGAAAAGTGTTTTACCGGCTCAAATACGCGTTCGCCTTGCCAGCCAAAGCCGCCCAAGAAGTTACGCAATTCTTGTTCGCTGGCTTTAGGCTTAAGGCGTTGTAGGTGCAAGATACCGTTCGCTTCTAAATCCAATGCTTCCAGCTGGTGCTGAGCAAAATAACCAATTTTTAAATGCTCGCCTTGGGTGACGCTGCCAGCTAGAGGGTTCAGGTCCCCCACCAAGGTTTTTATGAGGCTCGATTTGCCCGCGCCATTGGGGCCTAGTAAGGCATATCGCGAGTCGTGTAAAAGCGTCATGTTGGCGTGCAAAATGGGTTTTTCGTAGCCAATACTCACCTGGTCTAAATCCAGCAAGGTGGAGCTGGTGCGCTCAAATTCAGGAAAACGAAAGGTAAAGGGCGAATCGGCATACGCTGGCGCAATCTTTTCCATACGCTCTAAGGCTTTAACGCGACCTTGGGCTTGTTTGGCTTTGCTGGCTTTGGCTTTAAAGCGGCGGATAAAGCTTTCTATGTGGGCAATTTCTGTTTGTTGTTTGGCGTACATCACTTGCTGCTGTGCCATGCGCTCCGCTTTCTGGCGTTCAAAGGCGGCGTAGTTGCCTCGATAGGAGGTAAGTTTTTTGTGGTCTAGGTGTACAATCACGTCAACCACTTGATCTAAAAAGTCACGGTCGTGGGAGACCAGCAACAAAGTGCCTTGGTATTTTTGTAACCACGACTCAAGCCACATGGTGGCGTCTAAATCCAAGTGGTTGGTGGGTTCGTCTAGGAGTAATAAATCAGACGGACACATAAGTGCTTGGGCAAGGTTCAAGCGCACGCGCCAACCGCCAGAAAAACTGCCCACCGGCTGCGACCAATCTTGCTCTGGGAAACCTAAACCCTGCAACAGCTGTTGTGCGCGGTTAACCGCGGTATAACCACCGGCGTGGTCGTAATCGGCGTACACGTGGGCCAGTGCTTTTTCGTCGTGGGAGGCTTCGGCCTTGGCAATGGCTGCTTCGGCTTGGCGCAGAGCCCGATCACCGTCGAGTACGTGGTCTAACGTAGTGCGTTCTACGCCGCCGAGTTCTTGCGCCATGTGCGCCATACGCATGGTCGGCGGCCAGGTAAGCTGACCCGAGTCGAGTTGAAGCTGGCCTAATAGCAGCTTAAACAAACTGGTTTTACCGGCGCCATTACGCCCCACTAAACCATAACGTTGGCCGGAGTATAGGGTGAGGTCAGCGGCCTCGATGAGGGGCTGGCTGCCTCTTTGTAAAGTGATTTGGTCAAATTTAATCATGGCGGCGGATGATACCACAGGCAGCTGTGGTCGTCGGAATAAACAAAGGTAAAGAAATGGAAATAGTTTTGCTTCGTTAATAAGTCTTATATATGCTATGGCCCACGCTAAATAGAAGCAACGTTTGGCATTAACCCACTATTAAGGAAACCCCATGAAAACCATGATTAGCCGTTTGGCTGTTACCAGTGCTATTGGCTTAGCCGCCACCCCAGCCGCCGCTGAAATTGATTTAGACAATGCCGAACAAAAAGTCAGCTACAGTTTAGGTACGTTAGTGGCTGGCCAGTTAGCTAACGATTTTGACAACCTTAACTTAGAAGCCTTTGTGGAAGGTTTTAACGCCAGCTACCTAGGTCAAAAGACCTTGGTCAACCAGCAAGAAGCTGTTGCGGCAGTCCAGGCCTACCAGCAAAAAGCCGCCTCTGCCAAGTTTGAAGGCGCTTTAAATGACAGCGAAGCCTATTTGGCTGAAAACGCACAAAACGAAGGCGTGCAAGTGACTAAGACTGGCTTACAGTATCAAATATTGTCACAAGGCGAAGGTGAAATGCCTGCGGCTACCGACACAGTCACTGTGCACTACCATGGTACGACGATGGACGGTCAAGTGTTTGATAGCTCCGTTGAGCGGGGCGAACCCGCCCAGTTCCCATTGAATGGCGTGATTGCAGGTTGGACCGAAGGTGTACAGCTAATGCGTGTCGGTTCTAAGTTCAAGTTCTTTATCCACCCAGACCTAGCTTACGGCACCCAAGGTGCTGGCCAGATGATTGGGCCTAACGATGCACTTATTTTTGAAGTTGAACTGATTAAAATCGGTCAATAAGCTAGCTTTTTTGGTAAAAACGTTAAAAAAAGCGAAAAAATAGGTAAAATTCAGAATTGTTCCTAAGCTTATCTGTGTATCTTACACCTGAAGGAGCGTTGTTAGCTTAGTAGCTTGCTACTTAGGCCGACAGGGAAGGACATGGAGTCTACAGGATGTACTAGCGTCTAGGATGGGCGCCTCGAATTTGGTGGGATCACCATTAAAAAAACCGGCCTAGGCCGGTTTTTTTATTTGCAGGCGGTAATGCCTGCTATTGAATACTTCTTATAGGAAGTTAAGTACCAATACCATGACCGCAGTAAGGGCTAAAGAGCTGTGAATTACGCCCTTAACAGTAGTCAAAGGACCCTGCTTACCAACAATTGCGTTAGCTTCTAATGCTGCAATAAGCACTAGCATAACGATCATTGAAGTCGAGCTCCAATCAACCACTGCCCAGCCGCCCATGCCGCCGTGGCCAGACGCCAACATACAAAATGCCATAGGCGCAGCAAATAAAACGTTGTGGCGTGAAGCCAACAATGCTTTAGCGCCAGCTGCAGGGCCATCGCCTTCAGCCATGCCTAGGGCAATCTTTTGGTTAGGCCAGATGATTAACCAAACGTTTAAGAACATTAAGGTACCGAACAAAGAACCGATCCAGATGTAGTTGCTTACCGCTGATGGTACGGTGAAGAGCATGATTGCGCCAGTTAGGAATGTGCCCATGGCACCCCAACGGAACCACCATAAAGCACTGGGTGCTAGCTTGGCTTTAGCGTCTGCTAGGCCTTCTGCACTGGCTTGCTTAAAGTAGCCGCCTTGTACAAAGTTGAAGTAGAACAGCATGCCGATCCAAGCAATGCCGAATAGCAAGTGTGACCAACGGAATAAGAATCCTAAGAATTCCATAGTGTGCCTCTCATGTGAGTTATTGTAATTTAAGGTGGTGGACGCCATTGTACATTTAAAGCTGCGGCCATTCCTAGTTTTTTTACTGGTCGTCTAAGAAACGCTCAGCATCTAATGCAGCCATGCAGCCGGTGCCTGCAGATGTGATGGCCTGACGATAAATGTGGTCCATCACGTCACCCGCGGCAAATACACCTTCAATGCTGGTTTGGGTGGCGTTGCCTTGTGTGCCACTTTGCACTTTAAGGTAGCCGTCTTGCATGTCTAGCTGGCCTTCAAACAGCCCAGTATTGGGGGTGTGACCAATAGCAATAAACACGCCATCAACGTCTAATTCTTTGGTGCTGCCGTCTAAACTGCTCTTAATGCGCATGCCAGTCACACCCATGTCGTCACCGAGTACTTCATCAAGATTCTGATGCCACTCCACCTTCACATTGCCATTTTCTACCTTGTCCATAAGGCGGTCTGCTAAAATCTTTTCACTGCGGAATTTTTCACGACGGTGTACTACAGTGACTTCCGCCGCAATGTTGCTAAGGTATAGGGCTTCTTCTACAGCGGTATTGCCACCACCAATGACGGCCACCTTTTTGTTGCGGTAAAAGAAACCATCGCAGGTTGCACAGGCAGACACGCCTTTACCTTGGAATGCGGTCTCGCTGTCTAAACCTAAGTAACGGGCACTGGCGCCGGTACAAATAATGAGAGCGTCACAGGTGTAGTGGGTGCCCTGGCCGGTAAGCTTGAATGGGCGTTCGGACAGGTCCACGGCATCGATTTGGTCAAAAATGATCTCCGTTTCAAAACGTTCAGCATGGGCTTTCATGCGTTCCATTAGTGCGGGGCCTTGTAAACCTTCTACGTCGCCAGGCCAGTTATCCACTTCGGTGGTAGTGGTGAGCTGACCACCCATTTGCATACCGGTAATCAACACTGGATTTAGGTTGGCACGGGCGGCGTAAACGGCGGCGGTGTAGCCTGCGGGGCCAGAACCTAGAATTAATAATTTGCAGTGTTTTACTTCGCTCATGGAGAGTCCTATATAATGATATGGTATGGCTAAAATATGCGCCTGACTTTAGCATAATTCAAGTGTTAGGGCAGGCAATTTATGTCATCTATAGATGAAATAAAGGGTCACCAGTATGGGTAATAAACTCGGCAAAACCAGTGATGATAAGGTCAGGCTAGACAAGTGGCTATGGGCGGCACGGTTTTTTAGAACCCGGGCCTTGGCTAAGCAGGCCATAGAGGGCGGCAAAGTGCATTATCAAGGCGCGAAAGGAAAGTGCAGTCGGATGGTGGAGTTAGATGCGCAAATGACCATCCGCCAAGGTTTTGAGGAAAAAACAATTGTTGTTGAAGGCTTGTCGGCGAGTCGCCGCGGAGCTCCCGAAGCCGCGTTGATGTATACCGAGACTGCGGTCAGCGAAAAAGCCCGCACCGACCTAGTGGCCGGCCGTAAAGCCATGGGGCAAACCACTATTTCTGCAGGCCGCCCCACAAAAAAACAGCGTCGAGACCAAACCCGGTTTGAGCAAAATCAGTTATAGCTTACAATAGGCTTAGGGACACACCACCTTTTATAACGACTCCATACATCAGGCCAATGACCACCATGACTAAAGACTTAATGCAGGGCTTCATGTTTACCGACATGGATATTCGCGGCGTACACCTGCGGCTAGATCAAGGGGTCAACACCCTGCTGCAACAACAAAATTACCCAGCACCCATTGCCAACTTACTGACCGAAATGTTCATTGTTTCGTGTTTGCTCAGTGCAAATTTAAAACTACGAGGGCGTTTGAGTGTGCAGATTCGTGGCGAAGGCCCGATCAAAATGATGATGGCAGAGTGCCGTCAGACCAGCGACGATGCAGATGAACCGTTTCGAGTTAAGGGCTTGGCTCAATTTGACGAAGCTATAGACGCTGCCGCCAGTTTTGTAGATTTGGCGGCACAGGGGCGCCTCATCATTACTATAGAGCCCGAACAAGGCCAGCGTTATCAAGGCATCGTCACCATGGACGAGGCCAGTTTGGCGGGCTGTATAGAGAGCTATTTTTATCAATCGGAGCAGCTGCCAACCCACATCCAGTTAGTCAGCAGCAACGAGGGCATCGCTGGTTTTATGCTGCAGCGGCTACCCAACACCATCACCGACGAAAGCCAAGCCGATTTGGATTGGGAGCTAGCACATGCCCTGGCAGTGACACTGACCGCCGAGGAATTGAGCCAATTACCTGCTGAGCAAGTGCTGCACCGGTTATTTCATGAGCAGCAAGTAAAGGTGTTCAATCCTAGGCCCGTAGAGCATCAGTGTGACTGTAGTCGAGAGCGCTGCGGTACAGCTATAGTGGGCTTGGGTAAATCTGCGGTAGAGGAGATATTGCAGGAGCAGGCGGCTATTGTTATCGACTGCCATTTTTGTAACAGTCACTACAGTTTTGATAAGGTGGATTGCTACTTGTTGCTTGAGCCCTCAGCGACAGTGGAAGACGCGAGTCCGGCAATTCACTAGCTGTGTTATTAGTGTAATCAATGGGCCGTATTTTGGCTTTTTGGTCGCCGTTCTGGCATAATCCAGCCTCAATTTTCGCCGCAAGGCGTAGGCCCGACGACGCTTCCACTCAACATTAGCTGGAAGCTTTTGATATTCAAAGGTATTGATACATGAACGCTGCTGATACTGGCACCACATTTACCCAACTTTCCCCTGCTAGCCTGATCCAAAAGGCCATTGCTAACGGCGAAGGTACTTTGGCCAACACTGGCGCACTTAACGTAATTACTGGTGCGCGCACCGGTCGCTCTCCGTTAGACCGTTTTGTAGTACAAGAACCTAGCACTGCAGACGACATTGAATGGGGCGCAGTTAACCGCCCAGTAGCGCCCGCAGTATTTAATGCCTTGTGGGATCGTGTAGAAGCCTCCTTGGTAGGCCAAGACAAGTATGTTGCTAGTGTGCACGTGGGTGCCGACCGCGACCATTACATTCCTATTCAAATGACCACGCAAACGGCTTGGCAGAACTTGTTTGGCCAAAACCTATTCATCGTGCCAAAAGAATACAATGCAGCTGGCAAAGATGAATGGCAGATTTTAAACGTCGCCAATTTCGAGTGTCAGCCAGAACGTGACGGCACTAACAGCGATGGTTGTGTGATGATTAACTTTGCCGAGCGTAAGGTCATGCTTGCAGGCATGCGCTACGCTGGCGAAATGAAAAAAGCCATGTTCTCAGTGCAGAACTTCTTATTGCCTGCTAAAGACGTATTGCCAATGCACTGCTCTGCCAACGTTGGCGATGACGGCAAAACTACCTTGTTCTTTGGTTTGTCTGGCACCGGCAAAACCACCCTTTCTGCAGACCCTGATCGCTACCTCATTGGTGACGACGAGCACGGCTGGGGTAAGGGCGTAGTCTTTAACATTGAAGGCGGTTGTTATGCTAAGACCATTAACCTGAGCAAGAAGAATGAGCCCATCATTTGGGACGCGATTCGTTTTGGCGCCATCGTCGAAAACGTATGGTTAGACGAAGACAGCAAAGAAGCTGACTATGACAACACCGACATCACCGAAAACGGTCGTTGCGCATATCCTTTAGAGCACATCGAAAAGCGCACCAAGAAAAACTTGGCAGGCGAGCCAGAAGCCATCATCTTCTTAACGTGTGACCTAACAGGCGTATTGCCTCCCGTGTCTATTTTGTCTAAAGAAGCGGCTGCTTATCACTTTCTAAGTGGTTACACGGCCTTGGTTGGTTCTACTGAAATGGGTTCTAGTGCGGCTATTCGCTCTACTTTCTCTACTTGTTTTGGTGCACCATTCTTCCCCCGCCCAGCGGGTGTTTACGCCGAGTTATTGATGAAGCGTGTGGAAGAGTTTGGCAGCAAAGTTTACCTAGTTAACACTGGTTGGACTGGTGGTGCATACGGTACTGGCAAGCGTTTTAGTATTCCTACTACCCGTGCCATTATTGCAGCCATTCAAAGCGGCAACATTGCCGAAGCGGCAACGCAGCACTTAGACGGCCTTAACGTAGACGTGCCCACGACCCTAGAAGGCGTAGACAGCTACTTGCTTAACCCGCGTAACACCTGGCAAGACCAGGCTGCATACGATGCAGAAGCGGCTATTTTGATTGGTAAGTTTAACGAAAACTTCAAACGCTTCAGCGTTTCAGATGATATCGTTAACGCTGGCCCACAACAAAGCTAACCCCCTCCGGTTGCAGCAAAACTTTAAAAAGGCTCCTAACGGGGCCTTTTTTGTAGGTGTATATCGCCCACCCTTTAAAAACCAGCAGGTGGCACCATACATGAAGGCTAAGCTGCTGATTAAATAGGACTCTCAAAGCGTGATTGCTCAACAAATTGCTACCGAACTGGCCGTGCAAAATTGGCAGGTCGACGCCGCTATAAAACTGCTCGACGAAGGCTCTACCGTGCCTTTTATTGCCCGTTACCGTAAAGAAGTCACCGGAGTATTGGACGATACGCAACTACGAACTTTAGAAGAGCGCTTGGGCTATTTACGTGAGTTGAATGCCCGCAGAACAACCATCTTAGACAGCATTGAGAGCCAAGCAAAACTAACCCCCGAGTTGGCCAAGCATATTCACGCCGCAGACAGCAAAACGCGTTTGGAAGATCTCTACCTGCCCTACAAAACCAAGCGCCGTAGCAAAGCGAAAATTGCCATAGAAGCTGGCTTACAGCCCTTGGCTGACGCGTTATTAACAGACCCCACCTTGGATCCAGAATCTACGGCTCAAAATTACCTTAACCCTGAGCTACAAATAACAACCATTAAAGAAGCCTTAGATGGTGCCAAGCAAATCCTCATGGAGCGCTTTAGCTTGGCGGCCGATTTGCTGGAAAACCTACGCAGTATGGGTTGGCAAGACGCCCAGTGGCAAACCCAAGTGGTGGAGGGTAAGCAGCAAGAAGGGGCTAAGTTCCAAGATTATTTTGAATTCCAAGAAGCCCTTAAAAAGATGCCTTCCCATCGTGCATTAGCCATACTCAGGGGCCGCAACGAAGGCATATTACAAGCCACCATTATCTGGTCTGCCAATGATCATTTGCCTTATGAATCTAAAGTAGCCGCTTATTGGTGCATCAAGGACCAAGGCCGTGCGGCAGACAAGTGGCTTAATGAGGTCGTGCGTTGGACCTGGCGCGTGAAGTTGTCTAGCCAATTAGAAACGGCCCTCATTACCCGTGTCAGGGAGGCCTCAGAACACAGTGCCATAGGTGTATTTGCCAATAACCTCAAGGATCTACTGTTGGCAGCGCCAGCGGGCGACAAAGTGACCCTAGGCTTAGACCCGGGACTGCGCACAGGGGTAAAGGCGGTGGTGGTAGACCCTACGGGCAAGTTACTAAAAACCGAAACTATCTTCCCCCACGTGCCACACAATAAATGGCATGTAGCGTTAGAGCTGGTAGTAGATTGGTGCCAAACCTACCAAGTGCAGCTAGTGGCGATTGGTAACGGCACCGGTTCGCGGGAGACCGATAAGCTGGTTAAAGAGGCGCAAGCACGGCTAGGGGCACAGGCACCGCAGCGTATTATTGTGAGTGAAGCAGGGGCCTCTATTTACTCTGCATCGGCCTTAGCTGCAGCAGAATTCCCCGACTTAGACGTCAGCTACCGGGGTGCGGTGTCCATCGCCCGCCGCCTACAAGACCCATTGGCTGAATTGGTGAAAATAGAACCTAAAGCCATAGGTGTGGGGCAGTACCAGCATGACGTCAGCCAAGTTCAACTCACCCGCAAACTAGATAATGTGGTGGAAGATTGTGTAAACAACGTGGGCGTGGATCTCAATACAGCCTCGGCACCCTTATTGCAGCGTGTGGCTGGTTTGAACAAAACCATGGCCGAAAACATTGTTAATCACCGGGAGCTTAACGGTGCCTTTAATAATCGCAAACAGCTACTTAAGGTGGCTCGCTTGGGTGCCAAGGCATTTGAGCAGGCAGCAGGCTTTTTACGTATTCGTGGCGGTGACAACCCTCTAGATGGCACCTCGGTGCACCCTGAGGCCTATGGTGTGGTTGATGAGCTTGCCGCGCAATTAAAGCTGCAGGTTAGCCAGTTGATCGGCAGTGATCAAATCAAACAAATTCGCGTAAGCCAACTACAAAACGAGAGTTTTGGTGAACAAACGGTAGCAGATTTATTGATCGAATTACAAAAGCCGGGGCGTGACCCGCGGCCCGAATTTCGGATGGCAAAACTCACCGATGGCGTCGAAAGTATTAAACACCTAACCCTAGGCGCGGTCATGGAAGGCACGATTAGTAACGTGACTAATTTTGGGGCCTTTGTTGATTTAGGCGTGCATCAAGACGGTTTGGTGCATATTTCCGCATTATCGAAGCAATTTGTAAAAGATCCACACACCGTAGTGAAAGCTGGCGACATTGTTAAAGTAAAAATAATGCAGGTGGACGTGGCGCGTAAACGTATTGGTTTAAGCATGCGCCTGGATGATGAATTACCTAGCCAAGACGATCAACCGACTCAGGCTAGGGTGAGTAAAAAACAGGCACCTAAAGCGGCACAAAAAATGGCTATGGGCAGTATGGCGCAAAAGTTTAAACAAGCCCAAACACGGGTTAAAGGGCGCGGCTAAGTTGGGGCGTTAAGACAACGTAAAGGTCGTGCAAAGGCCTCACATTGAAGACAAATTAGGCTACACTTCGTGTTGATCTATACAGCGTCAATAGACACATAAACTGGAGCGGCAGATGCCCACTCAATTACAGCAGCGTTTAAAACAAATCCAGCAGTCACCGGTGGCCGCAACCTTAGCGAGCTTACAGTGCGGTATTGAAAAAGAAGGCCTGCGGGTGGGCTTAGGCGGGCGTATTAGCCATGCCGATCACCCGGCGACCTTAGGGTCGGCCCTCACTCATGGTAGTATCACCACCGACTATTCCGAAGCCTTGCTGGAATACATTACGCCGGTGTTTGCGGCACCAGAACCCGCCCTAGATTACATGCAGCAATTACACAGCTATAGCGCCAGTCACCTACAAACCGTGGGTGAATATGTTTGGCCTGCGAGTATGCCGTGTTATTTGGATGGCGAAGCCGATATCCGTATTGCTGAGTTTGGCAGTTCCAATATTGGAAAACTAAAGCATACCTATCGTGTGGGTTTAGCTTGGCGCTATGGCAAGATTATGCAATCCATTGCCGGCTTACATTTCAACTTCTCCCCTACCGATGACTTTTGGCCGGCCTATCAGCAGCTATTGGGTGATCAGCAGAGTCTGTGCGATTTTCGCTCCAGCCAATATTTTGGATTGATTCGCAACTTCCGTCGCCACTCATGGGTGTTGCTGTACCTGTTTGGTGCCTCGCCAGCACTGGATGCCAGTTTTGTTAAAGGCCGCGATATTGACCTAGAAAAAGGCCCCGGCGATAGTCTAGTGGGCCCTTATGCCACCTCACTACGCATGAGCGATTTGGGGTATAGCAACAAGGTTCAGTCGGTATTGAGTTTGTGTTTTAACGACTTGGACAACTATGCCAAGTCGCTGGAGCACGCCATCTCCACGTCGTTAAGCCAGTATGAAAAACTAGGTGTTAAAGTGGACGGTGAATATCGCCAGTTGAATACCAATTTATTACAAATTGAAAATGAATATTACAGTGACATCCGCCCCAAGCGAGTGGCGCGCTCGGGGCAAAAGCCCGTGCATGCATTAAAAGAAAGTGGCGTGGAATATGTTGAGGTACGCAACATAGACCTCAATCCTTTTTTGCCACTAGGCATTGATGCAGAACAAAGCCAGTTTATTAATGCCTTCTTGGTGTGGTGTTTAGTTGCGCAAAGCCCAATCATCAACGAACAAGAATGTGACATGATATCCAACAATCAGTCCACGGTTGTGCGTCGTGGTCGACAGCCGGATCTTATGTTGCAAACCTGTGAAGGTGAACAAAGCCTAAAGTCCATGGGATTATCGATTATTGATAACTTGCGTCAAGTGGCGGCCATTATGCCCAATGCTGAGGCTGTAACGGCGTCGCTAGAGACCATGGAAAAGCGCTTAGAAGATGCGGACTTAACGCCATCGGCTCAAGTGTTGGCGGCCATGAGCAACAAAACCCTCTCGCACCAACAACTGGCCTTTGAGTTAGCCCAGCAACACCAAGATTACCATTTGCAGCAGCCACTCTCCCTAGCGCGGCGTCAGCAGCTCCACGACGAAGCCAAGGATTCCAGCGCCGCCCAGCAACGTATTGAAGCCGAGCAAACAGAAGGTTTTGATGACTTTTTAGCGGCCTACCTTGCTCAATAGGTTAGTTACTTAGGAAGATCAGCGCGCTACCTATCACCACAAGGGCAGCGCCTAACCATGCGCCTCGGCTGGGGCGTTGACCGGTGATAAACCAAACCACGGGCAGAATAAGCACGGGGGTAATAGAGGACAAAGTGATTACAACGCCCACCTCGCCTACGCCTAAGGCATAAACCACCAAGGTCATGCCCAATACCAAACCCAATGTAGAGCTAATCATAGTGCGCCAAATAAATGCCGGTGTCGGTGCTGCATTGGCCTTTGCCCAAGCAAAGGGTAAGGCTCTAACTAGCAATAGCACAAGGGCAGCAAAGCCCACACGAATGGCAGAGGCTGCAATGGGGTCTGCGCCGGCCAGTAGCACCGGTTTAGCCATGACTGCACCAGCCGCTTGACCCAAGGCTGCTATTAAACCCAGAGCAACCCCTAAACCCAAGTGACCGGTAACTTGCTCAAGTTTGTGCCCAGCCTCGGCTTTGCGCCCCCACCACACGGCGTTGACCACACCAACCAATATTAAGCCACAGCCCAGCAATATGTTGGTACTGAGCGTTTCGCCTAACCATAAAAAACCAAGGCCCGCGGCCATGGGTGCGCTGGTGGCAAATAATACCGAGTTGCGTCGTGGCCCGATACGCTTGAGTGCTTGCATGAGGGCCGTATCGCCGATGACGATTCCGATTAAGCTGGAACCAATGAGTGTGAGCATCGAGTTGTCTGGCAGAGTTTGCCATAACCCCATAGCGCTGGTCATTGCGACCAACACCAGGCCTGCAAACACCACTCGATAGCGGTTGAGTGCCACTGCGCCAAAATGGTGTACTAGCGGTGCAGTTAATATAGCGGAGCAGGTCCAGCAGACAGCAGCGCCTAGGGCAGCAAACTCGGCAACAGGTAAATTACCCATGTCATTCCTTGATCATGCATGTATAAACAGGAACCAAGAATAGCAGTTAATGGGGAGAATACTAGTCGTTATTAAGCGCTGGTCAAGGTGGCTGCATTGTGGCTATAATGCCATGTAATACATTGCAATACGGTACTATGATTATGGCTACAACAAGTCTGCGAATGCCCGATGAACTCCTGGTTAGGCTGGAGGCCACGGCTGGCCAAATGAGGCGTAGCAAAGGCTGGGTGATTAAAGATGCCTTAGAAGAGTACCTTAAGCGAGAAGAACTTAAGCAGAAGCGAGACCAGCAAACCTTGTCTGCACTGGCTGATTTTGACGCTGGTAGGCTAGTGGATGGCGAGGAAGTGATGAGCTGGCTGGAATCTTGGGGTGGCGAGGATGAGCAGCCTGCGCCAGTGATATGAAACTTAAGTTTACTCACCAAGCGGTGGTGGACTTAAAACGCTTGGACGATTTTATACGCCAACATAATCCTTCTGCTGCAAAGAAGGCGAGCTCTCAACTGCGACGCAACATCGCGCACTTAGTTGAGCACCCTCGACTGGGTGTTGCGCTGGACGGGCTCTTAGGTTGTAGAGAGATGGTTGCACATGATTATATTGTACGTTACTGCGTATCCGGTAACCAAGTGATAGTACTTAATGTGTGGCATCATAAAGAACCAAGCTAGAGGCTTTGGAGGCGCTATAATGCCCTCTATAGCGGACCATTTGACAACCGACATTAGAGATTGATATGCATTGCCCTTTTTGTAGTAATCCAGAAACCAAAGTGATTGATTCACGGCTCGTAGGCGAAGGCGAACAAATTCGGCGTCGACGCGAGTGTCTAACCTGTAACGAGCGCTTTACTACCTTTGAAGTGGCAGAGTTATTGATGCCGCGGGTGGTCAAGCAAGATGGCACGCGCCAGCCCTTTGATGAAGAAAAATTACGTGCCGGTATATTACGTTCGTTAGAAAAGCGCCCCGTCAGTATTGAAAACATTGAAGCCAGCATTAACCGTATTAAACACTCCCTTAGGGCAAGTGGCGAGCGCGAAGTTGGAACTCAACTGGTAGGTGAGGCCGTGATGGCGCAGTTACGCCAGTTGGACGAAGTGGCTTATGTTCGTTTTGCTTCGGTTTATAGAAGTTTTAAGGATTTGAACGAATTTAGGGCAGAAATCGAACGCCTAGAACAAGAGCACCAAGCCAAATAATGCCCGCCCCCGAACCCCACACTCATTACATGGCCCTCGCACTGTTGCAGGCGCAACAAGCGCAATTGAGTGCTCGACCTAACCCCGCAGTGGGTTGTGTCATAGTGCGTGATGGCGCCATCGTCGGCCAAGGCTTCACCCAGCCCGCAGGCGGCCCCCACGCCGAAGTGATGGCGCTGCGGGCAGCAGGGACTACGAGTGTGGGCGCTACCGCTTATGTGACTCTTGAACCGTGCAGCCATTATGGCCACACACCACCTTGCAGCAAAGGGTTGATAGAGGCGGGTATAAGCCGTTTAGTGTATGGCTGCCAAGACGCCAATCCGCAAGTGGCAGGCCAAGGTTTAACGCAACTTCAAGCGGCCGGAATTGAGGTGGTTGGGCCAGTAATGCAGGCCGAGTGTGAAGCCAGTAATCGTGCATTTTTAACCCATATGCGCACCAAAAAACCCTTTGTTATCAACAAAATGGCCATGAGTCTAGACGGCCGTACGGCCATGCAGTCGGGCGAGAGCCAATGGATTACCGGCCCCGAGGCGCGCGCACAAGTGCATTTGTTGCGGGCCCAAAGCTGTGCCGTCATTACCGGCATCGGATCGGTATTAATAGACGACCCAAGCATGAATTGCCGGGCCGACGAGTTGGCCGCAGCGGGCGTGTCCGCCGCGGCCATTGAAGGCCTTAAGCAACCACTCAGAGTGGTGGTGGACAGCCAGTTACGCACACCGGTAGCGGCCAAGCTTTTGCAGCAATCAGGCCCAGTACTCATCGCCACCTGCGTGCAGGATGAGTCTCTAATTGCACCCCTAGTGAACGCGGGCGCGCAGGTGTGGACAGCACCCGAGAATCAGCAAGGTAGTGTGGATTTAGCCGCCTTAGTAGACGAGCTGGGCCGCCGCCAATGTCATCAAGTGTTAGTGGAGGCGGGGGCCCGTTTAAGTGGTGCATTTTTAACCCAGTCGCTGGTAGATCAATTAACTATCTTTATGGCCCCTAAGCTGCTCGGCAGTAAGGCTAGGCCGCTATTTGAGTTGCCGCTTGAGCAGATGTCACAAGCCCACGGCCTAAAAATAGAGAGCATGACACCGGTGGGTGTAGATTGGCGCATTGAAGCAAGTCCCAAAGGCCCTGACAACTAGCTACTGCCCGTGAAATCTGGCACAATGGCCCGCTAAATTGCCTGCGATACACCCTGTGTTGTAGGCCACCAAATTATTGATGGATTAGCACATGAATATGAACACCTCAGTCGAGCTGATAGACGACTTGCGCCAAGGCAAGATGATCATCCTTATGGATGATGAAGATCGCGAAAATGAAGGTGATTTGGTCATGGTGGCCGAACAAGTGCGACCTGAAGACATCAACTTTATGGCCAAGCACGCCCGTGGCCTTATCTGTTTAACCTTGTCTCGTGAGCATTGTGAAAAGTTAGATTTGCCGCTGATGGTACAAAGCAACGGCACGGCGTATGAAACCAATTTTACCGTATCCATTGAAGCCGCCGAAGGCGTAACGACAGGTATTTCTGCAGCCGATCGTGCCTATACCATTCGTACCGCAGTGGCAGGCGACGTTAAGCCCTCAGACATTGTGCAGCCGGGTCACGTGTTTCCGCTAATGGCCAAAGAAGGCGGCGTGTTAACCCGCGCTGGCCATACCGAAGCCGGTTGCGACTTAGCTCGCCTGGCTGGTTATACCCCTGCTGCCACCATTGTTGAAATCATGAACGACGACGGCACCATGGCGCGACGTGATGACTTGATGAAGTTTGCCGCCGAGCACGATCTAAAAATCGGCACCATTGCCGACTTGATTCATTTCCGTAACCTAAACGAGAAGACCATCACTAAAGTCAGTCATCACGCGTTACCCACGCGGCATGGTGAATTTAGTTTGCACACCTATCAAGACAGTATTTACGGGGGCACCCATTTGGCCCTGACTATGGGTGATATTAAGTCCCAAGACTCCACCATAGTACGTGTACACATGGCAGACGTATTACGTGATTTAGTGGGCGCAGTGCCGGCTACCCCTAAGTGGACTATCGATTCATCGTTAGAGCGTATTGCCCAAGAAGGCTGTGGCGTATTGGTATTGTTGGGCCAAGGCAACGACAGTAACTTGCAAGGCAGTATCGATGCATTTTTTGAAACCGGCGCACCACGCCAGTTTAACACCGATGGTTCGGGGGCCTATTTAAATGTAGGCACGGGTTCTCAAATTTTACGTGAATTAGGCGTTGGTAAAATGCGTTTGTTAAGCCAAGAGATGAAGTTTAATGCCATCTCTGGCTTTGATTTAGAAATTGAAGAATACATCGACTGCAACTAATTAAACCAGTTGCGGCAGGAATTATAGAGGGAAAACCTATGTCTGTTACTCATATTGAAGGTCGTTTTAACGACGCCAACGGTCACTACACACTAGTGGTAGGCCGGTTTAACGCTTTTGTAGTTGAAAGCCTAGTGGATGGTGCTTTAGACACGCTTAAGCGCCACGGTGTTGATGCCGATAAGATCCGTGTGGTACGGGTACCAGGTGCATTTGAAATTCCTTTGGCCGTACAAAAAATTGCCCAACAAGGTAAAGATGACGCCATCATTACCTTGGGTGCGGTGATCCGTGGTGGTACGCCGCACTTTGAATACGTGTCTGGCGAAGCTTCTTCGGGCATCAGCAAAGTTGGCTTGGAATATAATATTCCAGTCGCCAATGGCGTTCTCACGGTCAATTCCATTGAGCAAGCCATTGAGCGCAGTGGCACTAAAGCGGGCAACAAAGGCGAAGAAGCCGCTATGTCTGCTTTAGAAATGGTTAGCCTACTTCGTCAACTAGAGGCATAAATGAGCGTAACTAAAGGTCGTCCAGACCGTCGCCGTGGTGCCAGAGAATTGGCGCTACAGGCCTTGTATTCAATGCACATGAACGGCGCTAGCGCGGTTGAAGTGCAGGCCCAGTTCTTGGCTGATCAAGACTTTAAAAATGCAGACAAACGCATGTTTGGCCAGCTGTTGCGTGGAGTAGCAGCGCAAACAGAAACCCTCGACAGCATGATTGAGCAACACTTAGACCGTAAGCTAGCCGAGCTAGATCCAATTGAGCTTGTCGTTTTGCGTTTGGGTGCATTTGAATTGACCGACTCAGTGGCTGTACCCTACCGCGTAGTGATCAATGAATGTATCGAGCTAGGTAAAGTATTTGGCGCTACCGATGGCCATAAATACGTTAATGGTATTTTAGACAAGCTTGCCATTGAGCACAGAGCGGTAGAAATTGCTGCTAAAAAAAGCGCACCATCGCGTTAACCTAGCCTGTGATTCCCATGGGCGAATTTGATCTCATCAAGCGCTATTTTGACCGCCCAGAACTTCGAGCTGGGCCGGTCATGTCGCTTGGCATTGGTGATGATTGCGCCACACTAGATATACCCCAAGGCTGTCAGTTAGCCGTCTCTAGTGACACCTTGCTTGCCGGCACCCACTTTTTTGCCGACATGAAAGCCCATCAAATTGCCCACCGTTGTTTAGCCGCAAGCGTCAGTGACTTGGCTGCTATGGGGGCGACTCCAGCGTGGTTTAACTTATGTTTAACCTTGCCCCATGCCGACCCAGAGTGGCTGGCTGACTTTAGCCAAGGCTTAGCTACTCAAGCGCAAGCCTGTGGCATTAGCTTGGCCGGTGGCGATACCACTAAGGGCCCCTTGAGCATTAGCATTCATGTCATGGGCTGGGCTCCTACAGGCGCAGCCTTGACCCGTAGCGGCGCCAACATTGGAGACGCTATATTGGTGTCTGGCAGTTTAGGTGACTCGGCGGCAGGCTTGCAGCTGATGCAAACCAACCGCCAAGCCCAAGGCTACTTGGCGCAGCGTTATTGGCAACCTACACCGCGGTTGGCCTTGGGGCAGTGGCTGCGTCACAAAGCTAGCGCCTGCGTGGATGTGTCCGACGGCTTAGTCCAGGACCTAGGCCACATACTCAAAGCCAGCGCCTGTGGCGCCGACCTACAACTCGAGCAACTGCCTTTGTCGGCAGCCTTGGTAGAGCAAGTAGCCAAAGCTCAAGCTCAAGACTATGCCGCCAGCGGTGGCGAAGACTTTGAGCTGTGTTTTACCTTGCCGCAAGCCCACCTGGCCAGCGCCTTAACCTACGCCCAAGACAGTGCTGTGCCGATTACTATGATTGGTACTATTGGCGGCGAGTTGGGGTGTAGAATTTGGCACAGCGATGGTGCTGAATATAAACCCCAAAGTGGCTATCAACACTTCTAAGGAGATCACCAAGCGTGAGTAATGTAAAAGTAAAACCTAACTGGCGCAATCCTATCCATGTGTTGGCATTTGGCTTGGGCAGCGGCGCTGCGCCTAAAGCCCCAGGCACCTTTGGCACATTAGCAGCGGTGGCGTTATACGTGCCTTTGTCTTACCTAAGTTTAGAGCTGTATTTATTGATGCTTTTGGTGACTGGGGTGGTCGGTATATATCTGTGTGGTAAAACTGCAGAAGACTTAGGCGTGCATGACCATGGCGGCATTGTGTGGGACGAGTTTGTAGGTTTTTGGATCACTATGATTGCAGCACCCGCAGGCTGGGTGTGGATCTTAGTGGGCTTTGTATTGTTTCGTATTTTTGATATAGCCAAACCTTGGCCGATCAACTGGATTGACAAAAAAGTGGCAGGTGGGTTTGGTATTATGCTCGACGATGTGATCGCCGGGGTTATGGCTGCCGCGGTGCTGCAATGCTTGGCGTGGTACTTTTAAACCAATAAGATTTTGGTGCGCACCAAGGTTAATCGCAAGTTAAAGAGGCTTAAGCCGCTGAACAGTACAAAGCTCCAGCCTGCAATCGACAAACCTAAAAATGACCATTGAACTTCGGCACAAGAGCCGGAACCCTTAATCATGGTCATTAATACTTCTGTAAACGGAAATGCATCTACCATATAGCTAAAGCTAGGGCCGCAAGCGGGTACTAGGTCGGCGGGTAGGCTTTGTAAATACAGTTGCCGGCTAGCCAGGCCGAGGCCAATTAGACTCAAGAGCAGGAGTAAGAAGCCATAACGCTTGTGGCCACCAAAGTAGGGGTTGTGTAAGGCGCCCAGCATAAATACAAAGGCCAAGCCTAGGTAAACAAAGCGTTGGCTCATACATAACATGCACGGGTCTAGGCCCATAGCAAATTCCATATATAAGGCAACACAAAGGATGGCCGCGCACGCGACCAGGCCCAGTACGAACTCCCCTCTAAAACCGGCGTATCTCATTTTTGTCGACAACTCTTTAGTATTGTGGCTGATACCACGTTTTTATGTTTGTGCTTTCCAACAAAAATTATAGAAGACTTTTTTCATTCTGCTATAAATAGGTTGCCATAATATACAAGATAAATAGTCGTCATTAAACCCTACATACTTTTTAGCACTAAATTAAGCTAAAAAGAGTCTGTTTTAGGGGGTTTTAGAGCTTTATAAGGCGTCTGGGCCCGTTTCACCTGTACGTATGCGCATGGCTTGCTCTAAATTAACTACAAAAATCTTGCCGTCACCAATCTTGCCGGTGTTAGCCGAGTTGCTAATCGCCTCGATCACCTGGTCAACTAGCTCGTCGTCTACAGCGGCTTCAATTTTCACTTTAGGTAAAAAGTCGACCACGTATTCCGCCCCACGGTAGAGTTCGGTGTGACCCTTTTGGCGGCCAAAACCTTTGACTTCAGTTACGGTGACGCCTTGCACACCCATATCCGACAGGGCTTCTCGTACGTCGTCTAGTTTAAAAGGTTTGATGATTGCGCTAACCAATTTCATGGGGTATTCCTTTGCACTGATAAATTAAATAATCGAACTATGGTATAGCATAGGGGTTTGCATGGATTGTGCCAACTTGAAGTGGGGTAAATGGGGCGAAATACGGCCAATATCCACTATTTAGCCACTGCCTAGCGAGCCAGTGGCCCCAAAAGGGCGCGCTAGCAAAAAAATCGCACTGATTAAGTGCGTTAATGCGTGTTGTAAATCAACTGCTAGACTTAATCCACATGAATCCCTCGCCAAGGAAAGGCAATGTCTTATGCAGTTACTTACAGCCGAGCCTATGTCGGTATTGAAGCCCCCTTGGTGAGTGTAGAAACTCACCTTAGTGGTGGTTTACCGGCCTTAACTATTGTGGGTTTGCCAGAAACAGCAGTGCGCGAAAGCAAAGACCGTGTACGCAGTGCCATACTCAATGCCGGCTTCGAGTTCCCTACCAAGCGCATTACCATTAACCTAGCCCCTGCAGACTTACCTAAAGAAGGTGGCCGTTTTGACCTGGCCATTGCCGTTGGTTTGTTAGCCGCCAGCGGCCAATTACCCATTGAAGAAGTAAAAACCTACGAATTTGTGGCAGAGTTGGCCTTAAGCGCCGACTTGCGCCCATGCCCTGCCATTTTGAGCGCAGCCATGGCCTGCCAAGCCAACAATCGAGTGATGGTGGTCGCACCTCTTAATGCCGCGGAAGCGTTGATGCCACAACAAAGCAAGGTCATCGCCCCGCACAACTTAAATCAATTGAGCCAATGGTTACTGTACCCAGAACAGCAACAGATGCCCAGGCCTACGGCAGCAAAACCTATACCTGCGCAGACATTTGAGCTGCTTGATGTACGTGGCCAAGAACAAGCTAAAAGGGCCCTTATTATCGCCGCTGCAGGTAATCATAATATGCTCATGTGTGGGCCGCCGGGCACCGGTAAAACCATGCTCGCGCAACGATTAAGAGGCTTGCTAGCACCCCTTAGCGAAGCCCAGGCGTTGGAGTTAGGGGCCATCAATTCCAGTTTAGGCCTGTTTGATGCGGCAACTTGGCGTCAACCACCCTGGCGAGCGCCACACCATAGCGCATCAGCAGTGTCATTGGTTGGTGGTGGCCGCATGCCTAGGCCAGGGGAAATAAGCCAAGCCCATCATGGGGTGCTGTTCTTAGATGAGTTGGCAGAGTTTCCACGCTATGTGTTAGATGGCCTCAGGCAGCCACTAGAAAGCGGCGAGGTGCATGTCTCTAGGGCGGCATATCAAAGTCGCCTGCCAGCCAATTTCCGCCTTATCGCCGCCACCAACCCCTGCCCCTGTGGCTACTATGGCGATGACCTAGTGAGTTGCCGATGTACGCCCACTAAGGTCGCCAATTACTTACAACGTCTGTCAGGGCCCCTGTTGGACCGCATTGACCTGCAGGTGGCCGTACAGCGGCCCAGTACTAAGGCCTTACTGTCACCGCAAGCCGGCCTGTCCACAGCGCAAGCAAAGGCCCAAGTGCTGGAGGCCCAAACCATCCAACTAAAACGGGCCGGGCAACTCAATGGGCACCTCACAGGGGTGGAGCTAGAGCGCCATGCCGCATTGCTTAAACCTGAGGCGGCACTGTTGTCCCAAGCCATTGCCAAGTTAAACATCTCACCGAGGGGGATTCATAAAGTGCTTAAAGTTGCGCGTACCATTGCCGATCTAGAGGCCTCGGCCAAGATTCAGAAAACCCACCTACTAGAAGCGTTAAGTTATCGTAGGTTAGATGTGTTGAGTCAGGAGTCTCAGCAAATATAGGGCGCAACCTCGGTTAAAAAGGCCTATAATTCGCAGCTCATTTTTTGTCTTATTATGCTGTGCCAGAGTCTTTATATCCGTGAGTCGTCTTAACCCCCGTCAACAAGAAGCCCTAGAAGCCATCACCGGACCGGTATTGGTATTGGCTGGAGCGGGCTCTGGAAAAACCAGCGTGATCACCCAAAAAATTGCCTATTTAATCGGTGAGTGCGGTCTTAAAGGCCATCAAATTATTGCCTTAACCTTTACTAATAAATCGGCCCGCGAGATGAAAGAGCGGGTGGGTACTTTAGTTACAGGTAAAGAAGGGCGAGGGCTGACGGTATCGACCTTCCATAACTTGGGCCTTAACATTATTCGAAAAGAAGTGACGGCGTTGGGTTACAAACCTGGATTTTCCATTTTTGATTCGCAAGATGTGTTGGCACTCCTCAAAGACTTGACCCACAAAGAGTTTGAGGCCGCCGAAGACGCCTGCGAACCGATACAACACCAGATATCTAACTGGAAAAACGATCTCATTAGCCCGGCCCGTGCCATGGCAGGTGCCAATGGTCCAGAACAAGCGCTAGCAGCCCGCGTCTACGAAGCCTATCAAAAGACCCTAAAGCTGTATAACGGTGTCGATTTTGATGACTTGATTTTACAACCCGTGGAGTTGTTTAAAGCGCGGCCAGAAATCCTCGAAAAGTGGCAAAACAAAGTGCGTTACTTGTTGGTAGACGAATACCAAGATACCAACAGTTCGCAATATTTGTTAGTTAAACAATTGGTCGGCCAGTGTAGCAACTTTACCGTGGTAGGCGACGATGACCAATCTATTTACGCATGGCGTGGCGCAAGGCCGGAGAATCTGGCCGAACTGCAAGCCGACTTCCCGTCCCTAAAAGTCATTAAGTTAGAGCAAAACTACCGCTCCACTGGCCGTATTCTTAAGGTGGCCAACCAACTCATTGCCAACAACCCCCACGAATTTAGTAAAGCCCTGTGGAGTGACAAAGCCTTTGGTGAACCCATACGGGTGATTAGTTGCCGCAACGAAGACGCAGAGGCAGAACGTATTGCCACAGAAATCCTGCAATTCCAGTTGCAAAACCAAGCCGAGTTTAGGGACTTTGCCATCCTTTACCGTGGCAACCATCAAGCGCGGTTGATGGAGCTTAAGTTACAGGCCTACAAAGTGCCGTATAAGATGAGTGGTGGGCAATCGTTTTTCTCTCGCACCGAGGTGAAGGACATCATGGCCTACCTCAAAATATTGCTCAACCCAGCCGACGACAACGCCTTTTTACGCATTGTGAATACGCCACGACGTGAAATTGGCGCAGCCACCTTAGAGAAACTGGTTAATTACGCCAATATGCGTGGCGAAAGCCTGATTAGGTCCTGCCAAGAAATGGGCTTAGAGCAGTACATTAGTGGTGCAGCACTGACCCGAGTTAAAGAGTTTGGAGCCTGGATAGAGCAGTTATCAGAAAAGTCTCAACGTGAAGACCCCATTGCCAGCGTGCGCCAAATGGTGCGAGATATGGAGTATCAAGATTGGCTGTTACAAACCTCTAGTGGCCCGCCAATGGCAGAAAAACGTATGGCCAACGTAGAAACCTTAATATCATCCTTGCAAACCTCCCTAGAAAAAGCCGTAGCAAAAAATGACAACGCCGACATGGGCGATGCCGTAGCGCGCTTGGTGCTGATGGACTTACTAGAGCGCCAGCAAGAAGAAGACGAAACCGACCGCGTACAGATGATGACGCTGCATTCCGCCAAAGGGTTGGAGTTTCCCCATGTGTTTTTGATGGGTATGGAAGAAGAGCTATTACCCCATCGTAATGCAGTGGACGAAGGTAACGTAGAAGAAGAGCGGCGCTTAGCCTATGTGGGCATAACCCGCGCCAAACAAACGTTGGCTATCACTTTGGCCCGTAAACGCAAACAATATGGTGAACTCATCGAGTGTTCACCGAGCCGGTTCCTAGATGAATTGCCAGAAGATGATTTAGAATGGCAAGGCCGTGGCGACGATGACCCCAGCAAAAATGTGGCCCAGGGTCAGGCCACATTGGCTGGTTTAAAAGGCATGTTCGAAGATTTTTAGGCCAGCTCAAGTTTGCTCTTGCGCCATTGGTAGATGCTATGTAATAGCAAGGTCGCAATCACAACAGTGCCGCCCTGTAAGGCTGCAGAGGTGGGCTCCTCACTGAGTACCAGCCACACCCACAATGGGCCTGCGGCAGTTTCTAGCAGCATTAACATGCCCACTTCTGCGGCAGGAATACGCATGGGACCCAAGGTAATCAAGAAGAATGCCAATGGGTTGATGATCAAACATAAAGCAATCATATAGCCCCAATCGCTGCCAGACAACGCCATAGGGTCGCCGGCAAAATAGCTAATAAACGCCACCACTAAGCCCGCCGATATTAACGCCGGAGTCATGTCTCTATGGCTCACAGCACGATCGTTGACAAACTTTGCCGATAAAGTAATACAGCAAGCCAAGGCCAGCATATCACCTAGCCAATGGGCCCCACCCCATGAGTCCCAAAGCACCCAACCGATCCCCAATAAACAAACCGCGATGGCTAGCCATGTTACCGGCGCAGGCTTTTCTTTGAGTAGTAACCAGCCAAACAGCGCCGCAAACAAGGGTTGAGAGCTAATGATCACCAACACATTAGCTACCGAGCTTAAATTGATGGCCAAGATGAAGGTGATGGTGGTGATGGCCATTAACGCCGAAGATCGAAGGGCAGCAGCATCGTGGGGCCACCAAGATGCCTTGGACTTCTGTAACATGAGCAAAACCATGACCGCAGGGCTGAGTAACAGTCCGCGCCAAAACAATAAATCAAAAGACTCTGCAGAAATAAGGCGAATAAGTAGGCCGTCAAAACTCAAAATCACCACCCCTAAGGTAGTGAGTATCAGGCCTTTTAAGTAATTGGACATATGCGCTACACCGTTATTTTGAGTTTTAAACCAGGCACAAAAAACCCGGCTTTAGCCGGGTTTTTTGTGCGGTTGTTTAACTACTTAGAGTTATCAACCATATGTTTGACGGCATCTTTGATCTCGTCATCTGAACAATCCATACACATGCCCTTTGGTGGCATGGCATTAATACCGTTCATGGCGTTAGCAATTAACGCGTCTAAGCCTTTAGCTACACGGGGGCTCCAAGCGGCGGCATCACCTAACTTCGGTGCGCCAGCAGCGCCAGTGCCGTGGCAAGCAGCGCAAGACCCTGTGTAAACGTCGGCACCAGAGCGAGGTCCCGTAGGTGCGACAACGGCCTTGGCTACAGGGGCTTTGCACTTCTCGCCCTCTACACATAAATTTCCAACCGCACTGATGCGTTCTGCGATGCTTTCGTCACTGTCGTGATCAGCAACCACGGTCAGTGCGCCAAGGCTCAAAATTACACCAGCTAAAAGGCTGAATAGGGCTGCAGGCTTAAATGTTTTCACGTAAGGGCCTCTTCTAAAATATGAAAATTAAAGTGAGACAACCACAGCGATTGACCACTTTACAAGAAATTATGTCGCATTATAGCGGCATTCCCACCCAACGTGAAAGGGCCATTACCTAATCCTCACCATCTATTAGAAAAATTACCGCCTAGAGAGGCCAAACAACCCACAAAAGCACCCCGTGCTCTCTTGAACCTGCAGTTCAACCCACGTATCATACGGCTTCTTCGCAGTATCCCTTATGTCTTTAAGGGTTGAGTAATACGCGCCAGTAGCTCAGCTGGATAGAGTAGCAGGTTCCGATCCTGTTGGTCGGGGGTTCGACTCCCTCCTGGCGCGCCATTTCTACATTAGAATTACACATAATACTTATAAAATTCAATAGCTTACGGTGTTTTTTTCTAGTTATTGCTTTGCCACAGACTTTGCCACACAGTCGGTGTATGCTATGACCTTGACTCTCCAACTCAAGAACTGCACGGTCATCATGCAATACATTACTAAAGTTAGCGGCAGCAATAAATGGTATTACAAACGCCGCATTCCTCAAGACGTCCAGTCACATTACCCAGACAATAAAGATAAGAAAATTGTTAAATCTTTAAAAACTGAGAATAAACAAGACGCTATTCGTAAAGCTTCTCAGTTTACTCGAGAGTTTGAAGCTGAATGGGCTGTGATTAGAGGTAAGGCACCCATTCTTACCGGGACAATACTTGATAAAGCTAGGGATATATTAGAGCGCAATGGCCTGCCTCTATCTAAACGCTCGAAACATAACGAACTTGAGTATGATTTTTTTACTGATAGCCTTGATGAGAGCTTACCAAAAGAAGCTAAGGACGCGCTGCATCTTGCCCACATGAATAAAGATGCAGAAGCTACTAACGAGCTCCTTGCCTTTTACCTTGAACCTGAACAGCTTGCTGCAATAGCCATATCTGATGGAACCTTCGTACTAAACGCCTCTACCATTCTAGAAGAGCATTTAAAAAATCAGAAATGGCTTAGTAATAAGAAGAAAAGCGGCCCCTATAGGCTCGCGTTTGCAGATTTAATAGATGTTTTAGGTGATAGACGTCCAAGTGAATACAGGGTTTTTGAGGTGCAACAGCTAATCACATACATGATAGAAGAGCGCGGCTTAAAAACTATGTCTGTCAAAAGGCGCATGGGCTGCATTAGGGCTGCTTTTACAGGTGTGACAAAGCTCTACGAACTCAATGAGGATAAACAGCATAACTTTACTGGATACGATATCCCAAATCTTGGAGATGATGCTGAAGACAGGTTGGACTTCACCGCTCAGCAGTTATTGGCTTTACGAGCGGCGATTTCAGTCGACATGGATGAGATTTGGGGCATGATTGCTGTGATGATGGAGACAGGGTTTCGTGTTAGTGAGGCATGCAGTCTCAGTATAGCGGATGTCCATGGACTTGATACGGCCTACCCATTTCTGACACTCCACAAGACTCCATTTCGTAAGTTAAAGACTAAGAGTTCTATTAGATTTATTCCATTAACTGGGTTGGCCTTGAAATATGTCCGCTCGGTATCGGGCAAGTGGTTATTTCCTCGTTACATCGATGAAGAAGAAAAACAAGTGAAGAGCGACAATGGTAGTGCAGCAGCTAAAAAAAGAATACAGTCTTTGTTGGGGCTTGATGCTCCAACATCACATTCATTTAGACACACAATGGCTACAAGGCTTAGAGATGCTGAATGCCCTGAAGATATGCGAAATGAAATGTTAGGCTGGAGTAGCAAGGTTAGTGACCGATATGGAAGCCCTTCGGACATAAGTATCAAGGCTAGATACCTAGAAAAAACCCTAGATTGGCAGGGTCAAGGATGGAACAGGGTAGATAACTGAGATACTCCACTTACGTGAGCCACCTGCCCTTATTGACTGGCAGGTTGGCCCATTAATAATGGATAATTACTCAGTTATGCCAAGTCTGCAATAACATCTTTTAAGTTAACTATGGATGATTGGCTGTTCTGAAAATTGCACACATTTTCGTAGTCATCATACTCTCCATCGTCACTATCCTCATCATAATCATGGACATCTTCAAAGTCACTAATTACTGAAGAATGAGTCGTTTGGATTCCTAAAGCAGCACTATTTATAGAATTGGTGTGTTGTGTGGATAATGCTTTTTGAGCATCTGCGCTGGTAGTTGGTTGAACGGTTGATGAGTATTCATAAGGGCTGTTCAGTTCTAAACCATGATGCAGGTCAGCGCGTTCAATCCCGTTACCAAACCAGTCAAAAAGCTCACCAGTATGGATATCAATTCTACCTCCACATGTGACCTCCAAGTCTAGATGATTAAGAGTTAGTTGGTGTGAACCTAGTGAATACATGAGTATAGTAAACCTAACTAGGCTCCGACTCTGCCATGACAACCATTCTGGATTGACCATCAACCTTTTAATACCTCCAATGTCCTCTACTTCTCTCAAGAAATTGACAGCCTTTAATTTTCGAATGGTAGTGTACGTGTTACTTGCGTTCAATTTGTATTTCAGTATGAGCTGCTGCGCATTCAACTGGCAGCAGTTATCTTTCTTATCTGTATCCTGAATGATTTGGTAGAGCAGTTTTGATGCGGTCTTTGGAAGGTTGATGATGGCTTTAAATCCTTCGTCTGTTATATGGCGATAATGTACACTTTGTTTACCTTTCATTGTGCTTTTGCGAGTCATGAGAATTGTCCTGAGTTATAAATATTGTTAAGAATTGACCACTCCAACTCGTCCTCTATAAAGGAGGTGAGGAATGCCTGATGTATTATTGAAGGTGTGTTAATTGATGATTACTCGGACTCATTAGGCCTAGTGTTAATAATCAAACACAGCATAAGTCCTTGATAGTCTTATGTAGCAGGGGGTGTGGGGTTTTTTGGGGTGCAGTAGCTTCTTCTATAAGGTCTAAAAAGAAGGACACAAAGATGTATAGATAAGTGCTAGGTTTTTCGTGACCTATTATCAATAATGATTAAACACCGATGATATAAAACACTCAGAGTTTCTATACGTAACCATCACCGTAGTTGCCCACCTAAGAAGGTTGTGGATGAGGGCAGTCACCATTCCCCCATTAAGTGTCATCAATGTATAAATGATAAAAATAGTTGTGTGTGTGATTAATGTCCCTAACTAATAGGTGGTCTATTCATTTATTTTTTAATTATCAACATCACAATGATGAGCGACTTAACAGAATCATATCGATAGCTACGGACTCAGATATAGGCCTTTGAAGTTCTACTTCCAGCTTCCTCTTAACTTCCAATAGGGCTTTATAGCCGTTCTTGGTAAATCTCATGGAACGTTTGCAGTATGGATTTCGAAGCTGTTGTTGTGGGTTTAATTGTTGTGCGGTATTCATGTGTTTGTCCTGTGTTAAAAGCGATGTTTAGCCATGTTTCCAAAATACATATGGTCAGACATAGGGATGAGAAGAAGCTTCTCCTCTATAGTGCTACAGTTGCTGAGTTGGCTAGTGGTGGTTGTCCCTATCTTATTTGTGTTTGATTAGTCTTGATGTTCTGTTGGGGTTTACCCTAGTTGGGTTGTTCACTGGATGATGCAAAAAGTGCTCTAAGGGTTGATTGTCCATGAACGCACGTGTAGCATTGGCACCTCTATGACCCTATTTGAACATTCAAGGAGGAAAGAATGACTACACATCAACGCCTGGGGTACGCAAGGGTTAGCAGTCATGACCAACACACCACCATCCAAGTTGAGGCACTGAAAGCTGCAGGGTGTCATCGGGTCTGGGAAGAGAAAGTATCAGGTACTAGTAGGGTCCCTAGAATGGAGCTAGAGAGCGTTCTTAGCTATCTTAGAAGTGGTGATACCTTGGTAGTCACTCGGATAGATAGGCTCGCTAGAAGCCTTAAAGACCTGCAAGACATCATCCATGAACTCAAAGATCGAGGCGTCCATCTACAAGCTACTGAGCAGCCCATAGATACCTCTACAGCAGCAGGTAAGGCCTTTTTGGATATGCTGGGTGTCTTTGCTGAGTTTGAGACTAACCTACGCAGAGAGCGCCAATTGGACGGCATAGCGATGGCTAAGGCGGCTGGAAAGTACAAAGGAAAGGCACCACTGAGGCAAGAGATAAAGGACCAAGTCATTAACCTATTTAAGTCCGGCACCAAACAGGTGGACATTATTAGTCAGGTGGGTGTGGGTAGAACGTCGGTGCATACCATCCTCAAGGCTGCAGGGCTTAAGTAGGTGGTAAAAAGTGGGCTAGCTTAAATTACTAAATAGCCGTTGTGGTGAAGAACCAAATGCCCCTTCCTGTTCAATAAAGTTGTTACTGCCCCAATATGGCCCCACACGGGGTTTTCTAGCGCCCCTTGTATGTAAATACTGCCTCAGACTTTTTGTACTAAATGAATACCAGAGAGCCTTTAGTAATTTCTAGAATTCACAAGCCCCTATGTATACTAATTAACACAAGGTGCAAATACAAAAGCCACGGGAACTACTGGGGGTCTTCACCGCTAATTTCAACCAAGCCTTCTCCCACTAATTGTTTGCGCATCATCCAGTCCACCAAGTTGTCATAGACTTGCGCAGACGCAAAATCAGCCTCTGGCACTGGTGGCCCTAACGTAAGCCCATGTCCGATTAACAGGGGATTAATAACATCTGGCTTTGTTTTTAATCTTGCGCCCTTATTTGTGACAATATAACGGTCACTTGCAGCAAAGTTGTGTGGAGACCCTAGTTTGATAGGTGCGAGAATGTTGCGACCCATATTAGGGTAAATTGCCTCAGACAAAGACAACTGATATAGAGTAGGCATGATATCTTTATGTGATGCCACCTGTTCAAGATCTACAGGCGTATTCGGTTTGTAAGAACTTGGAATATAAAGGTAAAAAGGCACGGCTATATTGCGTAATACACCACCTTTAAAGCCAGTCAGCCCTCTTACGGCGTGGTCACCTGTAGCTGCAATAATGGTGCTTTCCGCAATATCACTGGCTTTAATGCGGCTAATAAACTGCCCTAAATGGACGTTGGTGTATTTAAACGTAGCTAAGGAATGGTCTGGCAAGCTGCCAATCTTACTCTTTAACTCCGAATCAACTGCGGGTTCGTTGCCAATGAACGAAGTAGGTACTTTATATGGGGGGTGGTTTGTGGTGGTTAAAGTCACAATAAACAAAGGCTGCTTATCTGTGCCATGTTGAAGCATCAGGTTAGCTGCATAGTCGTACATATAAGCGTCTTCGCCACCCCATACATTGGTGGGCATCTGTGGATATTGCTGTAATAATTGATGAGCACCAACAACTTCATCAAAACCTTGATTTAACAAAAAGTTTGAGCGGTTACGTATGCCTTCATAGCCTGTGTAAATAAACACAGTTTTATATCCCTTACGCTGAAAAACTTTCGCGGCTGCAGTGTCCAAAGACACCTGCTTGTACTTAGATTGAGTAATTGTAGGAAAGTTAATGTTGCCCAGCATGGCAACCAGCGAACTTTGAGTGTCATTGCCAGCGGGTAAAAAGTGTTGAAACCAATAATCCTGTTGCAAGTGCCCTTTTAGCCCGCCCAACAAGTCCACTTGACCCCCAAACTCTGAAGTTAGAGGTTCATTGCCAAGGCTCTCTACCAAATGCAAGACCACATGCGGGGGCTTTTCAGCCAGTAGCTCAAGTTTAGGCGTAGAGACAAAAAGCTGTGGCCACAAAGCTCCTTCTCTAGGCTCGTGCCCATAAAAGGCCTGATACAATATCCGCCCTTCGGCATCGTTCGTGGGCGCTAAATTGCGAGAATCTAAATACTCTAAAACGGCATAATAAACTGCCAGGACACCATTAGGTACTGCATTATTATAAGTAGGCGAGGCTGAAACAATCAGATGTTTATGGGACAATGGGAAATTACCAAAGCTACCCCTGCCCAAAGATAATACCAGGACTAGCGAAATCAACACAAACCCCGTTGAAACCATAACTCCTAGCTTAACACCCACCCTTTGTGCCATTAGCCATTTTGCCATTTTATAACAAACTACAGCTACAATAATTGATGCTATAAGACTGGCCAAACCATAACCTAAAAAGCTACCCGAGCCCCAAACAGATTCTGCAATGGCATCGTTGTCGTATTTTAAGTTCTCAATGGCAGAGGCGTTAAACGGGGTGCCGAAAAAGGCAATGTATCCCACATTGGCAACAGACAACACCACCACGCATACTGCTACAACGCCGCCCCAAACCAGTCCCAACCACAGCGCGCACCGTCCCACAACCGTGGGCAGCAACACGGCAAGCAAAGACAGCAGGTAAACCGGAAGAAACAAACGAATAGACGTGGCCACATCAAACCGCAACCCCTGCCACAATACCCGCCAAAAATCGGCATTTACGATATTAATATCAGCACTGAAATGAACCAGAGAAAACAGCCGGACACAAACCACTGCCAAGGCCACTATAGCGGTAACTAAAGTTAACCACACTACTTGCTTTACGTAGGGCAAGATTCCAAATGAGGTATTATTAAAATGCATGACGTGCTCTTATATTATTGTTTTGTGGATTATGAATAAGCATGCATACACCACTAAGTAACCATCACATTAGATTAAGCAAGGCAGAGGACATATGAAATCGGCGTGCATAATAACAAAGCTAGTTATAAGATTAAAGTCCACGAGCTGATAATGTGAGCTTTAGATGGGCTGAGAGTTTTCTCATTTTTTATCGCACCTTAGGCGCTTTTGGGACGGCTGTTGATTTATTTCTACTTAATGACCAAATCAATTATACTTTGCCACAACGCATTAAAATACAAGCCGTAATTGGAGTGATTAATTCCTATGATATTATTGTTATACGTGCCTATTAAGGAATATTTTAATTAAAAATATATTAAGTAAGTCGACTCCCTCCTGGCGCGCCATTT
>DPHD01000064.1:38922-44416 GCA_003523085.1 Oceanospirillaceae bacterium | reverse complement strand
AGTATTGGATGCAATCTAACATCAAAGGCTACATAGTCGACTACTATGGCCTAAGTGACTACCTCACTGAAGCTCTAGAAGTGTTCTCAACCGAAGATGTCCAAGGCGCGCTGACTAACTTCAAAGAAGAGCTGCCTAAGCTCAAGGCGGCTCATACGCGGCTGGTGGCTCACTTTAAAGGCATGGACTTGAACGACCTAGATGAATGTATCCTTTCTCTCAGTGATGAGGCTAAACGGCAGCAGTTCCAGACGGACTTTGGTCGCTTCGCCAAGCAAATGGATATTGTATTGCCTGACGCGTCTGCCAAACCATTCTTAGGTGACCTCAAGCGTCTGGGTAAGATTGCTCATGGTGCCCGTAACCTGTACCGAGATGAACAGCTAGATATAGCAGGTGCTGGTGAGAAAGTCAGACAGTTGATTGAAGAACACATCTACTCGACTGGTGTTAATCCTAAGATAGCACCTGTAGACCTGTTAGCTCAGGATTTCAAAGCTAAGTTGGACGAGCATAAGTCAGACCGTTCCAAAGCTTCTGAAGTAGAGAATGCGATTAAGGACCATATTAAGGTCAACCTAGAGCAAGACCCCGAATACTACCAAGCATTATCTAAGCGCCTAGGTGAAATCATCAAGCAAAGCGAAGAGAAATGGGATTCCCTTGTGCAGATGTTACTGGAATTTAGAGGTACGATAGAGTCAGACCGTGAGAAACAAGCCACTGATATAGGTTTGAACGAAACTGAGTTCGCTTTCCACAACATTCTTATGGCTGAAGTCAGTCGTTTACATGATGAAGCTGTAGATGAAGCAACGCATCAGCGTGTTTTGGAAGTGGTGAAAAAGCTGGTGGATATGATGAAAGAAGACACAGCTATGGTGGACTTCTTTAATAAGTGGGATGAACAGAAGGCTATGAAGAAACGCATCAAACGAGCTATTCTCAGTGAAGATTTCGGTACCAAAGAACTGGTTGAAGCCATTAATGAGCGATTTATGGACCTTGCACAAGCCAAGTTTAAGGCTAAGTGAGAACCCAATGAATTCAATCTCCGCCATAGATAAGCTAGAGTTTTCCATAGAGGTGATTCGTACCAACCGCAAGAAGAGCGCTTCTGTGCAGGTGGTTGACCGTCAGGTGCAGGTGATAATTCCGCAGGCGTTAGCTGACGAACGCATTGAGCAGATTGTCCGTGATAAGACCCCGTGGATTCGTGACAAGCTACGCAAGCAAGCCTTGTTGAAGCCTAAGAAGCTTAAAGAATATGTGAGTGGTGAGGCCTTCTCTTACTTAGGTAGAAACTATCGCTTAAAGGTTATTCAAGGTTCATCAGAGGCAGTTAAGCTGACCTTAGGCAAGCTAGCGGTAGGTGCTGACGCTGATATAAAGCAAGAGCTAACAAGCTGGTACATGCAACATGCGGAGAAGCGCCTCAATGAGAAGGTAGTCCGCTTTGCTCAGGTTATGGGTGTTGTTCCTAATTCAGTCAAGGTGAAGAGCTACAAGTCTCGCTGGGGCAGTTGCTCACGCTCAGGCGATATCAGTTTCCATTGGGCCATCATCATGGCACCTCACTATATTGTGGATTATGTGGTGATACACGAACTGTGTCACATGATTCATCACAATCACTCGCCAGCCTTTTGGCAGCAAGTGGAGAAGGTGCTACCTAACTACAGAGAGTGTAGAGATTGGTTGAAGCATCACGGGCAAGAGCTTAAGTGCTAAATTCTAAAGGAAGTGATAAATGAAATTAACACATAATGAGGTATTAAAAGGCCTCGCGAGCACTCTAGAATCGTTCTCAGAACTAGGCGATTTAACCACGGCACAGATTAGAGTTTTTCTATTCGTTGCTAGGCGTGGACGTGTAACAGGTCAGGATATAATTAAAGAACTTGGCATGAGTAAGGCAAACGCAGCGCGTACCCTTACGATTCTAAGCGACGAGGTGATGGTTAAGCGTAAGGCTGAGACTTTAAACCTTGTCACATACGAGACAGACATTCACGATAGACGTTATCGTTATGCTGTCTTAACCGAGAAGGGCAAGAAGTTTGCCAATTCTCTTGCAGCAAACTTCTGACCTTTAAATTCAAAAGGGTGAGGTAATAACCAATGGCTATTTATACAAAAAAGTTATCAGATTAAAGTCCAACGTGACGGCTTCGGGTTCTATTAGGCCATCATCACGGCATCTCACTACATCGTCGACTATGGGGTAGTCCACGAACTGTGTCACATGATTCATACAATCACTCGCCAGCCTTTTGGCAGCGGATAGAAAAGGTCTTACCCAACTACCATGAGTGTCGGGATTGGTTGACGCATCACAGGAAAGAGCTGAAGGTTTAGCCAAACCGATTGCTATCTCCAGATATCACAGAGCAACCCTTAGGCTTATCATTTGGATTTCATTTGTCCTACTTATTGTCATCGTTGAACTGTACTGAACTTGATTCAATACTAAATCAATAAGACAAAAAGAAGGCCACACCGCTGTAAAGCAAGCATGGCCTACGTTTATATATTGGAGAATTCTTTGCGTTATCCCTAGAAGAACTCTAGAAAATGGCGCGCCCGAGAGGATTCGAACCTCTGACCGCTCGGTTCGTAGCCGAGTACTCTATCCAGCTGAGCTACGGGCGCGCTATACCTTCTAAAAAAAACCGGCGAGTGCCGTAGAAGGGAGGCGCATTGTAACGGCAGTAAATTATTAATTCAACCGTTGAGGCTTGATTAATCACAATAAATTCATTTATTTAGATTTATGACGCTTAGTCAAGCCTCAAAAAACCAGTAACTATTTGCCGCCTAAACTACCTGTTAACACCGCTCTAATGGTATTATGTGGACCGATTTTATTTCTAGCATTAATTCACTGGCCGCCATGAACGAACAATACTACGCACAAGACATCGAACCGCAGATTCAAGCCTTTTGGGAACACAACAACAGCTTTGTTGCCACCGACAAGCCAGACCAAGAAAAGTACTACTGCCTGTCTATGTTCCCATATCCAAGTGGCCGACTACACATGGGCCATGTGCGTAACTACACTATCGGCGACGTGATTTCTCGCTTCCAGCGCATGCAAGGCAAAAACGTCTTGCAACCCATGGGTTGGGATGCCTTTGGCCTGCCCGCAGAAAATGCGGCCATGAAAAATAATGTGCCACCAGCCCAGTGGACTCACGAGAACATTGCCTACATGCGTGATCAACTCAAGCGCATGGGTTTTGGTTACGACTGGAGCCGCGAATTAGCCACCTGCGAACCGTCTTATTATCGCTGGGAACAGTGGTTTTTTACCAAGTTACTCGACAAAGGTTTGGTTTACAAAAAAAATGCCGTGGTTAACTGGGACCCCGTTGACCAAACCGTACTGGCTAACGAGCAGGTGATTGATGGCCGCGGCTGGCGCTCTGGCGCCTTAGTAGAGCGCAAAGAAATCCCTCAATGGTTCCTTAAAATCACCGACTATGCCGACCAGCTACTTGACGACTTAGACCAATTAGACGATTGGCCCGAACAGGTACGCACCATGCAGCGTAATTGGATCGGTCGGTCCCAGGGTGTTGAGTTGAGTTTTGATGTGGCCGAATACGGTGCCTTAGAGGTGTTTACCACGCGCCCGGATACCCTAATGGGTGTTACTTACGTCGCCGTTGCACCACAACACCCACTGGCATTAAAGGCTGCCGCTAACAACCCGGCCATGGGTGAGTTCATCGATAGCTGCAAAAACATGAAAGTGGCCGAAGCGGATATGGCCACCATGGAAAAGCTAGGTATGGACACGGGCTTTAGCGCCATCCACCCCCTTACCGGCCAACCTGTACCCGTATGGACTGCCAACTTTGTATTGATGGATTATGGTTCTGGTGCGGTGATGTCGGTCCCCGGACACGACCAGCGCGACTGGGAATTTGCCACTAAATACGGCCTTAATATCCAACAAGTGATCCGCCCCGTCGACGAGTCTATTGAAGTAGACGTGAGTAAAGCCGCCTATACCGACAAAGGTTTATTAGTTAACTCTGGTGTCTTTGACGAGATGGAGTTCCAATTGGCCTTTGATGCCATTGCCGCCGAACTCGAGCAGCAAGGCAAAGGCAAAGTAACCACCAACTATCGCTTGCGCGACTGGGGCGTTTCACGCCAACGCTATTGGGGCGCCCCGATTCCAGTCATCAACTGTAATAGCTGTGGCGCGGTGCCGGTGCCTGAAGACCAGCTGCCCGTGGTATTGCCTACGGAGGTTGAGTTTGATGGCAGTGGTTCGCCGATTAAAAAGATGGCCTCATTCATTAATACTAGCTGCCCTAAGTGTGGTGGCGCAGCCGAACGTGAAACCGACACCTTCGACACTTTTATGGAGTCGTCTTGGTATTATGCGCGTTTTACGAGTGCCAACCACCATGACAGCATGTTAGCGCCTGGCTCTGCTGATTACTGGGCCCCAGTGGATCAATATGTAGGTGGTATTGAGCACGCTATTTTGCACCTGCTTTATTCTCGCTTCTTCCATAAGTTAATGCGCGATATGGGTTTAGTGTCTTCTGACGAACCCTTTAAAAAGTTACTTTGCCAAGGCATGGTATTAGCTCATACCTATTACCAAGAAGATGCTAAAGGGGGCCAAGATTGGATTTCACCGTTAGACGTAGACCCCATCATTGACGACAAAGGCCGCATTACCGGCGCTATTAAAAAGTCGGATGGATCGGCGGTGATGTACGACGGCATGGGTAAAATGTCTAAGTCAAAAAACAACGGCATTGACCCACAAACCATGATTGACCAGTATGGTGCCGATGCTGTGCGCTTATTCACTATGTTTGCTGCGCCACCTGAGCAGTCTTTAGAGTGGTCCGACGCTGGCCTTGAAGGCTCCCAGCGGTTTATTAAACGTTTCTGGAGACAAGTACAGCAACACTTAGCTGGTCCAATTGCGCCGGCTTTAGATGTAGCCAAGCTCAACCAAAAGCAACAGGACATGCGGCGTAAAACCCATGTGACCATCGAAAAGGTGAGTGACGACATCGATCGCCGCAACACCTTTAACACCGCCATTGCCGCCATTATGGAGCTCAGCAATGCCACCTCAAAGTTTGATGATAGCTCGGAGCAGGGTTTAGCCGTACGCGCCGAGAGTTTACGCACATCTATATTGTTACTGTCGCCGTTTACGCCGCACCTGTGTCATAGTCTGTGGCAAGCCTTTGAAGGCACCGATGACATTTTGCAAACCCCATGGCCAGAAGTAGATGCCCAGGCGTTGGTGAAATCTAACATCGATATGATGATTCAGGTGAACGGCAAGTTGCGTAGCAAAATCAGCATCGATGCCAACACCGACCGCGACACCATTCAGCAGCTGGCCTTGGCCGACGACAAAGTGCAAAGCTTTATTACCGACAAAGCGGTACGTAAGGTCATTGTTGTACCTAACAAACTAGTTAACATTGTGGTTAGCTAAGCGAGCCCT
>DPHD01000064.1:32371-38662 GCA_003523085.1 Oceanospirillaceae bacterium | reverse complement strand
TTTCATCTGCAAGGGCAAAGCCAAGCGGCCTACCCTGCTACGCTCAGCCTTTACTCTAACGACAGCCAACTAAGCGCCCAAGTAACTACCTTATTAGCGCAACAACAGGTTGATCTTGAGTCAGTTGAAATACTCGATAAGCAGCCGTTATTGCGACCTCAGCTGAGCTTAACGCAGACCCTACAACATCGAGCCGAACTTATTTTGGATCAAAATGGTGACGTTACTGTATGGCGCTACACTTTGACCACGCACTACCGCTATCAAAGCGCTGACCATGCCAATCAATCTGACAGTTCAAGTTTGCCATTGTCGGTCAGTACCGATGTTGACTTGAGCGGTGGCCAAGCCACGGTTAACCAACGTATTGAGGCCGACAGTTGGGCTTTGCTGTACCGCCAACTCGCTAGCCGTGTAATGCGCCAGCTGAGCCGTCAACAATAACCCCCATGCGCATTAAAGCCGATCAACTTGAGCAGCATTTAAACCAAGGTTTAGCCGCCTGCTATTTGGTGTTTGGTGACGAACCACTGTTGCAACAAGAAATATGTGATGCTATTCGCCAGCAAGCGCGTCAGCAGGAGTTTTTAGAGCGCGATCTATTTCACGTCGAAGGACGTTTTGATTGGCAACAAATTAACGCCGCCGACCAGGCTATGTCATTATTCTCCAGCCGCAAGGTCATTGAAATACGCATGCCCAGCGGCAAGCCCGGAAAAGAAGGCTCCGCCGCCCTGGCACAGTTGGTGGCCGAGCCGAATCCAGACAACCTTATTCTCATTAGCAGTGGCAAGATCGACGGCAGTGGTCAAAAAGGCAAATGGTTTAAAGCCTTAGAAAAAGCTGGGGTATGCATTCCTATCTACCCGCTGGAAGTGCCTCAAATGACTCGCTGGGTACAGAAACGCGCGCGATCTCTCAACTTGAGCATTACCGATGACGCCAGCCAATTGTTGGTGCAACGCACCGAAGGCAATCTATTAGCCACGGCTCAAGAACTTGAGAAGTTCACCCTGCAAGGGCCCAACAAACAGATCACCGCCGACGACATTGCCAGTGATGTAGGTGGTCATGCTCGATACAGTAGTTTTCAATTGGTCGACACGGCACTGGGTGGCTCCCCCGAGCGTAGCTTAACCATGCTTTATGGGTTGCGCGAAGAAGGCACCGACGCCATGGCCATGTTGTGGGTACTAAGCCGAGAGATTCGCTTGCTGCACAAACTCATTAACCATGAACAAGGCATTGAAGCAGGCCTGCGCCAAGAACGGGTGTGGGAAAAACGCAAAGCCTGTTTGCGCCATGCGGCGCAACAACACAACAACCAAAGCCTGGCTAAAATGTTACATCAATGCCAACAAATTGATCAGGCGATCAAAGGTGTAGGCACGGCGAACATGTGGGATTTAGTAGGCCAGCTGACTTTGTGCCTTGCCGGTACCGACATTGGTTTAGCTAGCTAAACCGACCAATGCTATAAGCACTTAAATCAGTACCTAGTTCGGGCTGCATCAGGGCTTCGGCTAACATTTGCCCGCTACTGGCCGCCTGAGTCATACCTAAATGAGAGTGACCAAAGGCATAACATAATCCCTGCCACTTAACCGACGGCCCCAATACCGGTAATGAGTCCGGTGTCGACGGCCGATGTCCCATCCACTGAGTACCGCCTTCGGTATTGAGATCGGGTAAGTAGCGCTTGGCTAAATGTAACAAGTTATCGCTACGTTTATAATTGGGTGCCGCCTTAAGGCCGGCAAATTCTGATGCCCCCCCGACCCGCAATCCAATTGCCAATGGCGAAGCCACAAACATTTCTTCAGCAAATAGCAATTCGTGTTTTAGGCTAATATTGGGGTTAGGCAAGGTCGTATTGTAACCTCGTTCCGACTCCAGCAAGCAGGTTTCACCCACTTGTTTAGCTAACGCCTTAGACCAAGCTCCGGCCGCTACTATGGTCATGTCGGCGTTGATAACACCTTGGTTAGTGGTCACCCCTACTACACTACTTTGGGCGCACTCCAAGGCATCAACATTGGCGTTGACCATAGTAACGCCCTGCGCCAATAACCAGTCTCTCAGGCAGCCCACCAAGCCTTTTGGGTCATCCATAATGCGCCACTGGGGTTGGAACACACCAAACTGTTTGGCCTTGCCAATGGCTGGCGCCATACGGCGTAAGTCATCTTCGCCTAACAACTCGTAATCTTGGCCATGTTGTTTACGTATACGCCATTCTAGGGCACTTTTTTTAAAACTTTTAAAGCTGTCGTATACTCGTATACAGCCTTTGTCGTGCACCTTATCGGCATAACCAATGGCCTGTAACATGGGGTCATAATCAGCGCTCACCCGCTCATTGATGGCGTGTAAAGCATCTGCTATATGGGCCACCTGTCGCTTGCGGCTATGACCAAGGTAGGCAAGCATCCACGGCATAAACGCAGGAATATGGGCCGGCCTTAGGGACAAAGGCCCCATGGGGTCTAACAGCCATTTAGGCATGGACCAGATTTGGCCCGGCAGGCTATGGGGCACACACTCACTAATAGCTAATGCGCCGGCATTGCCATAGGAGGTTTTGTCGCCCTCTATGTCGCGATCAACCACAGTCACTTTGATGCCACGCATGTGTAATGCATAAGCACAACACAGGCCGACCATACCCGCGCCCACCACAATTGCGGTTTGGTTAGCTTGCATGCTCGTTATTCCATGTGATTAAGGTGTTGAATATTCTCATGGTGATCATTCAAATACACCAACCAATCTTTTACCAAACCCATTTCTTTAGGCGCCGCACTCACCCCAGCGGCAATACGCTCTTGCAATACGGCATCTACCGCTAGGCTCACCGTGGTCGATACTAAGCGCGCCATAGCGCTGCCTTTGTGGTTGCCAAAGGCATCCATTGAATAGCTTTCTCGCCAAATGGTTTCACCAGTGTCTTCATCTTTAGCCAACAGCTCAACATACAAGACCACACGATCTCGCTCGCCGTCTTTGAAGGCGTGTTGTTGCCACAATTCATCCGACTTGGCCACCAATTGAGCTTCAATGTCGGCGTTATCACCTGACTCAATCAAGCTAAACACGTCTTTCCAAGCCGCCGACCAACCTTGCAAGCGCAACGAACCACGGACAAATATATCCACTGTCCACTGAGGATCAAAGCCGTATTGAGCCATAAACGGCAACGAGTCTCGATTGGGGATGGATTCAAAGGTGGGACTATAATTTTCACTCAAGGGCATGGCGTAATTACACATGGCTTGCCAAGGTTTAGAGCAGGTTTTTACTTCTGAGTCATCTATCCACTGGGCCGTCGTACGCAGGGCGTTAAGCACCCCTAACGGTGACCAGGAAAACTTGTATTTAAAGTCGTTTTCTTGGGCTGGTAGACCACCACAAAAGGAGCGGAATTCGATGCGATTGCTGGCGGCATAGGCCGCAGAGTCTCGGTAGTCGTTGATCAAGGCATGGGCCAACAAATGATCAATGCCGGGATCCAAACCCACTTCGTTAACTAAACATAGACCTAACTTTTGTGCTCGTTGGTCTAACTCCAGCATGGCTGGCGATAAATAGCTGCTCGACACAAAGTGTGCTTTTTTGCTTAAGGCTAATTCAGCGGCCTGCACATGAAAGGTCCCTGGCAACATTGACACAATAATATCACCCCGACTGACATGATTTTCCAGCTCATGCCAATCTAAAGTGCGGGCCTGACAAGGCCCTTCTAAGTGTTCAATAACCACCTGAGCCTTGCTCAAAGTGCGGTTCCATAACCAAAGTTCGGTGCCGTTATTAATCAACCGTTCAATGCCGGGTGCGCTGGACAACCCGGCGCCTAACCAATGTACTATTGCCACAACTACCTCTCAATGATTATCGATATTTAAATATAGGGGCTAACCACCTGTATAAATTCTTCTTCGGAAAACGGTTTACCCACAAAGTCATTCACACCAATGGCAAACCAAATCTCTTGATCTGTGTCTGGGTTACGCGCAGTGATTGCAATCACGGGGGTTTTGGCTTTGCTAGGATCGGCCAAGGCTCTAATCTTGGTCGTGGCTTCGATGCCATCCATATGGGGCATCATAATATCCATAAGTATGACATTAAAATGATGTGCTTCAAGGGCGGCTAGGGCTTGTATGCCATCTCCAACCACCACCACGTCCACATCTAATTCAGATAAAAATTCGGCCACAATCTCTTGGCACATTTCATCATCTTCAACTAGCAATACTTGAGACTTCATTGCAATTGATCCTGTCTGTTATGACCTAGTTTTAAAGCGGTCTTCACTGGCAATAATGTGCCACAGCTCATCTTCAGAAAAAGGCTTAATAATATAACTATTAAAGCCACTACGCTTCCAAACGTGGGCATTATCACGGGCGTTTTTGGCGGTAACAGCAATCACTCTGACACTATTTTTTGCAGCATCTGGTAAGGCTCTAATGGCTCTAGTGGCGACCACGCCATCCATGGTCGGCATCATGATATCCATGAGTACTAAGTCATAATCGTTGTTCTCGACCATTTCCACGGCCTGTTGGCCATCATCAGCCAAATCAATCGCATAGTCGCCTATGGCTAGGAACTCACTAATCACTTCTTGGTTCAATAGGTCGTCATCAACCACAAGCACACGTTGGCTCGCACTCATTTACTACACCTCAAATTTAGTCCACTAAAAGGCACTAGGGGGAGCTTGTTTGTATAATTGGACCTCAACTTATCACTTCGCCCTTGGCTTGTAAATCGGCATGGTAGGACGATCGTACAAGGGGGCCACTGGCCACGTGCTTAAAACCCATGGCTTTCGCTGCAGCGCCTAATTCGTCAAATTCAGCAGGCGGCACAAACCGGTCCACAGGTAAGTGATTAAGACTAGGTTGCAAGTACTGCCCTAGGGTTAACATATCCACCCCATGGTCTCGTAAGTCTTGCAATACTTGTAATACTTCTTCATTGGTTTCACCTAAACCCAGCATCAGACCAGACTTAGTTAACACGTCTGGACAACGCTGCTTGTATTTTTCTAACAATTGCAAGGACCAGGCGTAATCGGAGCCAGGCCTGATCTTTTTGTACAAGCGAGGAATCGACTCCAAATTGTGGTTAAACACATGGGGCGGTGTTTGTTGAAGGATATCTAACGCAATGTCCATACGCCCACGAAAGTCCGGCACCAGCACTTCGACCTGGGTGGCTGGCGTACGTTCATTAATAGCGGCAATACAATCGGCGAAGTGTTGGGCTCCACCATCGCGTAAGTCATCTCGATCGACCGATGTGACTACCACATACTTTAACGCCATGTCGGCTACTGCAGTGGCCAACTCCCTAGGCTCATCGACGGACAATGGATTAGGTCGGCCGTGGGCAACGTCACAAAAAGGGCAACGGCGTGTGCAAATTTCGCCCATAATCATAAAGGTAGCGGTACCTTGGCTAAAGCACTCCCCTAGGTTGGGGCAGTTGGCTTCTTCACACACAGAGGCTAGCTTATGTTCTCTCAACTTGGCCTTAATACGGTTAACTTCCGGCGAGCTCACCACTTTAATACGCAGCCAATCCGGCTTACGGGGCATTTTTTCCGTAGGAATCACTTTAATTGGGATACGTGCTACTTTGTCTGCACCGCGTAGCTTTACGCCGGCTTCAGCTCTGTAGGATTTGGTCATAATCACTTGCCATATAGGGGTTGTTTGGAGCCCAAGGGTGTTGGGTATAATTAACTGTTTGGTAATGCAACTGTTCGACTAAACTCTGGCTTAACACCTGCGCCACTTGGTCTAGAGTAAAACCATCAGCTGTAAAGTCTGCCAAGTCACTCATCTGCACCATATTCAGGCCAGGGTAACCACAGGGATTAATACGTTCAAAGGGGGCGAGGTCCATGGCTACATTAAGCGCCAATCCATGGAAGCTACAACCTTTTCGAACTCGAAGGCCCAAAGAAGCAATTTTACTTCCCGCGACATAAACCCCTGGCGCTTTAGGGTCTGCCTGAGCCTGAATGCCGAACTTGTTGAGGCAGTCTATAAGGACCTGTTCCAACACGGTAACCAAGCGCCTAACACCAATACCTAAGCGTTTTAAATCTAACAATACATACATCATCAATTGCCCGGGCCCGTGGTAGGTCACCTGCCCACCTCGATCGGATTGCACCACAGGAATAACCCCTGCATCCAATATATGTACGGCTTTACCCGCTTGGCCTTGGGTGAACACCGCAGGGTGCTGCAACAACCACACTTCATCCATAGATGC
>DPHD01000064.1:0-32009 GCA_003523085.1 Oceanospirillaceae bacterium | reverse complement strand
GCCAAACGGATAGACTGAAAGTTGCCATTACGGCTGTCCACGACCTGCACCTTGTTAAGGTCTAGGTCGGCCGCCAATTGCTGTACACACTGCACCACCCACGCCTCATAGTCCGGTGTTTTACGGCCCACGATTTTCATACTGTAGTTGGCACAGGGGAACTCAATTTTAGGGGCGTCAGTGGTTTTATTCATCACTAAACATTCTTGCTACACTGTCGCTGATGGACTTAATAAAACCACCTTCGCTGACATTAACACTGGCGACTAACTGGCGCTCGATGATCAGTTCACCATCTAACCTTATTTCCAAGCGGCCTAAGTTCTGACCCACCATTACCGGGGCTTCTATGCCCTTATTGATAGTCATCTC
Organism: Oceanospirillaceae bacterium; assembly: GCA_003523085.1. Taxonomy (GTDB): domain Bacteria; phylum Pseudomonadota; class Gammaproteobacteria; order Pseudomonadales; family Balneatricaceae; genus Njordibacter. The sequence goes on along the minus strand of DPHD01000064.1, from coordinate 31,637 downwards.
AGCCTTAATGTATTTAGCTTGGCCACGTGGAATAGTCACCGCTAGGTCGTCTGCAATCAATAACTCTAGGTGATCTTCTGCACCACCCCACACACGGGCTTGAGCGACCACTTCTTGAGCATCATACAGTTGATGTGTTTCAAAGAAACGCATGCCATAGGTGAGCAATTTCTGCGATTCTTGGGCCCGAGATTCGGTACCCGAAGCACCCAATAAAACCGAGATCAAACGCTGGCCGTCTTTCTTTGCAGAAGCCACTAAACAATAACCCGCCGCCGAGGTGTAGCCAGTTTTAAGGCCGTCTACGGTGCTGTCGCGCCACAATAGTTTGTTGCGGTTTGGTTGGCGAATTTTGTTATAGGTAAATTCTTTTTCGGAATAGACTTTATAGTCTTCTGGGTAGTCTCGAATAATGGCGCGAGCCAAAATAGCCAAATCTCGCGCCGTAGTAGTGTGGCCTTCAGCCGGCAAACCCGTGGAATTAGCGAAATAAGTTTGTGTCATACCTAAGCGCACAGCATGTTGATTCATCAAATCAGCAAAGGCTTCTTCACTACCGGCTAGATGCTCGGCAACCGCCACACTGGCGTCATTACCAGACTGGATGATAATACCGCGCATCAAGTCTTCTAACAGAACAAACTTGCCTTCTTGGATAAACATGCGCGAACCTTTAGTACGCCATGCTTTTTCGCTAATACGTACTTGATCGGTCAAACTGACATTGCCCGCCGCCACTTCGTAAGCCAACATATACGCCGTCATCATTTTTGTAAGGCTAGCAGGAGGTAACGCTTGATCAGCATTGTGTTCCACAATCACCTTGCCGGTGACTGCATCCATTAGAATGTAGGCACTCGCAGCGAGCTGCGGCGGCTGCGGTACCAATGCTTGCGCTGCATAAACAGGGCTAGCCATCAATATCACCAAAGCCACACTCGCAAAAGCAGCAGCCGTACCGGCCTGCACCTTTAGCATTAACAATCTAGCCGAAGCCACAATATTCGCCATACTCAAACCACCTTAGTTCATTGGCTCAAAACAACATTAAGTGCTGCATTTGAAAATTTTAACGGGTTTTTTAAAGGCCCGAATTGTAGCACATGCAGGCCCATCTCACTATTGCAAAAAACAACCCAATTAAGGCCTAATGACTACGCCTTGACCGTGGCCTAGCTGCGCGATTTGCTGGACCAAGGCACGGGCGCCCACATCATTGGCAATGGGCCCGACTAACACCCGATATAAATTGGCTCGATCGCTCGCCTGTTCTACAAACACATTGCTGCGGCGCAATTGCTGGGTCAAGGTATTGCGCAACAACAAGCCACCACTAATTTTGGAAACCGCGGCCACCTGTACATAATAGCCGCTCACACGGTGGCGCTGCTGGCGAATTTCCTTAACTGGCTGGGTCACTATAGCGGCGGTTTTTACGGCCATAGTTTTAGCGGGCGTATAGCTATTACTATTGCGCTGCTGACGGATAGACCGCTCCATTGCAGGCGTCCACTGCGTAGGGTCCAGTGCCTCAACCAACACTTTCGCGACGCCGGTTTTACGGTAATCCAGCTTACTCGCCGCCGCATAAGACAGGTCAATCACACGGTCGCCATGAAACGGTCCGCGGTCATTAACGCGCACGATAACCACTTTATTATTGGCTAAATTAGTGATGCGGGCATAGGTCGGCAAGGGTAAGGACTTGTGAGCCGCGCTCATGGCGTACATGTCATAGGTTTCGCCGTTGGAGGTTAGGTGACCATGGAATTTTTGACCGTACCACGAAGCTAAACCGCGCTGGGTAAAACCTAAACTAGAGGCCATCACTGAGTATTGCTTACCCCAAACCTCATAACGGCTCTTGTTACCCCCTCGGCTACGGGGCTCGACTTTAGGCACCGCGTCAGGTGTTTTACTCATGTCTTTATGTTGCTGCGGGCCAACGTCTTGTTTAATGGCATAACGACTTTCGGTTTTGGCTTTAGCCGCAGCCACCACCGCCGCATGGGAAACCCCTGTGGGCTGACTACCGGTACCGGAGCATGCAGCCAAACTCAAGGCCAGCAAAGCCGTGGCGACTAAACGAAATTTATAAGGCATGAAATTAACCTATTGGATGGGGGGTTAAGGTGTAGCAATCGCTTGGGCAATGTCCATCACTGCTCGACTATACCAAAGCGAGTGATTATAGCGAGTTATGGCGTAAAAGTTAGCGCCGCCCAGCAGGTATTCATCTTCACCTGCGGTGGTAAAGGCATACAAATTAAACTTTTCTTGTGGCCACTGCGTGGCGGCGTTAGACACGAGCACGCCCCGTTGCTGCCATTCTTTAAGCGCCACACCTTTATTGTTGGCCTTGGCGCTCACCCACTGGGGCTTTACAGCGTCCGCATTAACAGCCAGCAACCAAGGCGCACCGGCTTGCCAGCGGTGGCGAGATAAATAGTTAGCAATACTAGCGATGTTATCGGCCTTACTGTGGAACAAATCAATGCGCTGATCGCCATCGCCATCAACCGCAAAATCTCGATAACTGGTGGGGATAAACTGCCCCATACCCACTGCACCTGCCGACGAGCCCGTCACCTTGGTCGGGTCTAAGCCTTGGCTATAACAAAGCCGAAAGAATTCAGCTAATTGACGCTGGAAAAAAGCCCTACGACGCGGGTAATCAAACGCCAGGGTGGCCAATACACGCAAGGTTAAATGCTGCCCCATATTGGCACCGTAATTACTTTCAATACCGGCAATGGCCGCGATAATGGCGCCATCAACACCCGTCGCTTGGGCAACCCGATCAAGTTGCGCTGAATTTTCCACAACGAATTGCTGGCCACGTTTGATCCTCGAGTCGCTCACCATACGCTTGCCGTACTGACTCCAAACCCACTTTCTTTCTGGGGCATTTCTAATGATGGGGATGATACTGGGGTTAGCCTTAGTTTGAGCTAAAAAAGCCGCCACCTCGGATTTTTTAAACCCCAGGTCACTGTGCTCGGTAAGCCAGGTTGATACGTCGATGCGCTTGTTAAAATCCGCCCACGTTGGCGCCACCACAAGCAAGCCACAGACCAACACCAACCACCCACTCCTTGTTATTTTCACGTCCTTCTCCTGGGCCTAATGTGGCGCCCTTGATTAAGAGCATCCGTAGGCCACTTAGTTCCTTGTGTATGACTACACCTATGTTACCACGCTAAAAGCTATCAATTATGAAAAATGGAATCGGTTTACTTATAAACTGATCAGATTTTTTTATCAGCAAGCGCAATAGATTTCATTAGACAGAGATGCTTTCGGGCTGCAAAATAGCCCTTATCTAACTCCATAGTGAAGCCACAATGACCATGACACCCTATCAGTTGCGCCAAACAATTCGCAGCGGCAATATGACCACCAATACGTCGGGCTTATGTTCGGGGTTTGTACAAGGCAATCTGTGTATTTTACCGCAAGACTACGCCAACGATTTTCTAAAATTCTGTCACCTCAACCCCAAACCCTGCCCCATTGTTGGCATGTCGGAGTCGCCGGGGGATTTCCGCCTCAAAAGTTTAGGCCAAGATATTGATTTACGCACAGACATCCCTCAATACAAGCTGTTTGAAAATGGCCAAAGCGTAGCTCAGGTCAACAATATTGAGCAGTACTGGCGCGACGACTTGGTGGCCTTTGTTTTAGGCTGCTCATTTTCCTTTGAAGAAGCCCTACTCGCAGATGGTTTAGATGTACGTAATTTAAGCGAGGGTGTAAACGTACCTATGTACCGCACCAACATTGCTTGCCAAGCAGCCGGTCCGTTTGCTGGCAACACGGTGGTGAGCATGCGACCCTACAAACCGGCCGATGCCATTAGAGCGGTACAAATTTGCAGCCGTTTTCCATCTGTTCACGGAGCGCCCATCCACTTTGGCGACCCATCTGCCATTGGCATTAATGACATTGCTGCGCCTGACTTTGGTGACGCGGTCACCATAAACCCAGGTGAAGTGCCTGTATTTTGGGCCTGTGGCGTCACGCCTCAAGTCGCCGTAGAACAAGCCAAACCGGACTTTTGTATTACCCATGCACCGGGCTGCATGTTAGTCACTGACCTTAACAACAGCAAACTGTCCATTTTATAAACGAGATTAATGCCATGTTACTCAACTGCGATTTAGGCGAAAGCTACGGCTCCTGGACCATGGGCCAAGATGCCAAAGCCATGGCTAATATTGATCAAGCCAACATTGCTTGCGGCTTTCACGCTGGCGACCCATTAGTAATGCAAAAAACTTTAGCTTTGGCGCAACAACACAAGGTGATGATTGGTGCCCACCCAGCCTATCCCGACTTAGTTGGTTTTGGCCGCCGCTCTATGAGTTGCTCCAGTGCCGAAATCATGGCCTTTATGCAGTACCAAATTGCCGCTATGGACGGCATGGCCACATGCCAAGGTTTACAGTTAGCTTATGTAAAACCCCACGGCGCCTTGTATAACGACATGATGTCTAAGCTGGAAGTGCGCCAAGCGATCATGCAGGCGATGAGCGTGTACAACCAAAGCCATGGCCGCAGCCTAAAACTCATGTTACAAGCCACTACCTTGGCCCCATCCCATGAACACGAAGCACAAGCATTGTCGCTAGAACTATACTTTGAGGCCTTTGCAGACCGTCGCTACGAAGATGACGGCCGCCTCATGGCGCGTAGTAAAAGTGGTGCCGTACTCAGCCATGACGCCATGATGATACAGGTTGCTCAGTTGTTAGACACGGGCATCATTACCAGCGCTAATGGAGTGCAATTAGACCTTAAAGTCGACAGCCTTTGCGTGCACGGTGACAATGATGCGGGTATTGCAGCCATTGCCGATATACGCCACTTAATTCAACAAAACAACACGGCAGGTTAGTGCACATGAGTGGCGTAGACAGCATTGAAATAGCCAGTGAAAACAGCTACATCATTTATTTTGGCGAACCCAACAGCACGCTGATCAGTGCTGAGGTCAGCGCTAAAATAGCCGCGACCACAGCCCAGATTAAACACCAACTAGGCCACCACCTATTAGACCTAGTACCGTCTTACGCCTCACTGCTGGTGATTTTCAACAGCGCCAGCTGCGATCACTTATGGGTGAAGCAACAGTTACGTAGTGTTTTATCAATGCTATTGGCTGGCCAACAAGAAACCAGCAAATTGGTGAAGCTGCCGGTATTTTATAGCACCGATTATGGCCCTGAGCTGAGTTTACTAGCTGCCAATGCAAAGCTGAGTGTAGAGCAAACCATCGACTTGCACTGTGCCACCGAGTACCGTGTTTACGCCATTGGTTTTGCCCCTGGATTTGCCTACTTAGGCGAGGTCGACGAACGTTTAGCTGCGCCAAGGCTAGCCACTCCGCGACTCAAAGTGCCTACCGGCGCGGTGGCTATTGCCGACCGACAGACCGCCGTTTATCCAGCCCCGTCACCCGGCGGTTGGAACCTTATTGGCCTTTGCCCCACGCCTATGTTTGACCCACAACAAGAGCCGCACATGCCGGTCAATGTTGGTGATCGCATTCAGTTTTACCCTATAGATCAAGCACAATACCTGACTTTGGGGGGCCAATTACATGAGTTTTAAAGTTATTCAACCCGGCCTTCTGAGCTTACTTCAAGATTTAGGCCGCTTTGGCCAACACGAGATTGGTTTAACCAGCGGCGGACCATTAGACGGCGAAGCCTTTGCTTGGGCTAACCGTATTCTCAGCAACCCTGCCAATGCCTGTGCCATCGAAGTCAGTTTTGGTGGTCTACAATTACAAGCTCAAACCGACAGTTACCTTTGTATTACTGGCGCCGACTTGGATTTGACCATCAACGGAGTTAACAAACCACTTTGGCACAGCCACAAAGTGGTTGCGGGTGATCAAGTTAAGCTGGGCTATTCTAGCCAAGGCTGTCGCACCTACCTAGCCGTGGCCGGTGGCTTTAACATTGACCCAAGTTTTGGCAGTTGCGCCACCGTTATGCGCGAAAAAATTGGTGGTTTAAACGGCCTCCAATTAGCAGCCAACGACCAACTCCCCTGCGCCACCGTACAGCAGCACGATCAACTAAGTTTAGCACTCCAGCACCAACCCATATACGCAGAATCTGCCCATTTACGTTTAGTCTTAGGCTACCAACACAGCCTGTTTGATGCCGCCACCAAGGCCCGTTTACAGCACAATGAATATCAAGTGACCGACCGCAGTGACCGCATGGGCATGCGCTTGCAAGGGCCGTCGATCGCTTGTCCCAGTCAAAAAATGTTGTCGGAGGGCATTGCCCTAGGTGCAGTTCAAGTACCGGCCGACGGCCAACCCATTGTCTTGCTAAATGATCGACAAACCATTGGTGGCTACCCTAAATTAGGCTCGGTAATCGCCCGCGACACGGCACGATTAGCGCAATTAAGACCAGGCCATACCATCACCTTTGAAATTATCGACTTGTACCAAGCCCATACCATCAATACCTTGGCACAACTCAAGTTTGATGCCACCCCCCTGCTTCACACCAAGGATTAGTTATGCTTAACGACCAACACCTGAGCCAACAAATAGAAGACGCCTTAGTGGCTCGTAATCCCCGTGGCATGGCCCAAGTTCAACCGGCCTTAGAGGCGGGTTACTGTTTGCGTGCTGCACAAATTTTGCAGGCTTGCCTGAGCGACAAAACGAACCCCTCGGCCACCATTTTGATTGGCACCGGTTTTCCCGTGGTCGGCACCTTCGAAACCGATGGTCCGGTAGGCAGCATTGCACTATATGAGGCCCTAGAAACCCTAGGCGCTAACCCCATCATCGTCTGTGGTCAACCTTTAGTAGGTGCCCTGTCGGCACGTTACCGCACCCATGAAATAAGTGTCGGTGACAACCAGCATAATAAAACCGACACCTTGGCTGCATTAGCGCTACTTAAGCCCCAAGCGATTGTCTCTATTGAACGCCCTGGACAGGCCGCCGATGGTGGTTATTATAATATGCGTGGCGAAAGCATCAGCGCACGCACTGCCTGCTTTGACGGCTTTATGGATTGGTCTCAATGCCCGACTATTGCGGTGGGCGATGGCGGTAACGAAATCGGCATGGGCAAGGTCAACCATGCCTTAAAATCACTCAATATAGTGCCCGCCATGACCTCTGCCGACGAACTCATTGTCGCCGATGTGTCTAACTGGGGAGCCTATGGCCTCATCGCATTTTTGGGGCTCTGGCGGGGCCAGGATTTATTAGCTAAAATCGATCCTTTAGCGATATTGCAGTATTTGTCTGAGCTTGGCAGTGTTGACGGCGTCACTCGTGAGAACCAGCTAACGGAAGATGGTTTACCGGTTAGTGAAGGCTTAGACCTGATCCATCAGTTACGTAATATCACCGGCTTTACCGTCTCGGCATAGCAAAAGGAAATAAACGTGCGCCTTCGCAATCTAAATAGCTTTATTAAAGTCGCTACCCTAGGCAGTTTCCATGGTGCCGCAGCCCAGTTACATGCATCACAACCGGCTATTTCGGCCCGTATTGCAACCTTAGAAGAAGAGCTAGGGGTAAAGTTATTTAAACGGGATCAAAGTGGCACCAAACTCACCGCCCGCGGCATGCAGCTCCTACCCTTTGCCGAACGCTTGGTGGCCATTAGCAACGAGATGAAAGCTCAGTTACAAGATGAATCACCACAGCAGGGTGTATTTCGCATTGGCATTGCCGATACCGTGGCCCACCTATGGCTTAGGGATTTACTTAAAGTCTGGCGTGAACAGCATCCGCTGATTCAGTTTGAGCTCACCATCGACCTTTCTTTGGCACTCTATAAACAGCTCGAAGACCATCAGCTAGACCTTGCCTTGATGGTGTATACGGGCCAAGCCAGCACGGTTAAAACCCAACCCCTGAGTGCCTACCCGCAGTCCTGGGTGGGTAGCCCAACGCTCATGAAGACCGATTCATATTTAACCTTAGATGAGTTGAGTCGCTGGCCCATTTTGAGTTTTCCTAGCGCCACAGGCCCAGGCAAACACTTGCAAGAGCTGTTTAGCCAAGTATTAGAAAAACCCAAATTTCATACCAGCAACTCGGTGTCTGGGTTATTAGCGATGGCCGAGCAAGGTGCGGGTATTGCGCTGTTGCCCGAGCCGATCGTCGCCGACGCCATAAAAGCTGGCCGCCTGATCGCGTTTAAAGTAGACCCCACGCCACCGAAACTCAAATTCTGCTGTGGCTGGCGCCAAGATGAAGACCGATTATTACCCCAGTTGTTAGCTGACAGCGCGAGCCAACTGGTCAACCAAACCCCACACACACAAAATACGTAGCGTGGCATAAGAGAACTATCCTATGAGTATTGTTTATCTAAATGGCAATTACATGCCCATTGAGCAAGCCATCATTTCACCCCTAGACCGAGGCTTTTTATTTGGCGATGGCATCTATGAAGTGATCCCTGCCTATGGTGGCAAGATGGTTGGCTTTGGACCTCATATCGACCGTATGATCGAAGGACTTGCGGCCTTAGAAATCGAGCTAAATTGGAGCCATGATGAGTGGCGTCAGGTTTGCCAACAACTCATAGAGCGTAATCCAGCACCGCAACTTGGTTTGTATTTGCATGTCACCCGTGGCGCCGACACCAAGCGTCACCACCCTTACCCTAAAGGCGTGGCACCGACGGTATTTGCTATGCCTACGGAAATCCCTGCAGCACCTATTCCTGAACGCGATAAAGTACACGCTTATAAGGTCACCAGCATGCAAGACCAACGCTGGCAGCGGTGTAATATTAAATCCATCTCTTTGCTTGGCAACGTGATGCATTACCAACAAGGCTACAGCCAAGGTAGCGGCGAAGTTTTATTGTTTAATGGTAATGACGAACTGACCGAATGTGGAGCATGTAATGCCTACATCGTTAAGAATGGCACCGTGATCACGCCAGCCTTAGATCACCAAATTTTACCCGGCATTACCCGCCTTATCGCCTTAGGCGTGTTACGTGCAGACGGCAGCATCGCGGTAGAGGAGCGCGCTATTACCAAACAAGAAGTATTTGATGCCGACGAAATTTGGATCTCTAGCTCAAGTAAAGAAATTGCACCGGTGATTGAACTGGACGGCCAGCCCGTAGGCGACGGTAAACCCGGTGTTATATGGGAACAAGCGGCTAAGTTATACAGTGCCGGTAAATTTAACTACTAACGAGACCTTGCCATGGCCCGTCCTAGCCACATGGTGGTTGACCTCGCGGCATTGATACACAATTATCAATGGGCGTGTCAGCTCGCACCTCAATCTAACACCATGGCCGTAGTCAAAGCCAACGCCTATGGCCATGGTGCGGTAGCCTGCGCCAAGGCGCTGGAGCCGTATGCACCGGCATTTGGTGTAGCTTGTATCGAAGAAGCTCTAGAATTGCGTGGGGCTGGCATCACCAAGCCTATCCTCTTATTAGAGGGTACCTTTAGTGCCGACGAAGTGAGCATTGCTGCCCGCAATGAGTTTTGGTTGATGGTCGAAGACCCCGTACAAGTGGATGCGATTATCGGCGCCACGGTAACAACACCTTTGAAGGTGTGGTTGAAAATTGACAGTGGTATGCACCGCTTGGGCCTCAACCCAACGCGGGTAGCGGGCTTTTATGAGCAGTTGATGGCCAGCAAAAACGTGTCGCCGGATATGGTGTTTGCCACTCACTTCGCCAGCGCAGATGAGACCGCCAACCCTTTCACACAAGTTCAAGTTAAGCGTTTTTCAGCCACCGCCAAACACTTTGAGCAGCCAGTGAGTTTAGCTAATTCAGCAGCCATCATGGCATGGCCAGAAGCCCATGGCGACTGGAATAGAGCCGGCTTTATGCTCTATGGCAACTCGCCACTCGACGCCGAGCATACCTCTAATAGCGGCTTAAAACCGGTGATGCAAGTTCGTTCTGCCATTATATCGCTGCGTCATATCGATACTGGTGCAACCGTAGGTTACGCCCAACAATGGTGTGCTCCTCGTCCGTCGGTGATTGCCACAGTCGCTATAGGTTATGGCGATGGTTACCCTCGCAGTGCGGCCACCGGTACACCGGTGGTGGTTAAAGGCCAACGTGCCAGCATTGTTGGACGTGTGTCCATGGACATGATCACCATCGATGTGACCGACTTAACCGGCGTTGAGGTAGGTGATCAGGTGTGTTTGTGGGGTAAAGGTTTGAGTATTAACGAAGTAGCGCACCATGCCGGTACCATTGGCTACGAGCTAATGACTCGCGTCACGCAACGACTGCCCATTCAATACACGCAGTAGGCTGGCCTTTGGTTTAGGTGCGTTGAGGCCTGCGGGCATGGATAGACATCAACAACCCTAGACTGGCCATCAAGGTAACCGCCGAGGTACCGCCGTAGCTGACCAGTGGCAAAGGCACACCCACCACCGGCAATACACCACTCACCATACCCACATTAACCACCACATATACAAAAAAGGTGAGGGTTAAACTGGCTGCCAACATGCGGTCAAACGGATGGGCGGCTTGGGCGGCAATCATCAGACCTCTGATCAACACCAAAAAGTACAAGGACAACAAAGCGCACACACCCACTAGACCAAATTCTTCGGCCAATACAGCAATAATGAAGTCGGTGTGGGTTTCGGGCAAAAAATCCAGGTGGGACTGGGTGCCTTGCAACCAACCTTTACCGTCGATACCGCCAGAACCGATGGCAATTTTAGATTGTATAATGTTCCAGCCGGCACCTAATGGGTCACTTTCTGGGTCCAAAAAAGTAATCACTCGTTGTTGTTGGTATGGCCTCATACCCATCCATAACAAGGGCAATGCCGCAGCACCCAGCACCATAGCAGCCAATACATAACGCCACAATAAGCCGGCGAAAAAGATAACAAAGATACCTGAACAAGCAATTAATAAGGAGGTACCTAAATCTGGCTGCTTGGCAATTAACAAGACCGGCAGCGCCACCAACACCATCGACACCAAAACGTGGGTTAAATGGGGCGGCCGCGGCCGACCGGCCAAATACCAGGCCACCGTTAAGGGCACCACCAACTTCATAATTTCAGACGGCTGGAACCTAGGTAGACCGGGTATCGCTAACCAACGTTGCGCACCCTTAGCACCCACACCAAACAACAACACCGCCAGCAGCAATAACACGCCAGCCACATAGAGCAAGGGCATCCAGCGCTGCACCAAACGCAAGTTAATTTGGGTAATCATCACCATCACCAACAGCGCTACGCCATAACGCACAAGCTGTTTTTGTACCGCAGTTTCACTAGCTCCCGAACCTGAATAGAGAACAATGAGGCCAAATGACATAATCGCCAACAACAAAATCAACAACCACGGATCGAGCTTTAACCTCACCCAAACACCAGGTCCGTGCCGCAGGTGTTTTCTGGCCTCTGGCGCCAGCCGCTGGAAATCAGCCATCGTCCTTAACCCCAGTGGCGGTGGTATTTTCTAAGCTCAACATACGGGCATCAAACATTTTTCGGGCCAAGGGCGCCGCCGCCGAACTACCGCCGCCGCCATTTTCAATAATCACGGCAATGGCGATCACTGGATCTTTGGCTGGAGCCCAACCGATATAGAGGCCATGGTCACGAAAACGCTCGGCGATTTTAGCGGCATCATAGGTGTCGTCTTGTTTAATGCCTAAGACCTGAGCAGTACCGGTTTTACCAGCCATCTTATAGCTACTGTTGGCGCCGCTACGCCGGCCAGTGCCCTTTTTACCGTGCATCACATCCACCATGGCCCCATGCACTTTGTTCCAATCGCTAGGGCGCTTGAGTGTCACGTTAGCTGGCTGAACTGGATCTTTGCGACCTAGGTCACTCACCTTAGTTACGGCGTCGCCATCAATGGCTTTGATCATACGAATTTGATGCCACTGGCCCTTGTTGGCCAATACCATGGCCATGGTTGCCAACTGTGTGGGTGTGGCAGACAAAAAGCCCTGCCCGATACCCATGTTCAACGAATCGCCCTGAAACCAAGACGCATTACGATGAATTCGTTTCCACTGTTTAGTGGGCAACACGGCTTTGGTGGCTTCGGGCTGATCGGCGATAGTCACCTGACCGAGGCCAAATTTGGCCAAATAATTGGCCATGGGCTCGTTACCCATGATATGGGAAATAGCGTAGTAAAAGGTATCCACCGACTCAACGATAGACTTATGCATATCGACTTGACCATGACCGCCCTCTTTCCAGTCTCGATACAGGCGGCCACCTTCGGTCAACTGATAGAAACCCGGGTCCCAAATGGAATAGTTGCGGGCAATGATACCAGTATCAATGCCCGCTAAAGAGATCACCGGTTTTACTGTGGATGCCGGAGGGTAGCGCCCCCGCAGGGCACGGTTGAAGAGGGGCAAATCATCGGATTCACGTAACGCCTTATAGTTGGCACGACTAATACCCGTAACAAATTGATTGGCGCCATAACTGGGAGCACTGGCCATGGCCAACACACCACCGGTGTTAGGGTCAATCGCCACAATGGCACCCCGCTTCCCCTGCAGTAGCTGTGCCGCTTGCTGCTGCAACTGCGCATCTAAGAATAAGGTGAGGTCTTTGCCAGGCACCGGCTCCAAGCGATCTAACACCTGTAACACGCGCCCACGGGCATTGGTTTCTACGGTTTGATGGCCTACGGTACCGTGCAACTCAGATTCGTAGAAACGCTCCACACCGAGCTTACCCACATGATGGGTGGCACTGTAATTGGTAGCGTCTAATTTAGCGAGTTCGCGGTCGTTAATACGCCCAACGTAGCCTAAAGCGTGTACAAAGCCTTCGTCCAGTGGGTAATAGCGCACCAATTCTGGGACGATACGAACGCCGGGGAAACGGTGTTGGTTGACGGTAACTTGTGCAATTTCAGTTTCATTAAGCTGGAATTTTAAAGCCACAGGGCTATAGGGCCTACGGGGTTGGTTCATACGCCGCTTAAAACGTTTGATGTCGTCAGCATCCACACTCACCACTTGAGCCAATGCTACCAGTGCTGCGTCCACACCTTTACGCCCGCCGGGCAAACGTTCTGGCACCAGGGTGAGGTTATGGCTAGCACGATTGCCCGCTAACAACGCGCCGTTAGTGTCGTAAATTAGACCCCGCGTAGGGGCCACCGCCTGTAGCTGCTGACGGTTATCATCTGACTCGGTGACATAGTGGTCATGTTGCCAAATTTGCAAATAGACCAAGCGCGCCACCAATCCAGAGAACACTAAGACAATCAACAAAAGGGCCAGCCATAAACGACTATTGAACTGACTAAGCTCTTGGCGCTGGGTGTCCATTTTTGACCAAGGCATAAACGCGGCCGCTACTTGTGGTAGGGGTGATTGTTGAGCAAACTCCAAGCACGGTAGATTTGCTCGGCGAGTAATACTCGCACCAAGGGGTGAGGCAAGGTGAGGGGCGACAAGGACCAACGTTGATCAGCCCGCGCCACACAATCTTTAGCAAGACCATCTGGGCCACCCACTAACAAGGTGACATTAGAGCCCAACATACGCCAAGCGCCGCATTGTTTAGCTAACTCTTGGGTGCTCCAAGGCTTACCCAATACGTCCAAGGCGATAACGTGGTCTTGAGCAGGAATGGCGGCCAACATTTGTTCGCCTTCCTTAGCAATGGCACGCTTTAAGTCCGCGCCTTTGCCGCGGAAACCCAGGCTCAGTTCCTGCAATTGAAGTTGCATGTCGTTGGGCATCCGTCGAGCGTACTCTTGGTAGCCTTCGGTAACCCAACTGGGCATCTTAGTGCCCACAGCAAGCAACTTAATTTTCATCTAAGGGCGTGGCTCCACCACACTCGACAGCTCTTGTTTTAGGGCTGGGTTCCACAAACGTTCGAGGTCGTAGAAGTCGCGAGCTTCAGCTTGCATAACGTGTACCACCACGTCACCCAGGTCAGAAAGCACCCAGTCACCGCTCATTTCGCCTTCAATGCCTAACGGCACCACACCGTTTTGCTTGGCTTGAAATGACACTTCGTCGGCTAATGACTTCACATGGCGGTTTGAGGTGCCCGTGGCTATCACCATATAGTCGGTGACATTAGATAAACCACGTACGTCAAGCTGCACGATGTCTTTACCTTTCATGTCTTCTAAGGCGCTAGTAATCAGTTTTAATAAGTCTTCAATGGGCATAGCCATAATTTGTATTCCAATACTTCCAATAATAATTCAATTAATTGCCAACGGTTATATACCGTAAAGGCGTTGGTCTGCAATGTATTGTGCCACTGCAGGCGCTAAATTTAATGCACTAGGCTGTTGCCCCGTACACAGTTGTTGCCGTAGCTGGGTTGCAGATACGGCATATTGCCCTAATTTCAGGTGAGCCACCTGTCCAAGTGGCGAAGCCAATAACTGTTTGGCCTCTGCTACTTGATGAGCTGCAAACCAAGTAAGCAGCTGGGTATTAGTCGGCCACGTTGCTTGCGGCCGGCTGAGCACTAACAAATGCCCATAGTCTAATAATTCTTGCCAGCGGTGCCAGTGCTGCAAGCCAGCAAAGGCATCTAACCCCAAACACCAAATAAGCGATTGTTCGGGGCCTATTTCGGCCCTCACCTCAGCCATAGTTAACACACTATAGCTTGGGCCTTGGCGATGTAATTCTCGCTCATCCACAGCCAACGACCCATACTCGGCAGTAGCTAATGCCAACATCTGTGCCCTTTGTTGCGCATTGGCCTGGGGTGCGAGACGATGCACTGGCTGGCTGTTGGGCAATAAATGCACCATTTGCGCTGGCGTCTCTTGGCCACTCAAATACTGGCTCAGCTCAAGGGCCGAGTGCACATGGCCTTGGTGCACCGGGTCGAAGGTGCCGCCGAACAACACCTTAGCGCTGCATTTAGGTTCTGATATGACCGTCACCAAATACAATATACTTTTGCGAGGTCAAACCCTGTAAACCCACTGGGCCTCGGGCATGAATTTTGTCTGTAGAGATACCAATTTCAGCCCCTAAGCCATATTCAAAGCCATCGGCAAAGGCGGTAGACGCATTGATCATCACCGAGCTCGAATCCACTTGGGCCATGAATAAACGCGCCTTGGTCAAGTTTTCACTGACCATAGAATCGGTATGGTGCGAACCATAATGATTAATGTGTGCTATCGCCTCTTGCATGTCGGATACCACTTTAACGGACAATACTGGCGCTAAGTATTCTGTGCTCCAGTCTTCTTGGCTAGCGGCGATTTTTTTGCCTTGATAACTACTAATCATGCCCATGGATTGCTCACACAGGCGCAGCTCTATATCAAATTCTTGGTAGGCCTGGGCCAATTGCGGCAGTATTTCGTGCGCCCTTGACGCCGCGATCAGTAGAGACTCCATGGCATTACATACACCGTAACGGCGGGTTTTGGCATTAATGGCAATGTTGATGGCTTTACTGGCGTCAGCATCATCGTCTATATACACGTGGCAATTGCCGTCCAAGTGTTTGATCACTGGAATACGTGCCTCGGCGCTCACCCGAGCTATTAAACTCTTGCCGCCGCGGGGTACGATCACATCCACGTATTCAGTCATGGTGATTAACTCACCTACGGCCGCACGATCGGTGGTGTCCACCACCTGTACACAAGCAGCTGGCAAACCGGCCGCTACCAAACCTTGCGCCACGCAAGCGGCAATGGCTTGATTAGAATGTTTGGCTTCTGAGCCGCCACGCAAAATGGCAGCGTTGCCAGATTTAATACATAAACTGGCGGCATCCACAGTCACGTTGGGGCGGGATTCGTAAATAATGCCGACCACGCCTAATGGCACGCGCATTTTACCCAATTGAATACCCGATGGCCGATAACTCATGTCGGTTATCTCGCCCACGGGGTCGGCTAACTCCGCCACCTGCCGTAGGCCTAACATCATGGCGTCGATGCCAGCATCGGTAACACGTAAGCGATCTAACATGGCGTCGTCTAAGCCATTAGCTTGGCCAGTTTGCAGGTCTTGTTCATTGGCACTCTTAAGACTCGCGCGCGCTTCATTAAGCGCGTCTGCCATGGCCAATAAGGCGTTATTTTTGGTCATGGTCGGCGCAGCCGCAAGCACCGCTGATGTGGCTTTAGCTTGGGCACCTAACTGCTGCATGTAATCCGCGACAGACATGACATTTTCTCGTGTTAATTGTGAATAATAATAGCGCGCACATTATAGCGCGATTTGTAGGTAAATAGAGAAAAAAGTTACGCCCCCCAAGCGGGCACTAACGACTGCGGTAAGCCGATTTGAGATAGCATTCGAGCCACCACAAAATCGACCATATCTTCAACACTTTGGGGGCGATTATAAAACCCTGGACTCGCTGGAATAACCACCGCACCCATACGGGTCAATTTGAGCATATGCTCGAGATGAATTTCTGAATAAGGCGCTTCTCGCGGCACCAAAATTAGCTTGCGACGCTCTTTTAAGTGCACATCGGCGGCCCGCTCAATAAGATTATTACTGGCACCACAGGCAATGGCCGATAAACTGCCGGTACTGCACGGACACACCACCATCACATCACCACCGCCGGAACCCGACGCCACGGGCGCCATCCACTGCTGCTTAGCAAATACTTTTAACTGCCCAGGCTCAGCCCCATACAAGTCGGCAAAAAAGGCCTGCATAGCCGCCGTTGCGGCCGGCACCTTAAGGTCAGTTTCTGTAGCTAACACCACCTGGGCGGCAGCCGAAACCAACAACGACACCTGACAACCCGCGCCCAATAAGCACTCAAGCAAACGCAAACCGTATTGTGCCCCCGACGCACCCGTAATGGCGAGGGTTACTTTGAGGTTATCTGGGCTCGACGAAAAAACTGAGGTCATACGTGATTTCACTAACAATTATTTAACTCTTATTATAACAGCTTATTTAAAGCATCTGCACAAGCCACTCCACTCTAGCTCTTAGCCACCAAAAAAGCATGTCTTACGACCAAAGCCGCAAGACTTTTTGCCGCAAGTAACATATAATTACGCACACATTTTAGCCCTGCAAATGGACACCCCTTAAAATCCCATGCTGAGCCTCAATCAAGCCCTTGAGCAAGCCCAAGTTGACCCGCAACTTGTGCCCCTAATCGACTCCATCACCACCACTTGCAAAAATATTGCCGAACGCCTACGCGGCGGTGCTTTAAGCGGCCTCTATGGGTCTGCTGAGCAAGAAAATGTGCAGGGCGAAGTGCAGAAAAAACTAGACGTTATTTCCAACGACTTACTGAAGCAAGTATTGCTGGCTAACCGCTGCGTTGCAGGCATCGCTTCCGAGGAAGAAGACGACGCCATTGCTGGCAACCCAGAGGGTGATTACTTAGTTACATTCGACCCCTTGGATGGCAGCTCTAACATTGACATCAACGTCACTGTCGGCACTATTTTTTCTGTCTTAGCAGCGCCTAGCGATGGCATTGAAGTCACCACAGACACTTTTTTACAGGCGGGCCGCAAACAAATCGCGGCCGGTTACGTGCTCTACGGCCCATCGGTTATTTTAGCCTTAACTACTGGCGATGGCGTTGCCATGTACAATTTAGGTGCCGATGGTGACTTTTACCAGACCCACGATCAAATTCAAGTACCTGAAAGCACCCAAGAATTTGCCATTAACATGTCCAACCAACGCTTTTGGCAAGCGCCAATGCAAGGCTATGTTAACGATTTACTGCTAGGCGAAGAAGGCCCCATTGGCAAGCGCTTCAACATGCGCTGGATTGCCTCAATGGTGGCAGAAGTACATCGCATTCTCACCCGTGGCGGTGTCTTTATGTACCCCTACGACAGCCGCGACCCCAGCAAGGCCGGCAAACTGCGCCTCATGTATGAAGGCAACCCCATGAGCTTTTTAATTGAGCAAGCCGGCGGCGCATCAAGCAACACAGAAATCCCGATTATGGACATAGAGCCCAACCACATTCACCAACGTGTACCGGTGATCTTGGGGTCTAAGCAAGAAGTTGAGCGGGTTAACCGCTACCATAACCCATCACTTTAGATATTAACCTTTATTAGGATCCCATTAGATCATGAGCTATCAATCCATTCCCGCTGGCAAAGATTTGCCCAACGATATTTATGTTGTTATCGAAATCCCTGCCAACAGCAGCCCAGTAAAGTACGAAATCGACAAAGACGCAGACGCCTTATTTGTTGACCGCTTCATGGCATCACCCATGTTTTACCCAGCCAACTACGGCTACATCAACAACACCCTAGCCGATGACGGCGATGCCTTAGACGTATTGGTTGTCACTCCTTACCCAGTAGTGCCTGGTAGCGTCATTCGCTGTCGCCCCGTTGGCGTTTTGAACATGACCGATGAAGCCGGTGAAGACGCCAAGCTATTGGCTGTGCCACATGAAAAGCTGACGCAAGCCTACAACGACGTACAGGACATTGCCGACTTACCTGATTTGTTACTGAACCAAATCAAAGAGTTCTTTGAAAACTACAAGAACCTAGAAAAAGGCAAGTGGGTTAAGGTAGAAAGCTGGGAAGGCGCCGAGTCTGCCAAAGCTAAAATCCAAGTGGCCGCAGCCGCTTACAAAGGCTAGCCGAGCGCAGTGACCCAGGGTTAACCCTGGGTCAACAAACCTCGTAAATCGATAATGGCCGCATTGGCTCTAGAAATATAAGACGCCATCACCAACGAGTGATTGGCTACCAACCCAAACCCCGAACCATTCATAATTATCGGACTCCATACGGTTTCCTGTGTAGCTTCTAGCTCGCGAATAATTTGCCGCAAACTCACCAGCGCATTTTTCTTTTCTAATACTGGCGCAAAATCCACCTCGATGGCACGCAACAACTGCACCAAAGCCCAACTTGCGCCACGCGCCTCGTAAAACACATCATCAATCTCTGACCAAGGTGTCTTGATTTCCCTTTCTGCGGCGTTTTGGGTAGATTGGGTTGCCGCACTGTCACCGGCTAAATCGGTATTGAGGCGCTTCTGGCCCACGCTCGCACTCAAGCGCTGTGACAAGCTGCCTAAACGCGTTTCAACATCGCCCAACCAGCGAGTTAGGTTATCTGCCCGTGCATAAAACTGGGCCTGACCTTGTTGCTGATCGGCCAACCGCTGCAAATAGCTGGTCAGTGCTTGCTTGCCGGTTTGATACTCACCTTCGGTTGAAGGCAAAAGCCAACTATCACTGTCAAAATTAAACTGCGGCTCGGCAATAGCCAAATCTGCGTCTTCGGTAGATTGGGATTGCGAACGACTAAAGTCTTTACGCATAGCCCGAGACATGTCTCTAATCTGAATAAGGACACCAAACTCCCAGTTAGGGATATTGTCCATCAATACACCAGGCAAAATTATATCATTGGTCAAATAACCGCCCGGCTTATCGGTTAAGGTGGTGGCTAAATGTAGCAACGTTTGGGTGGTTGCCGCACCTGTGACCGTACCCATAGTGGGCGGCTTTGCCAAATCTGGCTCACTATTCCAGTAGAAACCCAGCACCAAGGCCACCAATAAGTAGATCGCCAACAGTACGGCTAAACCCCGCAACAACCAGTGACTGCCGTCAAAGTAATCTTCTTTAATGTTTCTAAATCCTTGTTTAAACTGCGGCATTATTGGTCCTTTCTATCAAAATGCGTTGTAGGTACTATATATGGTGCTAATTAGCATAAACTTCAAGCTCATCCATGCGCGCAACATAATTAACCTCTATACGAGCCGGGGTACCACGCTTTATATTAGCCCGAATACGCAACTCAGGGTCGGCACTGTTCATGGTTTGGTACAGCCACCGAGCTTGGGCGTCTTTAGGTGCAACTATTAGCATAGTCGCTTTAAGGGATTGCGCCTGCAACGCTAACCGCTTCAGCCAGGCAATCGTAACCTCGTCTTGTTGCTGTAGTTGTGTCGATGTTAGGGCTAAAATTTGCGTGCGCAATGCTGGCGCTTGTGTTTCGGGCATGCTCTGCATGGCGGCTTTAGGTTTTGGCTGGCTAGCAGTAATTAGCTTGTGCATCGCGGGTCCTTCCGCATGGGCCGGCAAGACCCTTAGGGCCCGCGACAAATACACCTGCGCCTGGGCAACTTTGCCTTGCTTTAAACTACGCCTAACTAACTCATAGTAGCGCTGCACAATTTGCTCTAGGGCCACCAAGGCCTGGGGGTTGCTGGGTTGTTTTGCTAACACACGCTGTAAATAGTCGTAGGCACTATTACCTTTTGGGGTAGTCAGCCGGTCCTGACTAAACGCCCAGCCCGCCTCGCCCAACAAAAAAGACACGCTATCTTTAATTGCCGGCGCTTTGCTAGACTGCTTGGCGGTCGACACTTCAGCGTCTCCACTAGCCACCTCAGTGGCAACACTGGTGGCCCCAGCGTTAGTTTGTGCGCTTGCTTGGCTGGACGGCGTTGTCGTTGGCGTTTCAAGTGCTTGGGACGCTTGCTCTGCGCCGGGCTGAAGCTGCACACCGACTTCTAGAGCAGGCTTGATTGCAGGCGTGGAACAGCCACTAATCGACAACAACAAAACCAATAGCGAGACACCAAGCACATACTGCTGACTACAAAACCGGATGAAATACATACAACAACCTAAATTGATTTATCACCCCTAGAGTATCAGACTAGACACGTTGCCTCTAGGATTAAATAAATTACAAAAACTTCGGCAAAATTCCTGCAACGTGCTATCATCTCCATATAACTTCAACATATTGTTGCAGCAACGGATAGATTTTAATGGCTCAAATCTTGCTACTTAACGGTCCCAACCTTAACCTTTTAGGGCAACGGGAACCGAGCATTTACGGCGCTCTCACGTTAGCGCAGATCGAATCGCAATGCCAACAACAATGCCAACAAGCCAAGGTTACGCTCGACTGCCTACAAAGCAACGCTGAACACGAGCTTATCCAAGCCATTCATGCCGCAGTAGATCAGGCTGTAGAATTTATTGTTATCAACCCGGCTGCATTCACCCACACCAGCGTTGCCTTAAGAGATGCCTTATTGGGCGTTAACATCCCGTTTATTGAAGTACATTTAAGCAATGTGCATCAGCGCGAAACCTTTCGCCACCATTCCTATTTATCCGACATTGCCCAGGGCGTTATTTGCGGCCTAGGCGCTGACGGTTACCGTTTTGCTATGGACGCCGCCATTGGCCGTCTGAGCAGTTAATTATTATAAAATCATAGAGAGATCCCATGGATATTCGTAAAGTTAAAAAACTCATCGAGTTGCTAGAAGAATCTGACATTAACGAAATTGAAATTAAAGAAGGTGAGGAATCGGTACGTATTAGCCGCGGCTCACCGGGTATGATGATGACCTCTGCGGCACCTGTAATGCAAACCGCACCCGTTGCTGCCGTTGCTGCGCCAGCCGCCGCTGCCCCAAGTGCACCGGCTGCCCCAAGTGCACCGGCTGCCCCAGCCGTTAGCGGCCATGCCGTTGTATCGCCCATGGTTGGCACTTTCTACCGCTGCCCTTCACCGGGCGCAGCAGCGTTTGCCGAAGTAGGTAAAGCGGTTAAAGAAGGTGACGTTATTTGTATCATCGAAGCCATGAAGATGATGAACCAAATTGAAGCCGATAAGTCGGGCACCATTACTGCGGTATTGGTTGAAGACGGTGAAGCCGTTGAATTTGATCAACCGCTGGTCACCATTGCCTAACCACCGGAGCTTCCCATGTTAGAAAAAGTTGTAATTGCTAACCGTGGAGAAATCGCCCTGCGTATTTTACGTGCCTGTAAAGAATTAGGCATCAAAACCGTAGCGGTTCACTCCAAAGCAGACAAAGACCTCATGCACGTACGCTTGGCTGATGAAGCCGTATGTATCGGGCCTAACTCGTCGACCGAAAGCTATTTGAACATCCCGCGCATTTTATCTGCTGCCGAAGTGACCGACGCTACGGGCATCCACCCAGGCTACGGCTTCTTAGCAGAAAACGCAGACTTCGCGGAGATGGTAGAAAGTAGTGGCTTTACCTTTATTGGCCCAACTGCCGCCACTATTCGCGTCATGGGTGACAAAGTGGCTGCCATCAAGGCCATGCAAAAGTCAGGTGTGCCTACAGTACCCGGCTCCAACGGCCCACTGGATGACGACGCCGAGCGCACCATGCGCATCGCTAAGGAAATTGGTTATCCGGTTATCATCAAAGCCTCCGCTGGCGGTGGTGGCCGCGGCATGCGTGTTGTACATAGCGAAGCGGCGCTCATTAACTCCATTTTTGTGACCAAAGCCGAAGCTAAAGGCGCCTTTGGCAATGATGTGGTGTACATGGAGAAGTTCTTAGAGAACCCACGCCACGTAGAAGTGCAAATTTTGGCCGACGGCCAAGGTGGCGCCATTCACCTATTTGACCGTGATTGCTCGATGCAACGTCGTCATCAAAAGGTAGTGGAAGAAGCCCCTGCGCCCCATATGGACGAAGCCGCACGACAGCAAGTACTCAAGAGCTGTACCGATGCCTGTTTAGAAATTGGTTACCGCGGTGCCGGCACCTTTGAGTTTTTGTATGAAAACGGTGGTTTTTACTTTATCGAAATGAACACCCGTGTTCAGGTAGAGCACCCAGTTACAGAAATGATTACCGGTGTAGACATCATTAAAGAGCAACTGCGTATTGCCAGTGGTTTGCCATTGTCTGTGCAGCAAGAAGATGTAGTCATCGAAGGCCATGCCTTTGAGTGCCGCATTAACGCCGAAGATGCCAAAACCTTTATGCCATGCCCGGGTAAAGTGACACAGTTCCATGCCCCAGGTGGCTTGGGTGTGCGGGTAGATTCCCATATTTACAGCGGCTATTCTGTACCACCGTTTTACGACTCTATGATCGCCAAAGTCATCACCCACGCGCCAACGCGAGCAGAAGCCTTGAAGCGCATGGAAGTGGCGCTGGATGAAATGGTCATCGACGGCATTAAAACTAACATACCACTACAAAAAGACATTGTAAGGGATGCTATTTTTATTGAAGGCGGCATGAACATCCACTACCTAGAGAAAAAACTGGGCCTTTAAGCCTTTCGTTTTTCTACCACGCCGCCACGGACATCCAAGGCGGCGTTTTTATTTTTTGTGTTTAAACAAGGGACTAGACGCCATGCCTTGGGTTCAAATCACTCTCTCCTCCAGCCCTGAGACCTCTGAGATTTTAGAAGACATGTTACTGCTGTGCGGCGCCGGTGCCGTAAGCATGCTCGATGGTGCCGATCAACCGGTGTTCGAGCCTATCAAAGGCACCACGCCCTTATGGCAAGACACTCGGGTAATGGGGTTATTTGAAGCCGATATCGACCAAGAATCTCTGCTTAATCATTTACAAAACGGTTGGCACGACGCCTATCCAGAAGCCCCCTTTCCAAAACACAAGCTGGAAATACTCGAAGACAAAGACTGGGTAAGGGAATGGATGGATCGTTTTGAACCCATTCAATTTGGTGAACGCCTGTGGGTTTGCCCCAGCTGGAAACCGGCGCCCGACCCAACGGCCGCCAACCTAATGCTCGACCCAGGCCTAGCGTTTGGCACCGGCAGTCACCCTACCACGGCTTTGTGCCTACAGTGGATTGCACAACAAGATTGGCAGCACAAAACGGTGATTGATTATGGCTGTGGCTCCGGCATTTTAGCCATCGGGGCTATGCTCATGGGGGCAGCGCATGTTCTGGGGGTTGATAACGACACCCAAGCCTTAACGGCCACCAAGGACAACGCTCAACGCAATGGCATTGATGCGAATAAGATTCCGGTATTCTTACCCGAAGACACCCCAACTCAAGCGGTAGACATTATGCTTGCCAACATTTTGGCAGGCCCGTTAATCGACATGGCCGCGCGTTTAGCCGAACTGACCAAAGCAGGTGGACTGATTGCCTTGTCGGGCATTCTAGAACATCAAGCCGATGCAGTTATAGACGCTTATGCACCTTGGTTTGATATGCATACGGTCACGGCTGAAGACGAATGGGTTCGCATCGATGGCCGAAAACGCAGCTAATGTTGGTGTTTGTCGGCTTATTTTGGTACAAATGTATCCTTAGTTGAGTGTTGTAGCACACTCAACATCAAGGAGGGCACCATGGATAAGGCATTCTCACCGGCCGATAACGAGGCGGTGAAGCACCATAAAAAAACATCCAAAACTACCGATACACAGACTCAGGCCCAGTTCGCTAATAGTTTACAAGCAGCCAAATTGCGGGCCTCAAGCCCAAAAGATAAAATCGATAGTTATCACACGCCCGTACAATTTTCATGGCGGCAGTTTTTAATTACCCTCATCTACGAGAACCTCCCCCCTGTGATTTTTGCACCTTTAGCGGTCTTATTAATTGAGAGCTCTACCAGCAAAGCCTGGCATGTAATGAACCATCGCGGCCTATTTATGTGTTCTTTGAAACACAACGCACGCGGCAATCACATTTTTTGCTGGCTAATGATGTACCCCATCTATTGGCTGGTATTTAGCGCCTTGATGATGAGGTTATTTGCACCTGTAGAACTGGTGCAAAATGTCGATCTATTTCAGATGGTATTGGCCTATCTATTTTTCTCCCTCAGGGCCCTCATCGTGTCAGTCAAATACGGCTACTACCGCCCCGAGGATTATGCTCGACTCAACCAACCAGCCCCTGAATGGTCGGGCGATAAAACCGACCGTCTATTAGTGGCGGGCGGCTGGAGTCGACCTAGCAAGTATCCTGGACTCATCGAAGATGGACTCACCTGCGCCATGAATGAAAATGACGTCGCCTTGCAAAGCATACATTTCACAGTGGCAACCCACACCAATGGCCAATTACAGCAGCACAAAACCGACCAGCGATTCACCGCAAAAACGCCCCATAATAACAATGACCAAGTGGCTTCTGGTTTTGTGTTACACCAAATTTTAAGGACGGTGTATAACCTAAAACCCCCAACCGCCTACGGGCTCTTTTTGATGGCCTGTGTTATACCCATATTATTGTGTACGTTTTTATTACGCTTAACCTATGGTGTAGAAGCCTTTGGTGCGACTGGTTTTGAAACTATCATCTTTATCGGCTGCGGATTTGGATTTCTTGCCAGCATGACGTCGTTAAACTTTGGTTTAATTTGTGCCCATGACTTTAACCGCCGAGCGGCCACTCTCAAAAAACTAGGCCAGTTGATACAATATCCAGGCTTGCGTCTGGCTGAGTTTTTATACCACCAACCACCAACTCAGGAGTCCGACAAAACAATCGAGGCAGACTCAAACCAAGACCCTAAGGGCCATTTATTTATTGACCTAAACCAGCCCAGTAACGTATTTGCGTGGATGATGTGTCGCAAAACATTACGTTCCTTTGGTGAGGCGTTTTACCTGCGAATTCAAGCCTACAACTCCATTTTATTGTTCTATGCTATTAGTTGTATGGTCATTCTTAACATGATTGCTTGGACTCAGGCACGTCATCATGTGTCCACCATTTACCTCATTATATTAATCGTTGTAGTGATTTCTAGTATTTGTATTTTCACTATCTCCAAAGCCACCAAACTACAAACGCTCAGTTCGAGCCAACGCGACCAGCTACAAAACCAGCTATTCCTGTTGGAGCAGGAACTCATGAACGCAGAGAACGCCGAAATGCCTGCGCTGTATAAACAAATTCAACAAGCCAAAGTACTGCTGCAGCAGGTAGACGAATCCATACACTTCCATGAATTGATTCACAAACCGGTGAAAGTCATGGGGTATCCCACCACCCAAAACGTGGTCAGCTCGGCCTTGGGTATTATTCTCACGGGTTTTGTATTGGCGGGCAAAGGCTTTTCGGGGGCTGGTATAGTCTATGACCTACACGGTTGGTTTAATTATTAAAGGTGAACCTTCTGGACTTTAGTACCCCTCAGTTATTGGCCATTGGCTTGATCTTTGTATGGTCGGGCTTTGTACGCGCGGGCCTTGGTTTTGGCGGGGCGGCTTTGGCGCTGCCTTTGTTGCTGATGGTGGCAGACCAACCGTTGTTCTTTTTGCCCATAGTGGCCACTCACTTACTCATCTTTTCTAGTATCACGGCGGCCCGCAGTTTCAACAACATTGATTTTGTGTTTCTAAAACAATCCCTGAGTTGGATGATCATTCCCAAGCTCATCGGTGTGATTGGCCTGTTGAGTCTGCCTAATGAATGGATGGTCCTCATCATCTACGGCATCACTGGTTTCTACGCACTCACGTGGATCTTCAAACTGGAGATACGCAGCCAGTCACCATGGGTAGATCGCCTACTCTTCATACTGGGAGGCTATTTTAGTGGCGTCTCTCTAATTGGCGCACCACTCATTATTGCAGTAGCCGTAAAGAAACTCGCCGTAACGGCCTACCGAGACACGCTATTCGCGCTTTGGTTTATTCTGGTAGTTATTAAAATGGCTGCCTTTGCGATTGCCGGCGTAGACCTCCAATGGCAGTGGTCGCTGGCGCTCCTAATACCCGCAGGTATCGGCCACTTCATTGGCCTAAAGTTCCATGACCATATGCTCAAGAACAACCCAATCATCGTGCGCCAGAGTATTGGTGTGGGTTTGCTTGCAGTAATAGTAGTGGCTTTGTACCAGCTTTTTTAATGCACCACATATTCCCCACCTAAGCTATCCAAAGCCGATAAATTAGTTGTGCAAAAAACGTACAAATCGTACAATAGGGCCCTGGAATTTAGACTCACTTCTGGCGATTATCAAGCAGCCCTTGAACCTATAATGAATCACTCTAGCGTTATTCAAGGCTTTGCCATTGGCCCTCACCAGCTCGACAACGGCTTGGTGTTAGCGCCTATGGCAGGCATTACCGACCGTCCATTTCGGCATTTATGCCGTCAACTTGGCGCGGGGTTAGCGGTTGCAGAAATGGTCACTTCAGACACATCATTGTGGCACACCAAAAAGTCTCAAAAACGCCTGCCCCATGCAGACGACAGCACCCCGATCAGTATACAAATTGCCGGCAGTGACCCACAACAAATGGCACACGCGGCCCAAGCTAACGTCGCTTTGGGTGCACAAATCATCGATATCAATATGGGTTGCCCCGCCAAAAAGGTGCTTAAAAAAGCGGCCGGTTCAGCACTGCTGCGCGACCCCGCTCTGGTTAAAGCCATTTTAACGGCCGTGGTTGCAGCGGTGGAGGTACCGGTCACCTTGAAAATTCGCACCGGTTGGAATGCTGATGAGCGCAATGGCGTAGATATTGCCAAGATCGCTCAAGACGCGGGCATTCAAACATTAGCTGTACATGGGCGCACCCGTGCTTGTGGCTTTAAAGGCGAAGTTGAATACGACACCATTGCGGCCATCAAACAGGTCATTGAAATTCCTGTATTAGCCAATGGTGACATCTGCTCGGCCCAAGATGCAGCAAAGGTATTGGCCCATACTCAAGCCGATGGTTTGATGTTTGGTCGCGCTGCGCAAGGCAACCCATGGCTGTTTGAGCAAGTGTTGCACTACCTTGAACACGGCTCCGAACTTGCTGCACCCTTACCATCACAAATTTGGCAGGTGTTAGAACAGCATCTGCTGGGGTTATACGCATTATATGGCGATCTAATGGGCCCACGCATTGCCCGTAAACACGTGGGTTGGTATCTTAAGCCCGACCGAGAGCAACGCCAAGCCTTTAACCAATTACCCAGTCAAGAACTGCAGTTAGCATTTTTGAAATCCCACTTTCAACACGCCAGTCTGCAGGCGGCTTAATTTTATGACTCAGTTAGTAGAAGTAACTAAACAACCCATGAACAGCACTAACATCACCCCTGCGCCTAGCGAACACACCGCCCTCACCTTAAAACAAAATGTAGAACAGGCCCTCACCGCCTATTTTGCAGAACTGGATGGCCAGCACACCACCGAACTCTACGACCTATTTATGCAGCAAGTTGAAGCGCCATTATTTACCTGTGTGATGCAGCACACACAAGACAATCAATCTAAAGCCGCCACTCTATTGGGGCTTAACCGTGGCACTTTACGCAAGAAATTAAAACAGTACGACCTACTTTAACCCGCCATATTCACCGCCGTTAAAAGGATATTCACATGTCAGACCATCAAGCCATCAACCGCGCCCTTATCAGCGTCTCAGACAAGCGAGGCATTGTTGAATTTGCCCAGCAGCTCACCGAAAAGGGTGTGGAAATCCTCTCCACCGGCGGTACTTTTAAGCTGTTAACCGATGCTGGCGTCGCTGCTACCGAGGTATCCGACTATACTGGTTTTCCAGAAATGATGGATGGTCGAGTTAAAACCTTGCACCCCAAGATTCATGGCGGCATTTTGGGCCGTCGCGGCCAAGATGAAGGCATAATGGCCGCACATGGCATCGATGCCATTGACCTAGTTGTAGTCAACCTTTATCCCTTTCAAGCCACCATCGAACGTGATGATTGCACCTTAGACATGGCTACTGAGAACATCGACATTGGCGGCCCCACTATGGTGCGCTCGGCGGCTAAAAACAACAAAAGTGTAGCCATTGTAGTCAACTCCTCTGATTACACTGCCATCTTGGACGAGCTTGCAGTCAACGGCGGCTTGAGCCAAGCCACTCGCACAGACCTAGCTTGCAAGGCCTTTGAACACACAGCCAAGTACGATGGCGCGATTGCCAACTACCTTGGTGCACAGCTGGATACCAGCTCTAAGTTCCCACGCACGTTTAACACTCAGTTCAGCAAAATGCAGGACATGCGTTACGGTGAAAACCCCCATCAAGACGCGGCCTTTTACGTAGAACATGAACCTAAAGAAGCATGTATCGCAACCTCATCACAACTACAAGGCAAAGCCTTGTCGTTTAACAATATCGCCGATACAGACGCGGCTTTGGAGTGCGTAAAGGCCTTCCAAGACCCTGCCTGTGTGATTGTAAAACACGCCAACCCATGTGGCGTGGCCATGGGTAAAGACATCACCGAAGCCTATGACAAAGCCTACAGTACCGACAGTACCTCGGCCTTTGGCGGCATTATTGCCTTTAACCGCGAACTCGATGTAGCCACGGCCCAGCGCATTATCGACCAACAGTTTGTAGAAGTGATTATTGCCCCAAGTGTGAGTCCATCTGCAGCGACTGCCTTAGCCCGCAAGCCCAATGTACGTGTTTTAAGCTGTGGCGACCTGCCCCACTTGCACGCCGCCGAGCTGGATTACAAACGCGTCACCGGTGGTTTGTTGGTCCAAGACCGAGACTTAGGCCAAATGTTGGAGGCAGATCTAAAGATTGTGAGTGAGCGTATGCCCACAGAAGCCGAAATGCACGACCTGCAATTTGCCTGGAAAGTCGCCAAGTATGTTAAGTCTAACGCCATTGTGTATTGCAAAGGTGGCATGACCATTGGTGTAGGCGCTGGTCAAATGAGCCGCGTATACAGCGCTAAGATTGCTGGTATTAAGGCCAGTGATGAAGGTTTGGAAGTTAAAGGTTCGGTCATGGCGTCAGATGCCTTCTTTCCCTTCCGTGACGGTATTGATGCCGCAGCGGCAGCGGGCATTAGTGCGATTATTCAGCCAGGTGGCTCCATGCGTGATGATGAAATCATTGCCGCTGCCGATGAGCACAATATCAGCATGATCTTTACCGGCATGCGTCACTTCCGTCATTAATAGGACTAGAACAAAATGAATGTACTAATTATTGGCAGTGGCGGCCGTGAACACGCCCTTGCGTGGCAGGCCTCCAAAAACCGTGGTGTGCACAATATTTTTGTAGCACCGGGTAATGCTGGCACAGCCCTAGAAAACAAAACAAAGAACGTGGCCATAGACGTCATGGACATCGAAGGCCTATTAGCCTTCGCCCAAGCCAATGCCGTGGACATTACTATTGTTGGTCCAGAAGCGCCGTTAGTGGCAGGCATAGTGGACGTGTTTCGCGCCGCCGACATGGATATCTTTGGACCCACAAAAGGCGCTGCACAACTGGAAGGATCTAAGGCCTTTGCCAAAGATTTTCTTAAGCGTCACGCCATCCCTACCGCGGCCTACGAGACCTTCACAGAAATTGCACCCGCAATAGAATATATCAAAGTTCAAGGCGCACCCATCGTCATAAAAGCCGATGGTTTAGCGGCTGGCAAGGGCGTTATTGTAGCCGAAACAGTAGCGCAAGCCTGCACCGCAGTAGAAGATATGTTAGCGGGCAATGCTTTTGGTGAGGCCGGTAGCCGCGTGGTTATTGAAGAGTTTTTGGCGGGCGAAGAAGCCAGCTTTATTGTTATGGCCGACGGTAAAAATATATTACCGTTAGCCTCTAGCCAAGACCACAAAGCCCGCGACGAGGGTGATCAAGGCCCCAACACGGGTGGCATGGGAGCCTATTCCCCCGCGCCAGTGGTGAACGATGCAATGCACCAACGTATTGTCGATGAAGTAATCACGCCCACCGTAGAAGGCATGGCAGCAGATGGCCACGTGTATACCGGTTTTTTATATGCCGGCATTATGGTCACCGCCGACGGCACCCCCAAAGTAATTGAATTTAATTGCCGCCTCGGCGACCCAGAAACCCAACCTATCCTGATACGTTTGAAAAATAGCATCGTCGAGCTGTGTGTGGCCGGCGCAATGGGCGTGTTGGACCAAACCTTGGCTCAGTGGGATGAGCGCCCAGCCGTTGGTGTAGTATTGGCCGCCGCTGGATACCCAGGCGCCTATCCCAAGGGCGACGTAATCAACCTGCCAGAAGAGTTGAACAAAGACACCAAAATCTTCCATGCGGGTACCGCACTTAACGAAGAGGGCATGGTCGTTACCAACGGTGGCCGTGTTTTGTGTGCGGTGGCTTTAGGTGAGACCGTGGGCCAAGCCCAACATCAAGCGTATGAGTTAGCTGATAAGGTTGAGTGGCAAGGTAAGTTTTGTCGACGCGATATCGCTTATCGGGCTATTGCTCGCGAGCAACTGCACTAACAGGAGGCCGCCATGGGCACTATATTTGATAAAATTATCAGCCGAGAAATTCCAGCTGATATTGTCTATGAAGATGAGCTGTTATTGGCTTTTAAAGATATTGCACCCAAGGCTCCTGTGCACTACTTGATCATTCCCAAGCAGCCCATTGCCACCCTCAACGATGCCAACCCAGAACATCAGGCCCTATTAGGCCAGATGATGTTAACCGCGGCTAAGCTAGCCAAGGAAGCGGGGGTGGCCGAGGGTGGTTATCGCGTGCAAATGAACTGCAATCCAGACGGCGGCCAAGTGGTGTATCACATCCACTTGCACCTTATGGGCGGTCGAGCCTTTAGCGCTTAGGCGCTGAAGGGTCCCGTCATACCGGCGTTACTTTCCGTCATACCGACGTAGGCCGGTATCTTAGCCGGGTTCCTGAGATCCTGACCTTCGTCAGGATGACCTGCTAGTGGTCAGGATGACGGGGCCTTCGCGTCATACCGACGTTACTTTCCGTCATACCGGCGCAGGCCGGTATCTTAGCCAAGTTCCTGAGATCCTGACCTTCGTCAGGATGACGGGGCCTTCGCGTCATACCGGCGTTACTTTCCGTCATACCGGCGCAGGCCGGTATCTTAGCCGGGTTCATGAGATCCTGACCTTCGTCCACTAGTGTCCGGGGAAAGT